>JALZAL010000052.1 GCA_030948325.1 Candidatus Dormiibacterota bacterium
CTCCAAAGCCGGCCCTCTCTCTCCGCACTAGGGGAAGTCAGCGATGCCCGAAGCAATCCGCCCATCACCCACACGCCCACGAACAGCCAGAAGGCGTGCTCGATGATGCTTGCCGGATCAATTTGGAGGTTGAAGAAGGAGGCAAAGACCGGATCGGCTGAAGCGAGGAGGAAGCCAATTACGCAGGCCACCGGGATGGCAATGGCTAGACCTCGACCGATCTGTCTAACGGCTGGCCGTTTGTCCCCGGTAAGTCTTGCGCCAGCCGCCGAAAGAGGCGCGGCAATGAAGGTTGCCGCGTGTGCCATGTTGGTCATGAGCCGAGCAATCCATTCGCTCACAAGTGCAAAAGAGATGCTGAATGGGCTTCCCTCAGAAGCCAGGACTGCGCCACCAGACAGCAACCCGATCGTGACAATAAGGTCCGGCCATTGCAGCCAGGGGCTGGCGCGCAGTGTCACCCACGGCGCCATCACGGCCCCGGCAGCAAGTAGGATTCGCGACCAGCCATTGCGCGGGCGTCCGGCGACAAGCAACGCGCCCGCGGCGACCACCAGCGAGGCTGAGAACGCCAGGCCAATGTCGCCTGAATGAATAGCCAGGTCGAAAAGCCAGGCGGCTGACCCGATCCCGCAGAGCACGGCAATATCGGCGGGCCGTATGAGATTTAACCGAGACGACCCGTGGCCCCGTGCCGATGTTTGCGCTGCCATTGGTGCCCGGGACATAGCGTAAGGCTGTTTTAGCCGCCGAAGAAGTCATGGATCTCACGAATCAAGTCGTTACGATTGTCACGACTCGTCTAGTTCAAAGCCACCCCTTTTCCTGCGCTAGCCTGATCGCTTCGAGGCGCGTGCGAGCATTAAGTTTTTGGATAGCGAGGGAAAGATGATTTCGGACTGTTCCTTCGGATAGGTGGAGGGCACGAGCGAGCTCCCCCGCGGTGGACCCAGAGGCGCTCATCGCCAGGATCTCTCGTTCGCGCGGCGTCAGCGGATTCTCGCCCTCCTCCAGCGTCGCGACCGCAAGCTGCGGATCAATGACCCGCTCGCCAAGGGCTGTGCGACGAATCGCATCAACCAAAACTGACGGCGACGCGTCCTTGAGGATGAATCCAATCGCACCCTGATCTAAGGCCCGACGAAGGTACCCGGGGCGGCCAAAAACGGTCAGGATCAATACGTGGCAGCTTGGCAGGCGATCGCGCAGCTCGCCCGCTGCCGTAAGCCCATCCCTGCCGGGCATTTCGATGTCCAGTAGCGCAACGTCAGGCCGGGCCTGAAGAGCAGCTGCCACGATTTGATCGCCACGGCCAACTTGAGACACAACGTTGATGTCTTCATAGCGAGCGAGGATATCCGCTAGCGCCTGGCGCAGGAGAGCCTGATCCTCGGCGATGAGTACACGAATCATTGCTGGATCGGTACGTCGACCGTCAGTTGGAATCCGCCGCCGACCAGATCTTCCGTCGACAGCCGGCCGCCAAGTGGTTCAATCCGCTCCCGCAACCCCCGCAAGCCCTGGCCGGGGTCAAGGCTCTCCGAGCCTCGACCGTCGTCCAGAACCGTGAGTCGGAAATGACCGTCTTTGGTAGCAATGCTGATCGCGCACCTGGTGGCCCTGCTGTGCCGAAGAACATTGGTCGCCCCCTCACGCACTGCCCAGGCTAGGGCGGCGTCTGTCGGTTGGGGTAGCTCCAACTGCGGTGAAGTCACCTCACATCTAATTCCGGCTGCTTCCAGTGTTGCTCCCGCACTGGCGACCTCTTGCGAGAGGGTCGGTTGCCGGAAACCAGTGACGAGTTCTCGCATTGACTGAAGCGCGCTGCGAGCACTCTCCATGACCTGGCGCAGGCGTCTGCGGGTGCTCTCACTGGTTTCTGGGGGAAGCTCGAGCGAGACGAGCTCGCTCTGAAGAACCACGGTAGAGAGCGTCTGTCCCAATTCGTCGTGAAGATCACGCGCGAGCCTTAGCCTCTCTTCGTTAACGGCCAGCCGGCGGATTTCATCTCGCGCCAACTGAAGCTGAACGAAGTTCGCGATGTGGCGACGGACTCCGAGTGCGCCCAGTCCGAGCAAGATCATCACGACGACAACATCGGTCGCCACTGACAGGCGACCTCCGGCAAGGAGGATGACCGTCGCCGCAAGGCTCGCAACCAGGCCGAGAGCGACGAGCCCGACCCGCCACGGGTAAGCTGCTCCGGCGACGATCGCGCAATAGTAGTACGGGTAATAGAAAGGATACGAGCGATTGGGGTCGATCCAGGTGAAAGCTGTAACTGAACATGTGAGCAGAACGAGAGCCACGCTGGCGCGGCGGTTATCGTCGCTCCCCGCGATGCGCAGCCAGAACCACGCGTAGACGGCACAGATCAACGCGATCACGATGAGGGAAAGGACAAGCTCAGGTAGAGGGGTCGGTGCTCCGAAGAGATTGACCAAGTCCCGCTGGAGCAAAATGGCCAGGAACGCCAACATCAAAAGGCGCCCAGGCAGAAACCGGGTGGGAGCCAGCCTCACGCCTATAGGTTAGGGCTGGGATACGGTTTGAGTCACGAGCTTTCCCCGGGGGGCCGCCGGCTCGCGGCGACGCGAGCAATCCCCAGGAACAGCGCAGCTGTGGTGCTGCGCAGAGTTGCGCGTCCCCGCTAAGCCTTCGTAAGACGGCGGAGCGCAGCTCGCGTGAGCGCCACTTGAATCGATCGTGCGAGTGGCCGGGCAAGGCGGGTTGCGACCGAGCCCGGTATCGATCGCGCCTCGAGCACCAACCGAATTGTTTCGTCTCTCCCCATCCGGACCTCGAACGAAGCTGCGCCGCATTCTGGATGACCAGCTAGCGTTACATACGAAAAGCCGGCCTGCTGCGCTCCATCCGCCTGGCGTTGCCAAACATCGACGACACGCACGGCAGACTCGAGTGCAACTGGCCCGAACCCGACGCGCTGGACGATGACACTCCCCACGACCAACTCCCCCGGCGGGCAAATTACGAATCTCAGGAACCTTGGGGGAAATATGTCATATGAAAGGAGCCGGCTCCGAAGTCCGCGGAAGGCGGCATCAAGCCTCTCGGAGGCGGCCAAGTTGACGTCAGCCTCATGGTGATCAAACACGCCGTTTGGTGGCCCCGCACTCGAGGAAGTCGAAGGCGCGCGAGCCCATCGCTTGCAAGCCTCCGGGCCTGGCGTGTGCTGGAACAGTACGAACAGCACCAAGGGGATGGTACGGATTTGCTCGTCCCCAAGACGGCGGTAAAAAGGCGTCCGGCTGGGGCAACACGAAGGTGAATAGTGGCGCTTGCCCAGCCCAATTCGATTCCGTGGGATCTTTCCGCTAAGCAAGGACACCCCTGAGCCTCCACCAAACCCAGGGCAGTTCACGTCGGCTGATGCAAGCCGCGTCCAACCGGCAACAATGGTCACTTCGTCTCGCTGCGCCTGATTCCGAGGAGCTTCATGTGTTGTTCGTCGCAGAAGACGAGTTCTCAGACCTAGCCGACCTCTACAGGCTCGAGCTGGGCCTCGATGGCTACCGGGTGACGATCGTCTCGGCTCAACATTTGACCGCCAGCAAGTGCGGGAGCTCAATCCTGACTTCGTGCTCCTCGAGGTCCGTCGGCCCAGCCCACGAATCGCTGCCGTCTGGGCCAGGGTCCGATGGGCCCGCGGGGCTAAATTCACGCCGATCGTCGTGCCCATAAGTTGACCATAGGTCCGCTCAGTCGCGTATTGCCCAGGTCACAGAACGCCACGGCTCTCGAATGACTTGACGGCAATCGGTCAGCCTGCCGTACGTGCTGCCCGGAAATGGGGTACGAATATCGAACATGGTTAATCGGACACAGGCAGTCGTGCTCGGATTCTTCCTTCTGGCATGGCTCAGCCTGATCGGCATCTTCGTAGTTGACCCCGAGATCTACCGCGGGACGCTGAAGCAGTTGCCAGGTTACGGGACGTCGTATCCGCTGCTGTTCCTGGCAGTGATCTCGATATTCATCAGCTTGCTGTCTGTGGGTGTGATCCTGCGGTGGCGCTGGACTTT
Organism: Candidatus Dormiibacterota bacterium; assembly: GCA_030948325.1. The sequence continues at coordinate 4,044 of JALZAL010000052.1, forward strand.
CTGGTTAATACTGATCGCCTTCGCAGCAGGTCTGCTTCGCATTCCGGCTAGCGGCCTGCAGCTACTCCGGATCATTCCGCCGACCGGCCCGGCGTGGTACCTGCTTCTACAGGCGCTAATCGGGCTGGTTCAGGCGGTCATCGCCCTCATGATGCTGATGGGTTATCGGCGGTCTGGGATCTGGGGAACCGTCGTAATCCAACCCAGGCCCTCTCGCTAGGTGGTGCCGGATGTGCCGACGGTGCCACGGAACAACGGCCTGTGCGGCATAAGAGCCGTTTGGGCGACGGGCAGAAAACGATCGGTCCTTTCTGTGGCATAGCGCGAACAGCCTTCTCGGCAGCCGAGCATGCGTCCCACTGAGCACCAGTCACCTGCGAGGAGAAGAAATCATCGGTCGCGACCACACTAGCCCCTAACTCTGCGGCGACCAAGGCGGCAACGGCTGATTTGCCCGCAGCGGTCCCGCCGTCAAGCGCTACCGAGAAGGGACCCGGGTGCCCCGCCATGCGGCGGCGGGTAACGGGATTACCTGATCAGCCGCTTCTGCGACATCTGGCGCAGCCACGTTGTTTAGAAGGCCCAATAGCCGCGCGAAAAGGCCAGGCTGAAGACGATCAGGCCCGCAAATGAAAGAGCCAGGGCAATGCCTTGCACAAACTGGTTGCGGACGCGGCCAGCGAGCAGGAAAAGCGGATAAAGACTGAGCAGGTAGCGCGGGATACTGAGCCAGAAGGGGAGGAAGGTGACCATCGCCGTGACGGCGGCGGCGTAGGCGGCGTCGCCCGGCCGCAACTTGATCACGCTCAACGCGGTCACGACGTAGGCGGCGATACCACCAACGATCTCGGCGACGCCGACGGTGAGCTTCTCCCAGGGGACGCGCCAGAACAGGCCGTGGATCGCCTCTGTCAGTCCCGCCCATGGGGGAGCGAGGCGGTGCGACCAGTGCATCCCTTGCACGGCGACAAAGGCAAAGGGGTCGTGCAGGACCACCCAGTTGGTCAGCAGATAGACGAGAAAGCCTGCGACGACGAGCGCTGGGGCGACTGCCACCTCCCACACGCGCTTCCAGGCGTGCCTTGCCGCATAGAGATCGAGCAGCAGCAGCGGGAGCAAAGCCAGCCCGGTGATCCGTGTGGAGGCGGCCAGCCCGCCCAGCACGCCAGCCAGCAACCACCGCTTGCGTCGCGTGGCCAGCACGGCGCCAAACGCCAGCGCGCAAAAGAGGGCCTCCGTGTAGCCGACGAGCAGGAAATAAGCAGTTGGAAAGACGGTGAAGAGCGCGGCAGCCCGCCACGCCGGACGCTCCCCGATCTGATCGCGAGTGACCTCGAAGAGCAGGATAGTGGCGGCCAGCCCGGCGAGGTTGCTCACCAGTAGGGCGGCGAGCCGCGCCGGCAGCCCGGTGGCGGCAACCACCGAGATGATGGCCGGGTAGAGCGGGAAGAACGCAATCAGGTTGCGCGCGTCGCCGCTGGTCGCGTAGCCATTGACGCTCAAGTAGATGTAGTGCTGGGCATCCCACCGGTCCCAGGCCTGGC
>JALZAL010000053.1 GCA_030948325.1 Candidatus Dormiibacterota bacterium
AGGAGGGTTCATGGCCTCACTCTTCGACCGGCTGACCTACACACAGATCGCCAAGTCAATCGACCACTCGCTGCTGCGGCCCGAGCTCGATGACGCCTTCATCACCGATGGCTGCAAACTGGCGGTCCGCTACGATGTCGCGTCCGCCACCGTTCGTCCCAGCGACGTGGCGCGCGCGCGCTCGCTGCTCGATGGATCGAACGTCAAGGTAGGCACCGTCATCGGCTTCCCCCACGGCAGCTCCACCACGGCCACCAAAGTCTTCGAGGCGAGGCGAGCCCTGGAGGAGGGCGCGGCCGAAGTCGACATGGTGATCGACATAGCTGCCCTGCGGTCGGCGCGCGACGACCATGTGCGGGAGCAGATTGCCGCGGTCGTCGAAGTGGCGCATGCCTCAGGCGCGATCGTCAAGGTGATCATGGAGAACGCCTACCTCGACGACGCGCAGAAGGTGCGCGGCTGCCAGCTGGCGGAGGCCGCCGGCGCCGATTTCGTCAAGACATCCACCGGCTTCGCGCCGTCTGGCGCGACGCTCGCGGACCTCGCCCTGATGCGACGGACGGTCTCCCCGCGGGTGCAGGTGAAGGCTGCCGGCGGTGTGCGCACGCTCGACGCGTTGCTGGAGGTTCTGGAGCTGGGCGTGACCCGGGTCGGCGCCACCGCGACCGCGACTATGCTGGATGACTTCCGAGCGCGGAAGTCGGCGGCGGCGTGATGGTCAAGATCGGCCTGCTCGGCTCCGGCTTCGTCTCAGACTTCTACATGGACGGCCTGCGTGACGTGCCAGGCGCGGAGGTGGTGGCGAATTACTCCCGTTCCCAGGAGCGGGCCCAGGAGTTTGGGCGACGCCACGGTATCCCGCGTCAGTACACGACGATGGAAGCCCTGTGTGACGATCCGGAGGTGCAGATGGTCGTGATCGGGCTGCCCAATCACCTGCACGTCGATGCGGCCCGCGCCGCGACCGCAGCGAAGAAGGCGATGGTGTGCACCAAGCCGCTGGCGCGCAACGCGTCCGAGGCCGCGGAGATGGTTCGACTGGCCCGATCGGCGGGCGTGATGCACGGCTACGCCGAGACCGAGGTCTTCTCGCCGGACGTGATGAAGGCGCGGGCCATGATCGAGTCAGGAGCCGTCGGAGAGCTGCTGACGATCCGGGCCCGCGAGGCCCACTCGGGGCCGCACGCGCCGCATTTCTGGAACGCGGAGATCGCCGGCGGTGGCGCGCTGCTGGACATGGGCTGCCACACGATCGAGGCTGCCCGCTACCTGTTCGGCAAGGAGCACGTGATCAAGGACGTGTTCGCCTGGGGCGCAACGCTCGTTCATAAGGACAAGACAACCGGCGAGGACAACGCCGTCCTGCTGCTGCGCCTCGATGATGGCCGCACGTCGCTGACCGAGGCCTCCTGGACCGCCAGGGGCGGCATGGAGCTGCGCAACGAGATCTACGGCACCAAGGGCCGCATCATCACCGACACCAGCTCGACCCGCGTGCGCGCCTTCATCGAAGAGAGCGCCGGCTATCTGATGGAGAAGGCCGACGCCGAGACCGGTTGGGTGTTCCCGATTCCGGACGAGGCCCGCGTCTACGGGTACCACGAGGAGATGCGCCATTTCGTGGAGTGCTTTGCGCGCAAGAAGGAACCGCGAGAGAACTTCATCGACGGCTACGTGGTGAACTGCGTCATCGACGCGGCCTACGCCTCGATGAAGAGCGGGCACTGGGAACCGGTCAGCGTGGACCGCACCGTCGTTGGCTAGCGACGCCATGACGACCTGGTTCTCGGCCGCGCGCGCCATCTTCGATCGGATCGAGGCGACCCAGTCGACGGCGATCGAGCACGCCAGCCAGATCTGCGCCGATGCCATCGCGGCCGACGGCCTCGTCCACCTGTTCGGCACGGGACACTCGCGCATCCCGGTGGAGGAAATGTTCCCGCGATACGGGTCGTATCCCGGGTTCAACCCGATTGTGGAACTCTCGATGACGTTTCACACCCAGGTGGTGGGTGCCAACGGACAGCGCCAGGCCATGTTCATCGAGCGTGTCCCGGGCCTGGCCGAGGTCATCCTGCAGAATTTCCAGTTCGGCCCAAAGGACGCGATGATGGTCTTCTCCGCGAGCGGGCTGCCCGCCGTCCCCGTAGAGATGGCCCGGGGCGCCCGACGCCGCGGGCTGCCGGTGATCGCGATCACCTCAGTCGCCCAGTCGATGGCTGGCGAGGTCAAACCGGAAGTGGGTGGACGGCTTCTTGACGAAGCGGACATCGTGATCGACCTCTGCACGCCGGCTTCAGACGCCCTGTGCATCCTGGACGGGCTGGACACACCGGTGGGACCGAGCTCGACCTTCGCCGCCGTGGCCGTGGCCAACGCGATCAAGGTCCGGACGGCGCAGCTGCTGGTCGACCGCGGAGCCATGACGCCCGTGATCACCAGCCCGACGGTGGTCAACGATCAGCGGTCGCGTGAACTCTTTGACGCCGCGTACCGGGAGCATGCCCGGCGACTGGCTCGGGCCTTGACAGGAGGTGCCTAAGGGAGTAAGAAACGGCAAGGCGCAGGCCGAAATTATTGGAGTTCGTTAAGAAGAAGGGAGGAGCATGGCAGACAAGCATTGGACCCGACGCGAATTCGTCGAGCGCGCCGGCAAGACGATGGGTGCGGCGGTATTGACGTTCGGCGTGGTTGACCTGCTGGCTGCGTGCGGAGGCAGCAGCACCGCCGGCGCCGCGAAGACCTACAAAGTCGGCGTTTCCAACACCCTGACGGGGAATGGCTGGCGCGAGGAGATGATCTGCTCCATCAAGGCCCAGGGAAAGGCATCGGGCATGGTCTCCGCGGTCACGATCGCCAACCGCAACGG
>JALZAL010000092.1 GCA_030948325.1 Candidatus Dormiibacterota bacterium
ACACGCCAGAATCTCTATGCGAAGCCACAGTTCGAACCGGTGCTGGTCGGACCATACCGCCCGAATCGCAGGCGGAGAGTATCGCTCGATCAAATAGGGCGCCGGCTCCCAATGAACAATGGGGGACACCAAGATTATACGTGTCACGCGGCGTCGAAGCAGATGTTGTGGGTCGGCAACCAACCCCCCACAACATGATGTGTGCGTCCCCACGGGCACAAGCGGGTCTGGCCGTGCCGCCCATAATCCCCCACGATCCCATGGCCCGATCTCGTAACCACCTCGCAGGCCGCCTCGTTTGAACCCGAACAGGCTGATCGGCCCGTGAGTGACCTGCAGCATGACGACGAGGCAGACCTCGTGGAGCGTGCCAAGCGGGATCCCCGGCAGTTCGGGGCACTCTACGACCGCCATTTTCAGCAGATTTACAGATTCGTGTATTCAAGAGTGAGGGAACAAACCGCGGCTGAAGACGTCACATCAGAGATCTTCATGAAGGCTCTGAAGGCGATGCCCCGTTATCAGGACACGGGACGTCCTTTCGCGGCCTGGCTGTACCAGATCGCGGTGAACGCCATCGCGGATCGCTACCGCACGCTCAGGCCGTCGCAACCGCTTGACGACTTTCACGACCTGTCCGTTGCCGGCCCTCCGCTGGAGGACCTGGCCGCGCACCGCGACGAGCTCCGCCGGATCTGGTCGTTGGTCGAGCAACTTCCGGCGCAGCAGAAGACCGCACTCGTCCTCAAGTTCCAGGAAGACATGAAGATCGAGGACATCGCGATCGTCATGGGCAAATCGGCCGGCGCAGTGAAGCTCCTCATCCATCGCGGCGTCAGCAGGCTGAGGCAGGACGCCGACGCGCTTAGGCCGGTCGAATGAGCATGCATTACGACCCCGAGCTCAACGACATTTTGGAGGACGACGAGCTCATGCGCCTGGCCGGCATGCTTCGTTCGACCCGCCGGGCGGAGCCTCCGCTCGACGAGGCATTCCGCTCTGAGCTGCGCCGGCAGCTGATGAAGAAAGCCTGGGAGATGGGTGAAGGCCGCACGCCATGGTGGCGCCGTCTGTCAGGACCACCTTCGTTCGCGTGGGTCGGCGCCGCCGCCGGCGTGGTGCTGATCGCGTCGGTGGTCGTGTACATGACAAACCAACCGGCAAGCCGGAGCGACATCCACATCTCGAGCCCGATGGCGGATGCCCGCACAGTGCAGCTGCAGCAGCCCATTCTCGTGAAGTTCAACCAGCCGATGGACCACAAGTCCACCGAGGCTGCAGTGAAGATCGCGCCCGCGACCTACGTCGCCTTTTCCTGGAATGCGAATACGCTGGCAGTCCAACCGACCGGCGGCAACCTCGCGCCGAACACCCAGTACAAGGTGACCATCGGCCCCGGTGCCAGGACCCTGTCCGGGCTCAAGCTGGCCAGCCCGACGACGATCACTTTCGTGACCCAGCCGACGGTGACCCCGCCTCCTCCTTCGCCTAAGCCGACGGTCAGCCCGACCCCCGCAGCCCCGCTGTCGGAGCACAAGCTTGCAGCACTGGTGCCTGGCACCATCGACACCCCGCAGTGGTCCGCCGACTCGACAACCCTCTACCTCGTCGGCGACAACGGCGGCCTCGAATCGGTGACCGTTGCCGATGGCACCGTCAAGGTCCTGGTTCCAGATGGGGTCTCGCATCCGGCAATGGCGCCGGCGGGAGACCGTCTGGCTTATGTAAGGGCCGGACGGATCGAGGTCCTGACGCTGGCGACAGGATCGACCACGGACCTCACCGCGGCGACACGCCTCACCACCCTTGGCTGGGCAAAGGACCAGCTGCTGTGGGGAACCAGCGACGGCGTCTTCAAGACGGCCGCGGACGGCACCACGCAGGTGGCCGCGATCCCGCAGGACGCCGCGGTAGTTTCGATCGCGCCTGACGGCGCCACCGCCGTCTACCGGCAAGGCCGCTGGCTGTACGCGCTCAACCTCGCAAGCACCAAGGCGATCCGGTTCGGAGTGATCGGCGGAGAGTTTCTCGGCTGGTCGCCCGACGGATCGCGAATGCTGTACGCGGGCACCGATGCGACAGTCGTCGCTGACGACTTGGGCCGCAGGATCGCGAGACTTCCCGTGGGCGAGCCGTCGTGGTCAAGCCAGGACGTGATCTTGCTTGGGACCGAGACCAACCTGTATGCGGTCCGCCCTGACGGCTTCGGCTTCACCAAGTTGAGCTCCGGCACTTACCACCTCCCTGTCTGGGCGCCCAATGGGACGAGCTTCGCGTACGTTCGCGGCGCCGCGATGTGGAGCGCTGCCGCCCCGCCTCTTCCTGCAGAACCCTCGGCGATCGACCAGGCGTCGTCGGTGGTGAGCTCTTTCATGACCGCTCGCCTGCAGGGACAGACCGCCCAGGCGACGGCCTATCTCGACGACAAGGGCAAGCAGGCGTACTCAAACAGCGGCCTTCCCCTGGTGATCAGCGGCTATGCCATCTTCTCCCGCTTCTACTTCCTCGCCCAGGAGATCACTGGGAGCCACCAGAACACGGCTCGAATAGTCGTGCGGCTGGTGCTTTCGAGAGGCAGCCTCGACGTAAGCGACTACGAGGAGACGTTGATCCTTGTGCGCGACCAAGCCAGTCACCCGTTCTTGATCAACCAGGCGACGGCAAGCCCGACCCGCGACCTCGGCAAGGGTGCTGAGGTCGTGTCCGTTGACATCGCATCTGGGAGCGTCAAGGTCGTGTTCGACAGCGACCTGGTTTCAAGCACCGTCCAGGATGGTGTGGTGGTGCTCGACGCCAACGGAAGGAGGGTCGCGGGGGCTTCCACCTATGCGAATCGGACAGTCGTCATCACCGGCCTGCAGCTTGTGCCCGGGACGCTCTATAAGCTCGTGGTCCTGACCTCGGTTCAGGACGTGGGCGGCCGGAGCGTGCCTTTCGAGTACGACCTGACCATCGTCGGGCCTTCGACCAGCGCCGGCGCGGGCAGCACCACCGGCGGCCAGGGAAGCGACGGTAACCCTCCGTCGCCCGAGCCGACCCCCACCCCCACGCCTTCCCCGGTGGGCAGCCCGACTCCTTAAATCAGCTTTAGCTCCCGGGCGGCGCGGCAGAGCGCGGTGATCGAACCCGAATGCGCGATCGTCGAGTCGAGGGCCGCCTCCAGCGCCTCGGCGAACGGCAGCCGCAAGACCTCCATGTCCTGCTCGTACGTTTCCGGGCTGCGGTCTGACTCAGTGATCGATCGGGCCAGGAACATGTGCGCGCGACCCGTGAGGAAAGCAGCCCCGTGGACGATCCCGAGCGGCGTGTAGTCCGCGGCCACGAGTCCTGTTTCTTCGGCCAGCTCGCGACGGGCGCAATGTAGAGGGTCCTCCTCGCCATCGAAAGTTCCCGCCGGAACTTCCCAGGACGACTCGTCCCAGGCATGGCGCCATTGGCGCACCAGCATGGTGTCGCCGTTTTCGAAGTAGGGCACGATGAAAGCCGAGTCCGGGTTCACCACGATTGTGTAGCGCGCTTCGCCTCCGTCGGCAAAGCGGATGACGTCATCGCGCAACTTGAACGGGCCAGAGCGTCCGGCCACGGTCGAGGCGCCGACTTCGAATGGCCTGCCTGTCGCCGGGTGCTGGAGCTTGCTCATTGCTTCTCGATCACCGCCGCCACTGCGGCGGCGGCGGCAGCGACGTGACGTGGGTCGGCGCCGTAATCGAATGGCGAGGTGTCGCCCGCAAAGCCCTTGGCCTTGTCGAGCAGCTCTGGGTGATCGTCGATGAAGCGCGTGCTCAGCTGACCGGAGCGGAAGTCCGGACTGTCCAGGATCGCTCGGTGATAGCTGATGGTGGTCGCCGGCCCGACGACGACGAACTCGCGCAAAGCGCGGCCGGCTCGCGCGATGGCCTCAGCCCGATCGTTTCCGTGGACGATCAGCTTGGCGAGGAGCGAATCATAGTTTGGGGGAACGTCGGAGCCAGGCCCAAAGCCCGAATCGACGCGGACGCCCGGGCCCGCCGGAGCCACCCATCGCACAATCCTCTTGGGGTTGGGCATGAACTTGCGGAGCGGGTCCTCCGCGTTGATCCGCATCTCGATGGCGTGGCCGGTCCAGCGGACTCCCTCCTGCATGAAGCCCAGCTCCATGCCCGCCGCAACGCGAATCTGTTCTTTGACAAGGTCGATGCCGGTGACGGCTTCGGTGATCGGATGCTCGACCTGCAGCCTGGCGTTGACCTCGAGAAAGTAAAACTCGCCGTCGCTGAAGATGAACTCCACAGTTCCCGCATTGACGTAGCCGGCCGCCCTGGCCGCCCTGATCGCGGCCTCGCCCATCGCGGATCGGGTCTCAGCGCTGACCGCAGGCGAGGGCGTCTCTTCCATGATCTTCTGATGACGGCGCTGTATCGAGCATTCGCGCTCGCCGAGGTGGACGGCATTGCCATGGCTGTCGCAGATGACCTGGATCTCGACGTGGCGCGGCTTGCGAACGTAGCGCTCGAGATAAATCGTTCCGTCGCCGAAAGCGGAGCGTGCGGCCTGCGCGCTGCTTTCCACGGTGGCGGCGAGCTCGGCCTCCGATTCGACCACTTTCATCCCGATTCCGCCACCCCCACCTGACGGCTTCACCATCACCGGGAACCCAATCTCTCGCGCCGCTTGCAACGCTGCGGCTGGATCCGCGATGGCGCCGCTTCCCGGCGTCACGGGAACGCCGTTTTCGACCGCCATCTTTCGCGCGGCCAGCTTCGAGCTGAGCGCGCGCATCGCAGAGGCGGGCGGCCCGACGAACTGGATTCCAGCCGCCTCGCATGCTTCCGGAAACGCGGCTTTCTCGGACAGGAAGCCATAGCCCGGGTGGATCGCCTCTGCGCCACAGTCGTGCGCGACCTTGACGATGCGCTCGAGCTGAAGATAGGACTCCGCCGGGGGCGCTCCACCGATGTGATGAGCCTCGTCCGCGTACCGGACGTGGATCGCGTTGCGATCGGCATCGGAGTAAATCGCGGCCGTGGCGATCCCCATCTCCCGGCAGGCCCGCATGACGCGGATGGCGATCTCGCCGCGATTGGCGATGAGAATCTTCTTGAAGAGCTTCGTCTTCATCCGATGTTCAGGAGCGGCTGGCCTGGGGTGACCACCTCGCCCTCTTCGACGTAAACCTCGCGGACGCGGCCGGCAACGGTGGTGACGATGTCGTTCTGCATCTTCATCGCCTCCAGCACGGCGACGACATCGCCGAGCTTCACATCGTCGCCGGCCTTGACCGGGATCTTCACGATCAAGCCTTGCATCGGGGCGATCACCGTGCCCTCGCCGGTACGTGGCGGCGGAGGCGCCGGGGTGGTCGACGCGGTGCCGGCCGCGGGCATGACAGCCATGCCGGCTCCGCTGACGCGGACCTTGAAAACCTCACCTTCGACCTCGACGTCGAACTCTGCGGTCACCGCCGCCGGAGCAGGCGCGGGGGGCACGGCCGTGCTCGGAGCCGGGACTGGCGGCTCGGGCGGCGGCTCCGGCGGCGCCTCGGGCTCGGATGGCGGGGGCGAGGTCTTGGCGGCCGGCTCCGGGCCACGCAGGTAATCGGCGGCAAGCTGAGGGAAGAGGAGGTGTATGAGCACTGATTCGTCAGTCGGCTCGATGCCCATCCTCTTCAGCCGCTGGCGGGCGGCCGCGACCTGCGGCTCCAGCAGGTCGGCGGGGCGGATCGTGATCGGCTCCTCGCGGCCGAGCACGAGCCTGCGGAGCTCAGGGTCGGCCGGGACGGGAGGCCGACCGTACAGGCCCTGCAAGTAGTCTTTCAACTCCTGCGTCACAGTGGCGTACCTGTCCCCGCCGATCACGTTGTATACCGCCTGGGTGGCGATCATCTGCCGGATCGGCGCGACCAGGGGCGGGTAGCCGAGCTCCAGGCGCACGCGGTTGGCCTCCTCGAGAACCTCGGCGATGCGGCCGCCCGCATCGTGCCCGGCCAGCTGGCGATGCACGTCCTCGAGCATCAGGCCAGGCATCTGATAGCGGAGGATGCTTGCGTCGACGCGGTCCGCCACGGGACTCAGATGGTCGATGTGTTTGCGCCTCAGCAGCTCGACATCGTGCTGGACATCCCACATCTTCTCGAGGTCGAGCCCCGTGTCGTATTCGCCTCCCTTGAGCGCGGCCACCACGCTCTCGACGGCGGGCTGTGAGGTCCCCCAGGCGAGGGGTGACATCGCGACGTCCAGGATCTCGGCCCCAGCCTCAACGGCAGCCATGTAGGCCATCGGCGCCATGCCGCTCGAACAGTGCGAATGCACATCGATGGGGACATTGACTGTCTCTTTCAGAGCAGTCACCAGCTCCCACGTCGCCTGCGGGCTGAGGAGGCCGGACGTGTCCTTGATCACGACGTCGTGGCAGCCCATGTTCTCCAGGCCCTTGGCTAGCGAGCACCACAGCTCGAGGTTGTGTGCCGGCGAGATCGCGTAGCTGAGTGCGCCCTGGACCCGCTTCTTGGCTTTCAGGGCAGCCGCGACTGTCGCTTCCATATTGCGGAGGTCGTTGAGCGGATCGAAGATCCGAAACACATCGACCCCGCATTTCGCGGCGTGCTTCACGAAGAGCTCGACCACGTCGTCCGGGAAGTTGCGATTGGCGAGCAGGTTCTGGCCCCTGATCAGCGCCTGGATCGGCGTGTTTGGCGTCGCCTTGGACAGTTTTCGGAGATAGTCCCAGGGGTCCTCCCGTCGGCGGATCTGCGTTTCGAAGGTTGCCCCGCCGAAAGCCTCCATCGCCGTGAACCCGATCGCGTCCATCTTCGCCGCGATGGGAACGATCTCGTCGCCACGCAGCTCGCCACCCAGCAGGGACTGCTGCGCGTCTCGAAAGGTGGTGTCGACGAGCCGCAGTCGCGACGATTTTTTGGCCATCACGGCCCGGCGAGCGCAGCGCGCTTTTCGCTATGGCGCGCCTCGACCTCGGGGTCGCCGAGACCGATGATGCGCGCGGCCAGCCACGCTGCGTTTTTCGCCCCGCCCTCGCCGATGGCGACGGTGGCGACTGGGATTCCGGCCGGCATCTGCACTATCGAGTACAGCGAATCGACTCCGCCGAGATGCTGCGTGGGTACCGGCACGCCGATCACCGGCAGGTCGGTCCAGGCGGCGACAACTCCAGGCAGGTGGGCAGCCCCACCGGCGGCCGCGACCACGACCTTGAGGCCACGACTGCGTGCCGAGACGGCCCACTCCATCACGCCACGAGGGTTGCGATGCGCCGAGCAGATCTTGACCTCGTGCGCGAGCCCGAGCTCCTCCAGCACTTTGACGCACGACTCCATCAAAGGCAGGTCGGACTTGGAGCCAAGGATGACGCCGACTACTGGCTGCACTAGCATCTGCACCCCCTGGGAGACCAAATCTCTCGACGTCACCCCTCAACGGCCTCAGTCGGAGCCCGCTGAGGGATTGCCATCGGATCTTTGGCCCCCATGCGGCGCATCTGCGTTGTCGGCTTCTGCGCTACTCGCTTACGCATCTGCGATGCGCGCGCTGCGTTGCTCGGCGCCTCCTAGCATCTGCACCCCCTGGGAGACCAAATCTCTCGACGTCACCCCTCAACGGCCTCCGCAGCGATGTCTGATCTAAAGAAGGCCCCCGGGAATCGTACCTGCCGCGCCCCGGCAAGCGCCTTTTGACGCGCTTCTGCCACGGTGTCACCCAACGCGGCCGAGGTCACCACCCGCCCGCCATCGGTCACCAGACCCTTGCCCGGCTCGAACCTGGTGCCCGCGTGGAAGATCAGGGCACCACGCGGAATCTCCGCCAGGCCCCGAATCGGCAGGCCGAGCTGCATGGCTGCGTCATCGGGGTAGTTGCCGGACGCCACGACCACCCCCACGGAAGCCTGCTTGCTCCAGACAAGGTCCGGAAAGCCGGCCAGTGTGCCCTTCGACGACGCCAGCGCCAGCGCAACCATGTCCGTCTCGAGGCGCGGGAGCACGACCTGGGCCTCGGGGTCACCGAAACGTGCGTTGAACTCGATTGTCCTGATGCCGGACCTGGTGAGCATGAGACCGGCGTAGAGGACTCCCCGGAACTCGTCGCCAGAGGCGGCGAGCTCGTGGACCGCAGGGCGCAGCACCGTGTCCACCACCTCCTTGACGACCGCATCATCGACCCCCAACGGTGGCGAGTAGGCACCCATCCCCCCGGTGTTCGGGCCCTTGTCACCTTCGTGCGCTCTCTTGAAGTCCCGAGCAGGGGCGAGCGCGATCACGTCGGTTCCGTCGGTGACTCCAAGCACCGACAGCTCGGGGCCCTCGAGGAGCTCTTCGACCACCACCGTGGCGCCGCTGCGCCCGAACCGCCCCTGCACCAGCATGGCGTCGATGGCGGTGCTCGCCTCGTCGACATTCGTGCAGACGATGACTCCCTTGCCTCGGGCGAGGCCATCGGCCTTCACCGCAACTCGTCCATCACGCGCCGCTGCCCAAACCTTGGCCGCCCGAGCGTCGATGAAGACCTCGAACTCGGCAGTGGGAATCCCGGCGCGAACCATGAGCCGCTTGGCGAAAGACTTGCTCGACTCGATGCGTCCTGCCCCCCGATTGGGCCCGAAGACGTTGAACCCCGCGCTTCGCAGCGCGTCGCCGACGCCTGCATCCACTGCCGCCTCCGGTCCCAGAATCACCAGTCCGAGGCGCTCCCGTTTTGCGAAGGCGACGATCCTCACCACGTCAGCTGCGCCGATTGGGATGTTTCGCGCCATGCCGCCAGTGCCGCCGTTGCCCGGCGCGCAATACACGCGCTCGACGAGGTCCGACTGCACGCATTTCCATACGAGTGCATGCTCGCGCGCCCCCGAACCTACGACCAGGACCTTCACCGGGGAACTATCGCATCACGAGGACTACGTGCGGTCTATTCCCACTCGATGGTTCCGGGCGGCTTGCTCGTGACGTCGAAGACGACCCGGTTGACACCCTTCACCTCATTCACGATCCGGTTGCTGATTCGCGCCAGGACCTCGTACGGGACGCGAGCCCAATCGGCGGTCATCGCGTCCTCGCTGGTCACGACCCTCACAGCGACGACGTTCGCGTAGGTCCGGTAGTCGCCCATCACCCCGACGGTCTCCAGCGGAGTCAGCACCGCGAAGGACTGCCACACCTGCCGGTACAGGCCGTTCCGCTTGATCTCGTCCACCACCACCCAGTCGGCGTTGCGAAGGATCTCGAGCCGCTCAGCCGTGACCTCGCCAAGGCACCGTATCGCAAGACCCGGACCCGGGAACGGCTGGCGATACACCATCTCCTCGGGCATCCCCAGCTCCAGCCCGACCGCCCGCACCTCGTCCTTGAAGAGGTAGCGGAGCGGCTCGATCAGCTGGAAGCGTAGGCCCGGAGGAAGTCCGCCCACGTTGTGATGGGTCTTGATCTTGACTGCGGTGGACGACACGTCGGGTGCGGTGGACTCGATGACGTCGGGGTACAGCGTGCCCTGGGCCAGGAAGTCGATGTGGCCGAGGCTGGTGGCCTCTGCTTCGAAAACTGTTATGAACTCACGCCCGACGATGCGTCTTTTCTGTTCCGGGTCGACGACTCCTCGAAGCGAATCGAGAAACCTGTCGGTGGCATCCACGTAGCGGATGTTCATGTCCAGGTTGCCATGCATGACCGCCAGCACCCGCTCAGGCTCCTCTTTGCGCAGCAGCCCGTTGTTCACGAAAACGCATGTCAGCTGGTCACCGACAGCGCGATGAACCAGCATGGCGGCCACCGCTGAATCGACACCGCCTGAGAGCGCGCAGATCACGCGGCCGTCGGCGACCTGGGCACGAATGCTCTCCGTCGCCTCCGCGATGAACGAACCCGCCGTCCACGACGCGTCGCAGTGGCAGATTCCGTAAAGAAAGTTTCGCAACACCTCACGGCCGCTCGGCGTGTGCACCACCTCGGGGTGGAACTGGATGCCGAAGATGCCGTGATCGTTGGTAAATGCTGCCACGGGCGAGTTGCCGCTCGACGCGAGCGAGTGAAAGCCGGGAGGCAGCTCGCTGACGTGGTCGCCATGGCTCATCCATACAGGGAGCTCGTCGTTCAACCCCTGGAAAAGGCCACTCGGCTCCCGCACCGCGAGCAGCGCCGGGCCGTATTCGCGAGCATGGCCGGGATCGACCCTGCCGCCGAGGTGGTGAGCGATGAGCTGCATGCCGTAGCAGATTCCCAGCACGGGTACGCCGGCGCGGAGAGCTTCAGGGTCGACCTGGGGAGCGCCCGGCTCGTAGACGCTCGCCGGCCCGCCGCTGAGGATGAGCCCGGCAGGTTGCCGCTCTTTCAGCTGAGCCCACGGCGTCGTGCCGGGGACGAGCTCGCAGTAGACGCTGGCCTCGCGCACCCGGCGCGCGATGAGCTGGCTGAACTGAGATCCGAAGTCGAGCACCAGGACCGTCTGCTGCCGGGCACCGCCTCTCGTCTCCTTGCGGGGGCGGGCGGCCGTGGCGGTCTTTGTCGTCAGCTCAGCTCTTCCCCATACCCACGTGCTGGGCTTGCTGCAGGCTCTTGCCCTCCGACGTGATCGAGGGAGCTATCACCATCTCGACATGCTGGAACTCGGGAATGTTGCCGGCCCCGCACACTCCGAGCGCGGAGCGCAGCGCGCCCGCAAAGTTCTGGCTGCCATCGTCCACGCGAGCCGGCCCGAGCAGGATCTCCTGGAGGGTCGCCTTTGTGCCCACCTGGATGCGAGTCCCTCGCGGCAGGTTGGGATCCGGCGTCGCCATGCCCCAGTTGAATCCCCTGGAGGCCGATTCTTCGGCTCCGGCGAGCGGTGTTCCGATCATCACGGCATCAGCCCCGCTAGCGAACGCCTTGCACACGTCAGCGCCTATGCGCATGCCGCCATCGGTGATCACCGCAACGCGCATTCCGCCTCGCCTCATGTGCTCGTCACGCGCGGCCGCGACATCGGCTGTGGCGGTCACCTGCGGCACACCAACGCCGAGGACGCCACGGGTGGTGCAAGCGGCGCCCGGACCAACTCCGACGAGGATGCCGGCGATCCCGGTCTCCATCAGCTCCAACGCTGTCTCGTAGTGGACACAGTTGCCGACCACGACGGGGATCGCGCAAGCCCTGACCAGCTTCTCGAACGACAGCTGGTGATACGACTTGGACGAGTGGCGCGCGGTGAGCACAGTGCCCTGGACGACAAGGACGTCGGCGCCCGCCTTCTGCACCACCTCGGCTCGCTCCTCGGCGCGTGCAGGAATCGTTGACACCGCGCACGGCACGCCGGCAGCCTTGATCGCATCGATGCATTCGGAGATGAGCTCCGGTTTGACAGGCTCCCTGTAAACCTCCTTCAACAGAGCGTTCACGTGCGCTTTGTCAGCCTCGGCGATTCTCTTGATGATGGGCGCCGAATCCTCGTAGCGAGTGTGGACTCCATCGAGGTTCAGGACCGCCAGGCCGCCTAGCCTGCCCATCGCGATGGCGAAGTCCACGTCCACCACGCCATCCATGGCCGCACCCCAGATCGGGATCGAAAGCTTGAGGCGATCTCCGAGGGCGAAAGAGATGTCGACCTCATCGGGGTTGAGCGTCACCCCACCAGGTACGAGCGCAACCTCGTCGAAACCGTAGGAGCGGCGTGCGTATCGCCCGATCCCTATCTCGAGGCCAGACTGCTCCCCGGGAATCACTCCGCGGGTTGCGAGCCGACTCTGATTCAGGGTGTGTTTACTCCAGTGGCGGCGGGCTTTTCGAAATTATACGAGAAGGAGGGGGTGCGGTCGGTGCGCTCCTCGATGAAGAAGGAAACTTCTCCGGGTTTCCATCATATTTATCTCGATGTACCGGACGCTCGAGTATCTTCGCGGCATCTCCGACGACGACGTCCGCCGGTTACGCTCGCGCGGGATCCACCACACCAATCAGCTACTTCACCGCACGTCGCTTGGTATCGACCGCGACCGCCTGTCGAAGAAAACAGGCATCACCCCCGACCGATTGCTCGAGTTCTCGCACCAATGCACTCTGCTCGAGGTCTCTGGGATGTATCGCTTCCTCCCCGTCATCCGCCGCCTCGGCATCGATTCGATGTTGGCGCTGCGGACCCAGGATGCCAAAGAGCTGCACGTCAAGATCGTCGACGCCGTGGGGCTTGCGGGAGCGCCGAGCCGGTCGGACGTCGAGTACTGGATCAGCCAGGCGACGGCCCTCAACATCGTCGAGGAACCAGAGGAGACGCCACTTCCGATAGTGGTCTAACGGCTATGCGGGCTTGCCGATCGCCGCGGCCGGTGGCTCGTCCGCATGAAAGGTCAAGCTGGCCGCCGCCGCTCCGGACAGCGTCGGGCGGTACGGCCATGCCGGCACCGGCGCGCCGGCAGGGTCGGGACCGGGGGCGGGACCTGCCTCCGCGAGCCGCCACCGGGTGGCGGCAAACAAATGGCTTCGGGCGTGGATCTCGAACACCGACGAGTGGTGCTTCAGAATCCGTTCGACGCTGCGGCTGCGAACTCTTGGAAGGCCTTTTCTTGATGCAGCCCTGGCGATCTGGCCGGCGGTCGGGGGATCTGCCCCGCATGACTTCGACGACCACTTTTAGGAGGCGCTCGTCCTTCATGGGTGCCGCCCTGAGTCTAGATCAGCTGCCCTACGTGAAAATGCCGCGGCGCATCTTGAGATTCGCGTAGACGCCTTGCTGGATGGTGTCGCGTACCTGGTCGGCGATGGCCATCACCAGGCTCCGATCGTCGGCCGCCTCGGGCGGGTGAGCCTCGACGTGCACCGGGGGATGAAACTGGATGCGCCATTTGCTCGGCAGGGGGATCAGACCGAGCGGCCCCAACAATGGCCAGAACGGCGTGATCGGCATGTATGGCAGGCCGAAAGCCCTGGCCACCGGCGCCAGGTCCGCGATCATCGGGTAGATC
This sequence comes from Candidatus Dormiibacterota bacterium, assembly GCA_030948325.1. The sequence continues at coordinate 12,910 of JALZAL010000092.1, forward strand.
TCCTCCGATCCGACCACGGACACGGGGATGATGGGCGCACCGGCGCGGATGGCGGTAGACACGAAGCCACCTCGACCGAACCGCCGCAGGCGATAGCGATCTTTGAAAGGCTTGCCGGTCCCCTTGACGCCTTCCGGGAAGACAAGGACAAGCTCGTCGCGCTCGAGCAAGCGCCGCGTGTCGTCGGGATGGCCCACGGTCTGACCGGTCCGGCGAAGGAACCAGCTCAGCATCGGCATCCCCATGAAGAGGCTGGCCACGAGGGCGCGCACATGTCGGGGCTGAGGGTGTTCCGCAAAGATCGCGGTCTTGATCATCGTGCCATCCCAAGGAAGGACCCCGGCATGGTTCGAAACCAGGAGCGCGCGGCCTGTGGCGGGAACGTTCTCGATGCCGGTGGTCTCGACTCGCCAGTAGTCGCGGTACAGGATCTTGAACAACGCCAGGAACGACTCGGTCCACTGCGGATCGAAGCCGAAGTCGTCGACCGCGTAGTTGGTTCCCCGATTCGAGAGCTCGCGCTGCTGGTAAGCGAACTGGACGAGCTCCATGATCCGGTTGAGATCGATGACCTCGCGGCGGGTCATCTCGCGAAGACGCGTGGATAGCTCGACCACGGCCTGCATCGCGTAGACCGGCGCCTTGCGTTGCAGACGTCGGACTGCTTTTGGAACGCGACTTCGTCTCGGAGCCGGCGCAACGATCTCCGCCTTGCGACTGCGGCGTCGCAGCGCCTGCGTCGACTCGGTATCAGCTGGTGCAGAGCCGGCGCTCAAGGTCGCGCCAACATCGAAGTGCCGATGCGGTGGCCGTTGCGTTCCTCGCGCCGGCGGCGCTGAAGATAAACCTGGAGCTCGTACTCCTGCGGCGGAGAAGGAGACTCGATCACCTCGACGTCCTTGCCCTGTGCAAAGGCGTCCATGACCGCACGTGTCTGGTAGGCGGGGGACCAGCCGAACTCGGCCGCGAGGCGAGAGCAGTCGGCGACGCTACCGAATACGAGCAGATCCGCGAGGTGGCCCGGCAGATCGATCCCGGTCACGGCCCGAAGGCCGAGCCGGGCCATCCAGCGGCCGTATGGAAGCAGCGCCGGCGCGGCCGTCCCTCCCATGATGGCAATCGCCTGGCTTAGGAGCACGACTCCATCGCCGGCCACGTTGAATACCCCAGGCCGGTCCCCCAGAGCCGCCCGAACGATCGCTTCCACGGCGTCCTCTTCGTGCAGCAGCTGGAGTCGGGGGTCGAAACCCGCAAACATCGGCACAATCGGCAATGACAGATATTTGGCGAGTGTCGTATCCGCCGTCACGCGGTATCCGAGGCGGAGAACCGTGACGTGGCAGTCCGAGCTGCGAAGAGCGAACTCGCCGACGAGCTGTTCCATCTCACGCAGGTCGCGTGTCGTGAGGGAGCCTTGCCGCTCGGGGCCGACAAGCTCCTCGGACAAGAACGATGGATCGGTCGGCCCGGCGCCGTAGATTGCCTGGCTCGATTTCACGACCAGGCGCTCAACGCCGCTGGAGGACCCAGTGCAACCTGCAAGCACGTTCATGGTGCCGATGACATTGGTCTCGTGCGCGGCGCGATCGTGATGGGCCGAGTCCACTGTGACCGCCATGTGCACGACTGTGTCGATGCGAAGCTGTCTGACCAGCTTCCCGATCGCGGCGTGTCGCGTGTCGGCATGGACGAAGTCCATATCTTCCTGGGCGCTGACGGGGTCGGCGACGTCGCAGCCGAACAGAAAAGGCACCTGCGCGGCGAGACGGCGGGCGACCTCGGAACCAAGAGGATTGGAGACACCGGTGATCAGGACACGGCGAGGTCGGTTGGGAGAGTCGGGGATCATCCTCTCCCGATTATGGATATATCCCTCGAACCGTCGTCGCATTGGCGACTCGCTGCACTGCCAGTGCGTACGCCGCGAGCCGCATGTCGATCCGCTTGTTCACGGAGGTATGGAGGATCTCGTAGAAGGCGCGCGTGATGACGTGGTGCAGCTTGGTGTTGATCTCCTCTTCTTCCCAGAAGAAGGCCTGGAGATCCTGCACCCACTCGAAGTACGAGACGATCACGCCGCCCGCGTTGGCGATGATGTCGGGGACGACGAAGATCCCGCGGTCGTGCAGGATGGGATCGGCCTCAGGCGAGACCGCCGCGTTTGCGCCCTCGGTGATCAGCCTGGCGCGGACCTTTCCAGCATTCTCCGCGGTGATCTGGTCCTGCACTGCGGCTGGGACCAGGACGGTCACGGGCAGCTCGAGGAGCTCAGCATTGGTGATGCTGTCCGCCTTCTTGAAACCGCTCACGCCCCCGCGCACCTTGCGGTGCTCCTCGAGTGCAGCGAGGTCCAGGCCCTTGGGGTTGTAGACGCCGCCCTTTGAATCGCTGACTGCGACCACACACAACCCCGCCTCGGACAGTAGCCGCGCTGTCGACTTCCCAACC
>JALZAL010000133.1 GCA_030948325.1 Candidatus Dormiibacterota bacterium
GTCTGTACTGGCGCGCTTTTGCGGGTAGATCGTCTCGCCTTGGGCGAGCATGGCGACGAATTGCTCGATCCGCTTCGCCCGCGTCTCGGGCCGCTTGGCGGTGGCGATCCGAAAGAGGATTGCGTAGCGGTTCTGACTGTTGAGGGCTTCGAACATCGCCCGCGCTTTGGGTGAAACGGCGAGCGCCGCGGCGAGCTCGGGCGGTACCTCGATGGCAGCGGGGCCGGCATAGGCGGCTTCCCAACGGCCATCCGCCTTGGCGCGCTCTATCTCGGCCGCGCCCGCGAGACGCATCCGGCCTTGGCTGACCAGCCGCTCCGCGATGCCAGTATTTCGCTTCGACCAGCCGCTGCGACGCCGGCGTGGTGTGAAGCGTTGGATGTATGTGAGGTCGTCGCCACTGCGTGCCTGGCCGTCGATCCAGCCGTAGCAGAGCGCCTCCTCGAGCGCCTGCGCATAGGTGAGGCTGGTCGGGCTCGCCGTCCCCTTCTTCGCAAGGACCAGCCAGACGCCGGTTGAGTCGGAGTGGTTCTCATCGAGCCACTTTTGCCATGCGACGGCATCGACGATGACGAGCTTTTGTGTCTCGGTAGCCATTGCTGCTCAGGGTGGCACACACCGACATTCGTAGGGCCCCGTCAGGACCGAATCTGCGTAACCGGCGCTTAACCCGGTCGGCGCCATCAGTGCGACAGGTGCCAGCGAAGTTCTTAAGCCCAGGGTTGATTCCCAGCGAGTGCCTAGTCACTTCCCAGAATTCCTATTGACAACCTGGGAGCTTCGGATGGACGATTTTCCAGTCCTGCGGGGGATGCAGGCGCCGACTTGGGAGGATGAGGATGCGGTTAAGCAAGCGTTATTTGGTGGGATTGCTCGTAGTTGCGATCGGCGCTTTGGTGCCAACGCAAGCGTCGGCCTCATCCAACGTCACGACCGTGGCGTGGGGGCTTGACAGCCCGCGAGGGATCGGTTTCCTCGACGGCCGCATGGTCGTCGCCGAGGCGGGCCACGGCGGAAAAATCTGCCTCCTGCCGTCGCCGGTCTGCTTGGGCGGGACGTCGCGACTCACATGGGTGAATCCCGTGACCCACATGCACTCGCCCCTTGTGAAGGGTCTGCTCTCAGTCCATCTTGGCGGCCCCGAGACTATCGGCGTGAGCGGTTTTTCCGTCGCCAACGGCAAGATCCTCGCGATCATCGGTGCCGGCCCGCAACTGTTTCCACCAGGGATCGGCATCGTTAACGCTGAGGCCGGCCGGCTGATCTCGGTCGAGCCGGACGGCGACTGGCAGAGCGTCGCGGCCGTGGGCACAAGGGACTACAACTTCACGTTGAAGTTCAAGCTGCCCACTCCCGGCGTCTACAGCCCTGGGACGCAGGAGCATGACACCAACCCGTACGGCGTCCTTGCGACTGCGAACGGGGCTTACGTAGCCGACGCCGGCTCCAACACTCTGGACTGGGTTGACAACAGCGGGAACATCACCATCCTGCACCACTTCGAGTGGCGCGACCCGAACCCCAACAACTTCCCGAATGACACGGTTCCCACCTGCGTGGCGCCATCTGGTGGAAACCTTTGGGTCGCTCAGCTGTCGGGCCGCCTGATCAAGCTCGTCGGCGGCACCGCGAACCTCGTCACGCCCAAGGATGCCAAGGGCATGCCGCTTCTTACACACGTCACCAACTGCATCAGCGACCGCCACGGCAACCTCTACTTTGTAAACATGTTCGGCCCCGGGATTCCCTTCACCAGCCCGTCGTTCTTCGTGGGCAATGTCGTGAAGTACAACCCGGTCACAGGCCATGGCTCAGTCGTAGCCGGCAACCTGTCGTTCCCGAACATGGCGGCGTGGGGACCTGACGGAAATCTCTACGTCACCACGGGCAGCATTTGCCCGGCGAACGGCGCAAACCCATTTCCGCCGCCGGCGCCGAACCCCTGCGTTGGTGGGGGCAAGGTAGTGAGGATCAACCTCCACGATTAGTTTCTAACCGGGGTAGGGTCGTTGGCCGAGGCCGCAAGGCCGACCGGCCAACGACTTACCCCGCCACCAGCTCCTCGGCGAGCAGGTCCATCAGCAGGCCGTCATGCCAGCTACCGTCCGAGCCACGCTCGTACTGGCGCATAAGCCCAACCGGCCGGAACCCGACCTTGCCGTAGCACTTGATCGCGGCCGTGTTGTCCGCTGCCGGGTCGATCACGAGCCGGTGAAATCGGTGTTCCTCGATCAAGTGGCGGGCCAGGGTGCGGATTGCGTCTGCGCCGAGGCCGCGGCCGTGCACCTTCGGATCCAGGTAGATGTCGATGCTTGCATGGCGGTAGTCAGGCTCGTCCTCCGAGCCCCACTGGATCGCTCCGACGACCCGACCGGCGTGCTCGATGACGAATGTTTGGGTCTCTTCATCGGCCAGGTCCGCGGCGACCGCGGCGGCCATGTCGCCCCCGCCCCGCCACCAGCGATAAACCTCCGGCGTCGACCGGATATCGACAAGGGCTGGAACGTCATCGCTCGTGGCCGGCCTCAGCAGCACCGACACGCCATGGAGCATCTGCACTACTGAGGGCTCGATTCCTTTTCCTGACGCAGGCGATCGAGCACCTGTGTGAAGGATTCGTAGGGGTGCGCGCCCACGACCAGGTAGCGGTTGCCGAAGATGTGGGCCGGGATTGCATTGATCCCGACCGATTCCGCCTGCAGGCGGTTGTCGTCGATGATCCCCTCGTAGCGTCCCTCGTCGATCGCGGTCCTCAGCTCGACAGGATCGAGCCCTTGCTCGGTGCCGATCCGGACGAGATCGTCGGCATTCTCGAGCCGCCCGGTGCCTTCCCAATGAGCCTTGAACAGCGCTTTATGCATCGCGTCGAACTTGCCCTGATCACGTGCAAACTCGGCGGCTGACAGAGCCCTGCGTGAGTTGATGATCACGTCGCGCCGCTTCATCACCAATCCCACCTCCTCCGCGACCTCCTCCAGCCGGCTGCGCATCTGGAGCGAGCGACTCCGCCCGAAGTAAGCCTCGTAGGGGATGCCCTCGACCGGCGCCTCAGGATGGAGCTCAAACGGGAGCCACGTCAGGTGAACGAGGCCCTCAGCCTCCAGGCGTTCGACTCGGACCGAGTCGACGTAGCACCAGGGTCAAACGTAATCGGAGTAGACGATCAGCTCCGTGGGCACGACGTCAATCACCGCTTAGCTCGCTGTAGGGTCTATTCCGCTGTGGCCGGTTCGCGGGCGGGGTCGTTCTCCGGCAGCACGTCGCAGGCCCAATCGGAACGTTTCCAATCGGGAACCGGGGGTCGCGCCGTCTTCTTGGGAACGAACTTGGAGCGCTCGACCAGCTGATAGCGATGGATGTAACGCGGACAGTTGGGAAATACTTCCCCGACCGCCACGCGAACGATGAACTGCGCGTACGGGTAGGCGGCCATGAGCTCATCGTCCTCGGAGACGCTCGCGGTGCCGTTGACGCGCATCCGGTTGCGCTTCTCGAAATCTATGAACAGCATCCCCACCTCTCCGGTGGCGAGAGCGTTGCCCATCGACAGGTACATCCCGTTGCCGTCGTAGTTCGGGAAGGCCAGGGTTCGCTCGTCGACGACTCGCACGAATCCCGGATCGCCACCCTTGTAGGAGCAGTTCGGCCGCCCTTCCGGGTCCACCGTCGCCAGGAAGAACATGTCGCGCTCGCTGATGAACTCGGCGTCGTGCCGGTCGATGAAGTCGTGAACCAGGCGTTCCTCGATCCGGTCGGCGAGGCGCCGGGTGTCAAAACGATCCTGCAGCCGGCGCTGCGCGTCGTGATAGAGCTGCGTCATTGATCGAAGTCTAGGCGACGGAATGTCCGGACAGGAGCCGCCCG
>JALZAL010000155.1 GCA_030948325.1 Candidatus Dormiibacterota bacterium
GCCAATGATCACGCGCCATCGCCACCTCGCCCGCGCGCGCGCGAACATGATGCTCGGTCACGTTTCGGAAGCGCTGTCGGCGCTCGACCTGCTTGCCGTCGAGGTCAGCCTCGTAGAGCTTGCTCACGAGGGTCCAGATGGAGCGAACCTGCGCGCCGCGGTCCTGGTCACGATGGGCGAGCTGGACGCCGCCGACGAGATCAACTTGAAGGAGCTCGACGGCGCCCGCGTCGCACATCTTCGCCCGGTGTTGGAGGCGAGCTTGATCGGGCTTGCAGAAAGCCGTCTGGCCGGGGGTGCGCGAAGGTCCTCGATGCGGTACCTGGGTGACGCGGTGCGCGCTCGCATAGGTCCATATCCATTCCGATGGCAGCAGCGCGGCAGAATCCGGTTGCTGCAGGCCCGGCTGGAGCTTGCCGCAGGCAAGTTCGACCGTGCCCTGACATCAGCGCGGGAGCTGCTGGCCGAGTCCACGCGCTCCGGGGACGCCGTGCGTGCCCTCGCCGCGCGGCTGCTGGAGGCTGAGGCCCTGGCTGCGTCCGGTGAGGCAGTGGACACGAAAGCAATCGGAGACGTCCTGAAGCGATCCGCCGATGTCTTGGGCGGAGAATCGTGGCGTCTCACCGCGCGGCTCGCCAAGCTGACCCGTAACACGGGCTGGTCGGTGCTCGCCGAGCGGCAGCTCGAGCACCTCATCCAGGCGAGCGGCGCCCACGGCACAAGTGTCCGCACGGTCGCCGATGCCTATCGGGAGCGGCTCGCCAGCACCGCGTAGAGACAGCCTTCGGCTGTGGCCGGGACTGCAACTTTGCTGCAGCGCCTGAGGAGTAGGTTCAGGTGGTGAGAACCTCGACCAGCGGTGTCGGCACGCTCGTGAGGAGGCGCGCGTAATGTCCGCGCGCACGACGCAAGAGGCGCCTTTTCCGCTAAGCCCGATCGTGGCGCGGTTTGTCGATCGGTTGGCGAGCCTCTCTCCTGGCGACTGGGAGGTGATCCAGCAGGCGATGGGGCCAGGAGCCGTTGGCGTCAGCATGCTCGAAGCAAGCCGCAACGCGGCAGTTGCTCTGGCGGTGCGCGACCTGATCTCGCCTGATCAGTTCGATCACCTATACCGGCCGTTCATGCTTGCGATCCCGCTCGACTCGCTCGACCTTTCGCCCAGCCTCGACTAACGATTTCTTGGGTCCCTTCTGCTTTGCCCCTCCAGTAGGCGGTGGCGGTCCCAGCTACCCTTAACGCTCGTGGCCATGATCGTCGCCCCGCAGCCCGCAGCGGCTGAGATCGGGTTGGAGGTCATGCGGCGAGGCGGCAATGCTGTCGATGCCGCCGTGACGTGCGCCTTTGTGCAGGGCGTGATGGATCCACAGATGTGCGGGATCGGGGGCTGCGGCGTGATGCTGGTGCACAGCCCCAAAAATGGCAATAAGAGCGGCGACGCGCTCCTCGAGTTCTACGCCACGGCCGGCTCTCGCGTGCGCGAGGATCAATGGGAGAGGCTTTTCATTCGAGAGGCGGCCGACCGTTACGGCTACGTTCTCGAAGGTTGGGTCAACGACGTCGGCTATCAATCGGTCGGCGTCCCGGGGACCGTGGCCGGGTTGTATGAGGCGCTCACGCGCTTTGGCACGATCTCGTGGGAGCAGGCGATCGCGCCGGCGGTTCCGCTGGCCCGCGATGGCATCCCGGTGAGCGGGTACATGCACGGCTACTGGACCACCGAGTACGGTCCGGACGTCGTCCCCAACATCCAGAGGATCCAGGCGACACCGGCCGCGAAGGCGATCTATACGCGAGAGGGCCAGCTGTTCGCCATCGGCGACAGGTTCGTGCAGGCCGATTACGCGCGCACCCTTGAGCGATTGGCGCGTGACGGCCCCGACACGTTCTATAAGGGTGAGATCGCCTCTGAGATCGCGGCCGACTTCGAGGGCAACGGCGGCTACATAACCAAGGAAGATCTCGCGGGCTACCAGGTCAACGTGACGGAGCCGATGAGGGGGACCTATCGCGGACTTGCCGTCGCCGCCGCGGGACCTCCGGCGGGCGGCCTGACGCTGCTCCAGATGCTCAATTTCCTCGAGGGCTACGACCTGGGCGCGTACGGCTGGCC
>JALZAL010000169.1 GCA_030948325.1 Candidatus Dormiibacterota bacterium
TGATCCCCCTTGAAGGCGTCCCAATCGACTGGTCTTCCGCTCGGCGTGCTTCCTATCAGATCACGCAGAGCTTCCGATACGAATACCCCGCGCCGATTCGTGACCTGAGCCACCGGCTCGTCGTCATCCCGCCGGAGCGGTTCGGCGATCAGAAGCGCCTGCGTCACCGCGTTTCCGCCGGCATCGATGGAGTGAGGTTTGAGAACCGGCAGGATCGCTTCGGCAACGTGATAGTGGACGTGTTTGCGCCGCGCGTCAGCTCGGCGATCGAGTTTCTGGCCGAGATCACCGTCGAGCGCAGCTCTGCAGAGCCGAACCGTCTGCCGGCCGGCTGGCAGAGGGACGCCTACCTGCTCGAGGCTTCCCGGCTCACAGCTGCGGACGAACGCCTCCAGCAGGCGGCGGACGAGCTCGCGGAATCGGCTCCCTGGGGCCTTGACCTGGCTGACCGGATCAACGACTGGGTGTACCAATCGATGACCTATAGAGGTGGGGTGACAGGGGTGCGGACCACCGCATCCGAGGCGCTCGCCTTGGGTTTCGGCGTGTGCCAGGACTACGCACACATCATGCTCGCGGTCTGCCGGGCCGCCAAGCTGCCTGCGCGCTACGCCTCGGGTCACCTGGTCGGACAGGGCGGGACCCACGCTTGGGTGGAGGTGGTTCTCCCGGCGGAGGATGAGACCGGCGACGCCATCGCCTGGGCGTTCGATCCCACCCATGCCAGCCGAGGCGGCCTGGAGTACGTGACGATCGCTGTCGGCGCCGACTACCTGGACGTGGCGCCCACGTCCGGGACGTACGTGTCGCAAGCGACCGGACGCCTCCTGACCCACAAGCGAGTCACGCTGACCGACCTCGAATACGCAATATAGGCGGGTCTTCGACCCGCCTTATGAGAGAAAACCCGAAGGCGGTCTCATGCGGTGGCTGCACCACCCGCCGCTGAGGATTGTTCCATGAACTCGGCCAACTTCTGAGTCGGTGAGCGCCAGCCGAGGGTTTGGCGAGGGCGGCCGTTGAGCTGATCGGCGACTCGATCAAGCTCGTTCTGTGTAACCCCAGCCAGGCTCTGACCCTTGGGGAAATATTGGCGGAGAAGTCCGTTGGTGTTCTCATTGCTGCCGCGCTGCCATGGACTCCGTGGGTCGCAGAAATAGACCGCCAGGCCGGTGTCGATTGTGAAGCGGAGGTGGCCGGCCATCTCCGGTCCTTGGTCCCAGGTCAGCGAGCGGCGCAGACTGGCGGGAAGCCTCATGACTGTTTTGGCGAGGGCCTCGCTGACCCGTTCGGCAGTGAAGCCGTTGGGCAGCGTGAAGAGCATCGCGTAGCGGGTACTGCGCTCGACCAGGGTGCCGATGCCATTGTTCTTGGTACCCAGCAGTAGGTCGCCTTCCCAGTGCCCAGGCACCGCTCGGTCAGCTGCCTCAGCCGGGCGCTCGCTGAGCATGATTTTGTCCACGATCTGGCCGCGGCCATTGGACAGCTGCTGCTTAGGCTGTCGGACCTGACGGCGAGTCCGCAGGTGCCGAGCCAGCTCCTTGCGCAGAGCGCCACGACTCTGGACGAAGAGGCTGAGGTAGATCGTCTCGTGGGATATCTGCATCTGGGGATCTTGGGCGTACTCGACCTTCAGGAAGGCCGAGATCTGTTGTGGCGACCAGTCAAGTTTGAGTCTGGTCTCCACCTCGGCGCGCAGCCGCGGACTGAGCGCCAGCTTGCTCGCCTTGGGCCGCCGGCCGCGTCGACGAGTTGCCTGTTCGGCCTCCGCCGCCCGATAGCCGACTCGTCCGCCATTACGAGCCACCTCACGTGAGACCGACGAGGGTGCCCTCCGGATCCGTCTTGCAATCGCATGACAGGAATCCTCGGCAGCCAAGCCTCGGGAAATCTCCTCCCGCTCCACCACAGTCAACCCGCACCGCGACCTCGTTCGCGGCCGCGGACGAACACCACCGGTCAACAACACGTACCGCCGAATCGTCTCCAGGCCCCGGCCTAGATGCCTGGCAATCGCAGACATCGATTCGCCCCTGCCCCGCCGGTCCCAGATCTCAGCCTTCTCAACCTCTGTGACCACTGGTCCTCCCATCGAACACCTCCTTGAGTCGCCTCAGCGTCCTCTAAGTCCAAGGTGGTGGTGCAGTGACCCCTTGAGATGGCTTCCTTCCGGGTTTTCTCTCATCGCGCGTGCGGCTTCGCCGCAGGCGCTGCTCTCATTCCGGCATATCGATGGGATTTGTTTGAGGATTGCTTCTC
>JALZAL010000171.1 GCA_030948325.1 Candidatus Dormiibacterota bacterium
CCGAGCGGCCGCGGACGCCGATTCGGGAAGGCCCACTCGAGCTTGTCAGCCCAGCCCGCGTAATAGAAGAAGTGGGCCGCGCTGAGCGGGATGTCGACGTCGCGCGATTCCTTGATCGGTTTGCCGCCGTCCATCGTCTCGACCACGGCCAGCTCGCGAGCTCGTTCCTGGATGATGCGGGAGATACGGAAGAGGTAGCGTGCGCGCCGCGAGGGCGAAAGGCGAGACCACGAGGTGAAAGCTTTGCCGGCAGCCGACACGGCCCGGCCGACGTCGACTGCATCCGCCTCGGCCACCTCCGAGAGCTGCTGCTCGTTGGCGGGATTGATGGTCGGAAACCGCTTCCTGCTGTGCGGCTCGAGCATCCGGCCCCCGATAAACAGCGCGTAACGCGGCTGGATCCGGATGTGGTCAGACGCCTCAGGTGCAGGCGCGTATTCGAAGGTGTGCTTCGCGAGCTCGGCCGCCTCCCTCTTGGTGATCGCCATCAGTCGATCGTGAAGTAGTCGCCCGACTGGTAAGCGCCAAGCCGCTCCTTGTCGATCTGCATCAGGACGTCATTCAGAAGTGTCGAGGCGCCCAGCCGCAACCGCTCGGGGGTCATCCAATCTGCTCCGAGGGTTTCGTAGGTGACAACGAGGTATGCGATCGCCTGCTTGGAAGTTCGGATGCCACCTGCGGCCTTGAAGCCGACCGGTCGCCCGGTCTCGCGCATGAAGTCGCGGATCGCCTCCATCATCACCAGGCTCACCGGCAGGGTCGCCGCCGGCTGGACCTTGCCGGTGGATGTCTTGATGAAGTCGGCGCCCGCGGCCATAGCGAGGATGCTCGCTCTTCGCACGCCGTCATATGTTCCAAGCTCGCCGGTCTCGAGGATCACCTTCAGGTGCGCCGGTCCGCAGACCTCTTTGATCTCTGCAATCTCGTCGTACACCTTCTGATAGTCGCCTGAGAGGAAGGCGCCCCGGTCGATCACCATGTCCACCTCGTTGGCGCCGGCGGCGACAGCCTCTTTGGTTTCCGCCACCTTGATCGATGTGAAGCTCTGACCCGACGGGAACGCCGTCGCCACCGAGGCGACCTTCACCCCACTGCCGGCCAGGTGGTCTCGTGCGTCCGCGACGCGAGCCGGGTAGACGCAGATCGCCGCCACCGAAGGAATGGACGGATCGCCCGGCTTGGGCCGGACCGCCTTGCCACACAAGGCCGTCACCTTGCCCGGGGTGTCGGAACCCTCGAGCGTGGTGAGGTCCATGCAGCGGATCGCAAGGTCCAGCGCCCAGAGCTTCGAAGACTTCTTGATTGAGCGCTTGGCCAGGGATGCAGCGCGCTCGTCAGCCCCAACCTGATCGACGCTGCGCACACCGCGCATCAGGGAGCCCAGGTGAGAAAGCGACAGCGCGGTGGCCACCACCAGCGATTATGCGCCGGGCCTGAGCCGGGCTTTCTGCAACCAAAAGGCCCCATGCCGCATCAAATGGGAAGGGCAGTGCGGTGCTGCCAACTCAGCCGGAAATTCAACGAGGTGATTACAGATGTTGCGAATTGTGTCTACGCCACTTGGGTGGGGTCTTTTTCTCGTCAATGTGCTGGCGTTGGTGGCGGCCCCTTCGATCGCAGAAGCAGCGACCCTGGGCTGCGGAGGTGCCGTTTCGATCATCGCCAGCCCGAGCCCCGGCAAGGTTGGCAACAACCTGTCGAGCGTGGTCTCGCTGTCGGCCTCCGATGCGTGGGCGGTCGGCGGGGCGTCGTCAGCCGTCGGCAACCCGCCAACGCTGCAATCAAAGCCGCTGGCCATCCATTGGAACGGCTCGTCCTGGCGCGCCTCTCACTCGACGCTCGCGGGCGCCGGAAACCTGAGCGGGATCACAGCAGTGTCCTCGCGTGACATCTGGGCGGTAGGTCACCAGGGTTCCTTTCAGGCCGGCACTCCGCTGGCCGAGCACTGGAACGGGTCGGCTTGGTCCGTGGTGCCCAGCCCCTCGATCCAGCAGGGTTACCTGCTTGGTGCCTCCGCTCATGGCACTAACGACGTCTGGGCGGTCGGAATCCGGCTTGGAACCGTCTCGTACAGCCTCATCGAGCATTGGGACGGGTCGAGCTGGCAGGTGGTCCCGAGCCCAAACCCCGGCATCGATTACAACGAGATCGACAGCGTCGTCGCCATCTCATCGCGTCTGGCCTGGGCGGTCGGCTTCTCGATATCGAACAACGTTTCCACGCCGATCCTGGCCAGGTGGAACGGCGTCAGCTGGAACCTCGTCCAGAGCCCTGCGACAGGTGTTTCGGACAACCTTCTTCGCAGCGTTGCGGGCCTGTCCGAGAACGACGTTTGGGCCGTCGGTCAGAGCAGGAGTGCGGACGGCAGCAGCGTTGGCACCCTGGTTGAGCACTGGGACGGCCGCGGGTGGAGGGTCGTTGCGAGTCCATCTCCCACCCCTCAGGCGTGGCTGACCGGCGTGGCCGTGGCTGGAGGGCGGGTGTGGGCGGTCGGCGTCCGCATGGACGGGTTTACAAATCACACGCTCATCGTTCGTGGCGAGAAGGGACTGCTCAGCGCAGTTCCCAGTCCCAACCGTGGCAGTGGGGACAACATGCTCGAAGGCGTTGCTGTGGCGGACGGCAAAGCCTGGGCAGTCGGGTCAGACCAAGGCCTCACGAATGGCGAGAGCCTGGTCCTGAGGGCCTGCGCGGTCTGAGCCGGTCGTATATTGCCATCGTGGAAGCTGGTCTGCCACCGGGCAGACCAGCCGGGGCCTTCATCGAGGGTGAGCCAGAAGCACCGAACCCCGCAGCGGACGTTTAACGCGGTCGCCTCCCCACAAACAAGTCCCGATCGAAGTCGTCGACGACTGCGCTCTTCGTGTTCAGCTCGAAGCCCACACCTTTCATGAGGCGCAGCCACTCCGCGCGCTTGAACAGTCCGTACGTGTGTCGATCGTGCTCGACCCTCATCCTGCCCTGGCGATCTCGAATCAGGATCGCGAAGTCGACGAAGTACTCGGTGTCGTTCGGGTCTGGATCGGTGGTCCACTGCAAAAAGCGCACACTGCCGCTCCGCGTGTCGTTCCCACCGTGATCGGTGTTCTCGACAAAGGTTTCGCGCACGAAGTCGGGAGCGAACAGGGCGATGCCGCCCGGGCGACAGTGCTCGAAGGCGGTTTCCATCACGGCACGCAGATCCGCCTTGACGGTCATGTGGCAGATCGCGTCGTGCACGAACACGGCATCGAAGGGTCTGTTCAGGCGCAGGGTGCGGATGTCGCCCAGCAGGTGCTCGCACTCCGGGTTGAGCGCTTGGCTGACTTCGAGCATGTGGGGGGAAAGGTCCACCAGCGTCATGGCGAACCGCGCCTTGAGATGGGAGGCATTGTTCCCTCCGCCGGAGCCAAGCTCGAGAACGGTGCGTGGCGTGGGATCGCATGACTCGATCAGCACGCGCCCAAAGAAAGCAGCCTCCTGCCGGTACTCTTCCGGGGCGGAGAAGGTGGGCCACCATTCGGCAAGCTCGCCGTACAGCTTCATGGGCTCATCCCAAGAAATTGTCGCGAAGTGTCGCTCTGAGATGTCTTTGCGCCGGCGGTTTGCGCTGGAGTGGCTAAGATCAGTTCGTGATGCGTCAGCTCACGATGGTTGAGCGCAAAGCCAGGCTGATTGAGCTTTACCGGCGCTACCAGCAGAGGCAAGCGCGCGTTCAACAGTCGATGGCCGGCATTGGGGTCGATGCATTTCTGTCCGGTCACGAAGGATGGCATTTCCACCGAGGGCTGCGTAGGACCACCGACAAGCGCGACTGAGGCAGGCAATGGCGCATAACCAGGCTCTCAGCGTGCCGCAGTCTTCCTTGGCGCACCGCTGCGGCGACCTCTCGTGCGGCTCGCGCAGGTGGAACAAACTCCGGTGAAGAGCAGCTGGTGGCTGGTGATCCTGAAGCCGGTGTCGGTCTCAACGGCCGCGGTTGCATTCTCCAGGATGCATCCCGGCACCATGGCGACGCGCCCGCACGAATCGCAGCGCACGTGGTCGTGGTGCTCATCCCGCAGCTCGTAGTGCGCTTTGCCGTCTGCGAGGTCGATCCGGTCGATCAGACCTTCTCGCTCCATGCCTGCGACTGCCCGGAAAACGCTTGAGTAGTCGGCGCCGCCAATTGAGCGACGTACGGCCTGGTGCAGCTCGTCGATGGACCAAACATGGCGACCGGGAGTTGCAAACAGGAGTCTGACGTTGTCGCGGATCGGGCTTGGTGGGGCCACGGATCAACTATACCGCCCATATGCATACGCATTGCGCAATATCGTTGTGCAATACTCTTGCGCATGCTACCCGAGTCGAAATCGGCGGTGGCCGTCGCGGCGTCGACGGCGCTTGCGCTGACGGTTGCCGTCGCGGCGTGCGGTGGGACCACGCCGGCAGGCCATGCCGGCTTGATAAACGTGTTGGCGGGCGAGAACTTCTGGGGCAGCATCGCCATCCAGCTCGGAGGTTCAAGGGTGAATGTGCAGAGCGTGGTGACCGATCCCAACGCCGATCCCCATTCGTACGAGAGCAGCACCAACGATGCGCGCGCATTTGCGGACGCCGGCCTCGTCATCCTGAACGGCGCCGGATACGATGATTGGGGGCTCAAGCTGCTCGCCGCCAACCCGCATACCGGACGCCACGTGCTAACGGTCGCCCAGCTTCTTAACAAGAAGGCCGGTGACAATCCGCACTTCTGGTACAGCCCGGACTACGTGCTCAAGGTCGCCGACCAGATCACGTCCACGTATGGGACGATCGATTCGGCGGATGCTCCGTACTTCGACCAGAAGCGAGTGGATTTTGCAACCGCCCTGCGCCCCTACCTTGACCGGCTCGCCGAGATCAAGACCAAATTCGGCGGAAAGCATGTGGGTTCGACCGAGAGCATCTTTGTGTACATGGCAAGCGCCCTCAGCCTAGACCTCATCTCGCCACCTGAGTTCATGCAAGCGATCTCCGAGGGAAATGAACCACCCGCGAACGCAGTGGCCACTTTCCATGACCAGATCACCAGCCACGGCATCAAGGTCCTTGTCTACAACGTCCAGACCACGACCTCGATAACGACCAACATCAAGAACCTTGCGACCGCGAACCACATCCCGGTAGTTGGCATCTCCGAAACCCTTCATCCCGAAGGCACGAGTTTCCAGGCCTGGCAGCTCGACCAGCTGGTCAACCTCGAGAACGCGCTAACCGCCACGATGTGATCGACCCCGGCGCGGCGATCGTTGCGCGAGACCTGTCAGCCAGCTATGGAGCACGCCCTATCTGGTCGGGGGCCAACTTCTCGATCCCCAGCGGGTCGTTCACCGCAATCCTCGGGCCCAACGGGGGTGGCAAGTCGACGCTGATCCGGATGATCCTCGGACAGATTGCGCCGGCGGCCGGTCGTCTCGAGGTGCTCGGGCAACCGCCGCGTCGCGGCAATCCGGAGATGGGGTACACGCCGCAGGGGTCGAGCTTCGATCCCCATCTGTCGCTGCGCGGCCGCGACTTCGTCGGCCTCGGGATAGACGGCCACCGTTGGGGCATACGTCTCGCGGGTCGGACCACAGCTGCCCGAGCCACAACCGCGGCGATCAGCGCAGTGGACGCAGCCGGCTACGCCGACCGGCCGCTGGGGCGCCTGTCAGGAGGCGAGCAGCAGCGGCTCCTGCTCGGTCAGGCCCTGGTCGGCAACCCGCGCCTGTTGTTGATGGACGAACCGCTGTCGCACCTCGACGTACGCAACCAGGGGGCCATCGTTCAACTCATCAGCCAGGTCGGGCGCGAGCGGAAGCTGACCATCCTGCTGATCGCCCATGACGTGAATCCACTCCTCAGACACATCGACCATGTCCTCTACGTCGCGCACGGCAAGGTTGCGATGGGCAAACCTGCCGAAATCATCACGTCGGAAACTCTGTCGAACATCTACTCGGCGCCGGTGGAGGTATTGACCGACAGTCGCGGACGTGTCTTCGTGGTCGGCCTCGAGGAGGAGGTAAGCCACCCCCATGCTTGAGCCGGCGACCTTCCTCTCGATCGCGAACAGCTCGCCACAGCCGAGCTGGAACCTGCTCGAAGACCTGACGATGCTCTTCCATTACGAATTCATGATTCACGCCTTCGAGGCGGGCACCGTCGTCGCCATCGTGGCCGGCGCGATCGGTTACTTCGTCGTGCTGAGGGGCTCCGCATTCGCCGCCCACGCGCTCTCTCATATCGGGTTCGCCGGTGCCACCGGTGCGGTGGTGCTGTCGCTGAACCCGATCTTTGGCCTTCTCGCCTTCACCGTCGGGAGTGGGATCGCCATCGGCGCGCTCGGCAATCGTCTACGCGGACGCGACGTGACCATCGGCATCGTGCTCGCGTGGACTCTTGGGCTCGGCGTGCTGTTCATCTCGCTCTATCGCGGGTACGCGACGGAAGCCTATGCCCTGCTCTTCGGAGAGATCCTCGGCATCAGCTCCGGCGACGTCGCTGTCACCCTCGTCGCCGGCATCGTCACCCTGGTCGCGCTCGTGGCCGTGTACCGCCCGCTGCTGTTCTCGTCGGTGGACGAAGAGCTGGCCAGCGCCAAGGGTGTACCGGTGACCATCCTCTCGATCGGCTTCATGGCGATCATGGCGGTGGCCGTCACCGAGGCGGTCCAGGTGGTGGGAGTGCTTCTCATCTTTGCGCTGATCGTCACCCCGGCGGCGATTGCCGTCAGGTTCACCAGCAGACCGCCGCTGGCCATCCTGACCGGGGTGCTCCTCGCTCTCGCTTTCACCTGGCTGGGATTGAGCATTGCCTTTTACTCCCCGCATCCGGTGAGCTTCTTCATCACCTCCCTTGCATTTGCAACCTACATTGCAGTCAGGTTGTGGGAGCCGGTGCAGCGACGCTTCCGGAAGCGGGCCGGCGCCTATCAATGAAGTGCTGCCCGTAGCCGTTGAGTGCCTCGTCTAAACGAGCCGGCTGATCAGGTCACGGCTTTCGGGCCCGGATGTAGGCGCTCCCGATTTTGCCGTCGACGCCCGGCATTGACTCGGTCGCGTGGACGTGGAAGTCGGGCTCTCGAAATCCCGCTTCAAGCAAGGCGGTCTGGTACTCGTCGATCGGGATGGTCCCCGAGAGGCAGCCTGCCCAAGATTCGAGGCTCGTTTTGACCGTTGGGTCGAGCGGCTCGATCTCCACCATGTCGGCGACGGCGAACAGGCCACCGGGGCGGAGCACCCGGAAAGCCTCCTTGATGACCGCACCCTTGTCCTCGGCGAGGTTGATCACGCAGTTTGAGATCACGACGTCGACACTGGCGTCTGGAAGCGGAATGTTCTCAATCGTGCCTTTGAGGAACGTTGCGTTGGTCACGCCTGCCTTCGCGGCATTCCCCCGAGCGAGCTCCAGCATCTCGTCGGTCATGTCGACGCCGAATGCATGACCGGTGGGGGCTATGCGCCGCGCGGAAAGCAGGACGTCGAGGCCGGCTCCCGAACCGAGGTCGAGCACAACCTGCCCGGCTGCGAGGTGGGCGAGCATGGTCGGGTTGCCGCAACCGAGGCTGATCCCGTCACTCAATCCGATCTGCTGCAGCTCGTCGGCCGAATATGACCCGCTGCAGCCGCAATCCGGGCCGTCGGCCTGGCAGCAGCCGGCCTGCGTGATGGTCTGGTTCGCAGGAACAACCGCAAGCTGCCTCGCCACGCTCGCGTACCGGGACCGGACCGCCTCTCTCACGTCGCTCATGGTGTCTACTACATAAAT
This sequence comes from Candidatus Dormiibacterota bacterium, assembly GCA_030948325.1. Next base: position 7,753 of record JALZAL010000171.1, read on the forward strand.
CGATGGATGTCGATGGGTGCAGGCTAACATACCTATCGACGTTTGTGGATGGATTGACGTACCATCCAACCCGTGGCTGTCAAAGAGCTCCCGGTAATCAGGCAGCGTGGTGTCTGCTGCGGCCTGCCGGATATCGACGCGAAGTGGGCTCAGGGAACCGCCGGTCTGATGAAGGCGCTCGCCGACCCGACGCGGCTGACCATGGTGGCGTCGCTGTGGAAAGCGAAGGCGCCGATCTGCATCTGCGACTTCACCGCCGGCCTGAGCCTGACCCAGCCGACGATCTCTCACCACATGGCAAAACTCAAAGAGGTTGGTCTTGTCGAGTCCGAGAAGCGCGGGATCTGGATCTACTACCGACTGCGTGCCGGCCTGCCGCCGGCCACCCGTCAGCTACTCGCCCACCTTATCGGTTAGACCAGCCCCTGCTGCAGGCGTCGTTGCAGACTGATGACTTGCAGCAGCCCGAGACACGCTGCGCCCATCATGTGAGGGACGGTGGCAAATTCCGACATCGTGCGCGCCGCGTTCGATGCGTACATCGCACAGGACCGTGATGCGGCAGCGCGGCTCCTGAGCGACGACTTCGTCTTCACCAGCCCTCAGGACGACCGGATCGACAAGGTGACCTACCTTGAGGTCTGTTTCCCGACAACGGACCGGCTCAATTCACAGGAGATCCTGCATATCGCCGACGATGGCAAAGACGGGGTCTTCATCCTCTATGAGTACGAGTTGAAGACCGGCAAGCGCTATCGCAACGCCGAGTACATCCGGGTTCGGAATGGACAGCTGGTGGAGACGCAGGTCTTTTTCGGCGCCGAGGTCGCACGGACGGGTCGAGACTGAACGCCTGCGTCCGCAGCGCCTGTCTCGTTACGTTCTGATGCGGTAGTGAAGGTGAACGACGCCGTTATCGAAACGGCGTTCGGCCAGCAATCGGAGCTTCAGTCGGACGTTGTCGGGGAGGGACTGTCGGCCGCCACCCACAACGACCGGTGAGAGGAAGAGATGGCACTCGTCGACCAATCCGGCTCTGATCGCCTGGGCCGCAAGTTCTGCGCCGCCAATGCTGAGGTCGCGCTCCGCCCCCGCCTTAAACTGTCGGACCGCCTCGGGGTCGAAGTCGCGCTCGATCCGGGTCCGCGCGCTGGAGACAATGTCGAGCTTCTTGGAGTACACGATCTTGTCGGCCGCTTGCCAGATCCGCGTGAAGTCCTGCGCAAAGGATGGCTGACCGGCAGTCGGAGCCGTCTCCCAGTAGACCATCGTCTCGTACAGTCGGCGCCCATACAGGTATGTGCCGATCGGGCGTTCGAGGTCATTGACGAACTCGTGCACCTCCTCGTCCGGCTCGGCCCAGTCGAAGTTGTTGTTCTCGTCAGCGATGTAGCCGTCGAGCGAGGTAATTGCCGAATAGATCAGCTTGGCCATCGTGAGCCTCCGTTTCAGACAGGTATTCGGAATGGGCCTCGGTTAAGGAGCCGAATCAGCCTTTTCGCCATGCCTTGCAGACTGCCGCGACGTGCCGGTGATCTGTACCGCAGCAGCCGCCGACGACGTTCATCTTTCGCAGCCACGGCCGCAGCGCTCGGTACTGCCCGCCGAGCTCCACCGGGTCGCCCTCGTCGATTTCGGTGGCTTCATCGAGCTCGGCGTGACTCTTGCTTGAGGCGTTCGCGCGAATTCCGCCGATACGATCTGCCCACTGCTCACCTGTTGCGAGCACATTGGCGAAATGGGTCGGGTGCGCGCAGTTGATCATGAAGTAGGCTGGCGCGCCCTCGGTGTCGTCGTCAACCTGCGCGATTGCATCTTTCAGCTCCTGCCCGCTTGGGAGACGGCCGTCGGTCTCGACGGTGAACGAGATCACCACTGGCATCGCGAGCCGCTGTGACGCGCGAGCAACACCGATGGCCTCCTCCGCGTAGGGAATGGTGAGCGCGGTCACCATGTCTGCGGCCGTCTCGCTCAGTGTTCGGATCTGGATCTCGTGGTATCGCTCCGCCTCGGCCGCAGTCATCAGATCAGTTGGGCGGTATCCGTCTCCTCTCGGCCCAACGCAGCCGCTTAGGACGATCGGGGCGAGGCGGTCCTGATTGGCCGAGCGGATCTCCTCGATCAGCGTGATCCCTTTCCGGTTCGCCAGGTCCAGCTCCGCAGCTGTGTAGCCCAGCTTCTTGCCCCAGTCAGCATTCGCGCGCCAGGTGGGGCTGTCGAGAATGAGACCGACCCCCTGCTCGCTCGCAACGGTCAAGTAAGGCTCGAAGTACCGCCGCAAGACTTCGATGCCATCTGGGCGCTTGAGCAGATCAAACGAGGCAAAACAGGGTAGATCGATCCCCTCGTGGAAGATGAGCGTAGTCTCGATCCCGCCATCGGTCATGAACAGCCCGCCGTCGAGCTGTGGAAGCCGGTCCCGATACCCCACCTAAAGTCCCTCCTGTCGGTGGCGGTTGCTGCCGGAACCGTACTCGCGCGCCCTCCGTCTGCATGATGGGAACTTCGTGTGTCCAGCAACCGACAGGGAATACCTCGCTCTCAGGAGCGCTTCAGCTTGCTGATGGAACAGTCGGATCCGATCGCATGCACGTTGACAGCATCCGACCTTCATGATCGTCAAGGAGCATGGGCGAAACTGCTGGGCAGCGGACTGGTGGATCGCGATCGTGTGGCGGGCGGTATCCGACTGCACGCCTCTCGCGGCGCTGCCGCCGCGCTCATCGAGCTGATCGACCTGGAACGAGAATGCTGTGTCTGGATCGACTTCGCCGTCACTCACGATCCGGTCGCCAGAGAGGCTGACGTTTTGCTTACCGCCGAGGGCGAAGGCGAAGCAGTACTCGCCACGATGTTCGTCGCTGGGTAGTGGTCTCGGCTTCCGCGTGATTACAGGGGGCGCGGCCGCTGTGCTCTGACCTCTAAGTAACGTCGCGCAGCCACTCCTGTCCAGACCAGTTCCACTATGCCGAAAGGCCACGCTCCAGAAATGAACCCGTATGCGCTTGACAAGAGGCACCCGACAGCAAATGCGAGCACGAAGCTGGGGTGGCGCCGCTCGAGTCCGTACATGACCATCATGAATGTGAGCGCAATAACTCCGAATACTGTGATGCCCAGCGTGCTCACTGCTACCTCCCGACGGGTACAAACCAGGTGGCTGATGCCTGCGTACTGACGCTCCATCCTGGGCCAAACCGCTCATGCGAGGCAGTGCCCCTAAGACCCAGAGGCGATCAGGACGGGCGCCGTTCCTTCATCACCGGCTTTAGATCGCCCTTCAGCGCATCCTCATACGCGGCCCACAGCACCCCATACGCCGCCACCAGGCTTCCGGGACGGGGCTGGCTCAGGGCCACTTCGAAGCGCTTTGTGTACGCATGGTCGCCGAGCTCATCTCGCAGCAAGGCCTGAGTCTGCGCCTCCCATTTCGACGCCGACGCGAGGTCCTTGCGCTTCTCAATCATCAGCCGGCCCCTGTTCATCATCTCCTCCAAGCGTGCGACGAAACCGTGCCGGTCGAATCCCTTCGGCGCGCGCGGGGGGCCCTCGCGACTTACCGTCTTCCATTGGACCGGGCGGCTATATGACGGGGCCGACGCGGAGGGACGCCAGCCAACGGCTGCCCTCTCTCGGTCGTATGCCGCGCGCTTGGCGTTGTTGGTCAGAACGTCGTGCGCCAAGTTGATCAACTTCGCGTGCTCGAGCGCGTCCGGATGGTTGCCGCGGTCAGGGTGCCAGTACTTGAGCTGTCGCCTCCAGGCGGCGTGCAACTCCGTTTCCGTTGCGTCAGGCGGGACGCCGAGCACGAAGTAGTAGTCGGCTAAGGGACGGCGGTCGTCAGGCGAGGCCGCACCTCCTTCGTCTCACACGCAGAACTGGGCTGTCGAAAGCGCAGTCTCGCACGGCAGCCAGGGCTTGTGGCAAGTCCCTCGCCGGTGGGATAATGAGGATGAAGGCAGCCGTTTTCGCAACGCTTTGCGAGACTTCGCCCACCGCCTTTACCTCTGCTCCTGACTTAGGCTTTGGCGGGCTCCTTGGCAGCCGCCGTCCGCACCGGCTTGTCTCCCGCCTTCACGACGATCTCGTCGACCTCGTTCTTGTCGACGGTCTCTCGCTCCAGGAGCGCCTCCGCGAGTGCGTCCAGTGCCGCGCGGTGCTCGGTCAGGGTGCGCAGCGCCGCCTGCTCGGCGTCTTTCAAGATCCGGATGACCTCACGGTCCGCGCGCTCGCCGAGACCGGGGCTGGCGGTCGGTCCAAAACCGACTGGTGAGGCGCCGTCGCGCGGGAAGGACACCGGGCCGAGCTCCTCACCCATACCCCACCGCTCGACCATCCGGCGCGCGAACCAGGTGGCGACCTCGAGGTCGTTCTCAGCGCCGGAGCTCACTTCCCTGAGCGTGAGCTCCTCGGCGGCCCGACCCCCGAGGGCCACCGATAGCCGAGCACCGATGTAGTGCTCCGGAATGTTCAGGCGGTCCTCCTCAGAGAACTGGGTGACGCCGAGTGCGCGACCGCGAGGCACGATGGTTACCTCGGCGTGAACGTCGTCAGCCTTACCACCTGTTAGCAGGGGCCGGGCTGCCAAACCGAGGGGGCCGGTCACCAGCCTTGCGCAAGGTGGTGATGGACCGCAACCTAGGTTACGTCTCGGTGCCGTTGCAGCCGGTGGACTCCACCAACATGATCAGAAGAGCGGACGCATCGGAGTTAGAGAGGCCCTGTTCGCGGACCAGTGACTTCCACGTAGAGAAGGCGATCGCGTGGCCAAGGGCCGCTTGGGTGCGACGGCGGCGGGCGCCCCGGAGACTTCGTCCGAGCATGAGCGTCTCTCGCGCCACCATCACATAGCTGCGGAAGGCGGTGAAGCGCTCACGGACGACCGCAACCGTCGTTTCATCGCGAAATAGGTTGTCGTACATTTGCTCGGTCCGCTCGTAGAAAGTGTGGAGTTCGTTTAACGCGACTCGCAGGCGGTCGTCCGGGGATCTGATCGCCGCCCACGCGTCTGTATCGGGTGGTGGGTTTTGGGCCCTCCAATGGGCGGAGCACGCGTCGAAGAGCGCGGCCTCATCGGGGAAGTGGCGGTAAACCGTCGAACGGCGCACGCCAGCCAAAGCCGCGACGGCGCTGATCGACGTTTGTGACGGACCAATCGTCCCGTGAAGTTCGATCGCGCTGTCTGTGATCCGAAGACGGGTTCGCTCCTGGGCGTCCGCCCGGCGATCCATACGGTACCTGCGCTTTTCGGCGGCCATCAGTGCCCGTCAATCTTGACACCCGCGACCAAACCTGTATGGTTGGCGAGACATCACTGTCTTATGAAATTAGGAGCGGGGCTATGAAAGCGATTCCGAACCGGGTCCTCGGACCCGCACAGGGCCGGGCCGGGTTCCTCGGGAGCATCGGTGTGCGATTCATGATCGATGGGGCGATTACAGATGGGGGCTTCTCGCTCGTCGAGCACCCGATGTCAGCGCGAGCGCTCGCCGCGCCGTTGCATCGGCATCACCGCGAGGACGAGTACAGCTATGTGATCGAGGGCCGCATGGGCGCCCTTCTCGGAGATGACGTGCTCGACGCTGGTCCCGGCGATCTGGTGTTCAAACCCCGAGGCGAGTGGCACACCTTCTGGAACGCAGGGGACCAGCCCTGCCGGATTCTAGAAATCATCGCGCCGGCCGGCTTCGAGGGTTTCTTCTCCGAGCTGGTGGACCTCGGCGGCGTCGCAAACGCCGACCCGAGCGTGCTCGGTGAACTGTGCGAGCGCTACGCGCTTGAGATGGACCCCTCGAGCGTTCCCCAACTCATTGACCGCTTCGGTGTTCGCTTCCCGGCTGAACCGCTCGGCCTCTGAGACGTCCGTTCTCAGCTCGGGCGCGGGCCCGCACCAGACGCCACGGGGTATCAATCCACCTTGGCGGTTGCGTGCTAGCACACGTGCATGGCAGCTGGTGTTCCATCGCGTAGGTCGCATCGACGCCGGCTCAGATGAGAAGGATTGGGGAACACTGCCGCCACGGAGTGGTTCGGGCTCTCAGCGCTGCCTCGCCACTGGTGACTTCGCCTACGACGGTTGGGCGATCGACATCCTGGAGCTCTGGCGCGCCCGCGCGACGAGGCAATCCGGATCAGGTCGGTCGTCGAGTAGCGTCTGTGCCGGCAAGGGCGGCCTCAATCTCGTCCAGGTGCTCACCGCGATGTTGTGCGCGAACCGGATTCAGTGGGCTGTTGGCGTCGATCTTCGCAACGAGCTCGGGGACGAGAGACGCGACGAGCTCGTCCGTCTCCTCGGCGATGCGCAGGGCGACCTCGGCCGCCTGGCGCGGAGGGATGGCGTGGAGGAGCGGGCGGGTGGAGTCGTTGATCCAGTCCACGTCCTCCGGCTCGGTATCGGATGGCGTGAAGGCGCCGTCGCGCTGCAGCTTTCCAGCGAGAAACAACGCGCGGCCATCCCAGAATGCCATGTGCCCCAGCACGCCGGCGACGGTCCAGTGTTCGTTGACCATTGAGCCGAGGTCTTGGTCACTTAGCTTTGAAACCAGCGCCCTCAGGCGTTCGAGCTCGCGCGTATTGTCCGCTGCATAAGAGCGTTCCATACCGCCTAGCTTCGCATTGTCAGCGCGGGGCCGCAGTGCTTGCGCAGGGAATCGAACCTGAACCTTTGGATTAAGAGGCGTGCTTGGCTTCGGAGGGCGAACTCACCACTCGATACGATGCCGGTTGTCGTTTGTGATGCAGGCTTGCCAACTGGACCACATCGCTATAACCGCCCCTTCGCTCAAGGTCGGTATCGCTTGGGTTGAAACGACCCTGGGGGTGCGGCTGCAGCCCGGGGGCGAGCATCCGCGAATGGGCACCCACAACGCACTGTTGCGACTGGGCGACTCGGTGTACTTGGAGGTGATCGCGATCAACAACGCCGCCCCGTCGCCTGGGCGACCGCGCTGGTTTGCGCTTGACCAGGATGCTCCCGATGCCCCGCCGAGGCTGGCGACCTGGATCGCTCGCACTGACGACATCCACGTGGCAGCCGCGGCATGTACCGAGGCTCTCGGG
>JALZAL010000184.1 GCA_030948325.1 Candidatus Dormiibacterota bacterium
CGAGCTCGCCGTACCCGGGACGCGCGAGCTCGAGGACGACATGGTCGGCGCGGATGTGCTCGAAGAAGGCAACCAGCTTGGACCAGCTGCCCGCCTGGATCCGCTGGCCGCCGTAGTTGCCGAAACAGAGGTGGACGGCGGGGGTGCCGGGGACGGCGTCAAGGATGCGATTGATGGCTTCAGCGGCAAGCTCGGCGTCCTCGGGCCGGCCGGGTAGGTTCGCCTCGTCGACCTGGATCACCGCGGCGTCGATGTCCCTGACCTGCGCCGCCAGGACGTCCGCCAGCGCGAACGTGAGGGCGGCCTGGTCCCGGTAATGCGTATCGAGCAGCATGCGAGCGAGCATGTATGGACTCGTGAGCGTGAACTTGATGGGCCTCCTGCTCAGCTCCGCAACCCTCTGGTAGGCCTCGACCAGGTCCAGCGTTCCTTCACCGAGAGGACCTTCGACGACGCCGGCCGGCCTGCGCCGGAACCCAAGATGTGACTGGGATCGAAAGAGCTCGATGTCCGGGCGTCCAATCGCTGAACGAATCCCGTCCATCGGCTGCACGAAGTACTCGATCATTCCGTTCGTCTCGGGATGGTCGGGGTTGAAGCGGTAAAGCTCGCCGTCGACCGCAAGGTCGATACCTGCAAGCTCCTGCAGGTGCAGCACCACCGCGGTGGCGTCTCGCAGACCTTGCTCGCTGGGATTTGCCACGAGCCACTGCGGGTACGGGTAGCTGCCGACGAGCGTGGTCTGTATGGAACCGGCCGTCATCGAGCCTGCACGTACTGGACGAGCACGCCATCCTCGCGTTGTGGATCGACGACTGCGATCGTGGTCCCGCGTGAGCCCGCCCTGGGCGTCTTGTCTATCAGCTTGAAACCGTGGCCTGGAGCTTCAGCCAGAGCGGCGGCGACATCGTCCACGCGCAGCGCGAGGTGATGCAGCCCTTCACCTCGACGAGCGATGAACCGGGCTATCTCCGACTCCGGGGTAAGTGGTTCGAGCAGCTCCACCTTCGCAGGCCCGCTTCCGAAGAAGGCGACGCGCAGCTCAGGAAAGCGCTCGTCGCCCTGGAAGTCCAACCCCAGCCCTGTCTCGAAATATGAGCGTGCGGACTCGATGGAACGGACCGCCCAACCCAGGTGGTCGATGGCGGGCATGCTAGCGATTCTGCTCGACTGTGGCGCTCAATCAATCAAACCTTCGGTAAGTCGGTATTGACAGGGCGAGACGCCCGTCGACATAGTATGCCATGGCAGTGGAAATCCTTTTCCTTTCCGGCAGCCGGAATGGCTGAATGAACCTGTCTCTGAGCGGAAAGGTTGGCGTGGTCACCGGTGGGAACCAGGGCATCGGACGTGCGATCGCCCAGGCGATGGCAACCTCCGGCGCCTCGCTGGCAATCTGCGCACGAACACTGGAATCCCTGCAGCATGCGGCCGAGGAGATACGCGCTGTCGGGGTCGATTGCCTGGCGGTGCAGTGCGACGTCAGCGACCCCACCTCGACTGACGCGATGACCAAGAGCGTCCACGACCATTTCGGCAGAGTCGATGTCGTGGTCGCGAACGCCGGCATCGCTGGAGCGATCCGCCCCATGCACGAGATCACGTACGACGAGTGGCGGGAGTGCCTCGCCATAGACCTCGACGGGGTCTACCTGACGTTCCGCCGCTTCATCCCCGCAATGATCGACTCGGGCCGCGGAGGAAGCCTGATCGCCCTTTCGTCGATAACCGGCAAGCGGCCGCTGCTGGACCGTACGCCTTACAGCGCGGCCAAGATGGGTGTGATCGGTCTCGTTCGCACTCTGGCCCTGGAGCTCGGCCCGCACAACATCCGGGTCAACAGCGTGTGCCCCGGCGCGGTCGCGGGCCCGCGGCTCGACCGCATAGTGAAGCAGCAGGCAGAGGCGCTTGGTATCAGCGAAGCGGAATCGATGCGCCGGTTCAGCGACGCTTCAGCATTAAAACGACCCACGCAGGCCGACGAGGTGGCGGCGGCATGTGTCTTCCTGGCGAGTGAGGCCGGCTCTGGCATCACCGGCGAAGACATGAACGTCTCCGGCGGCCTGGTTATGTACTGAAACCTCTTTTTTGGCTAGATCACAGCCGCCGGCAAACGTAAAGGCACGTGGCACGCGGCCGAGAGCCGTGGCCGCACCGCTTCGAATGCCGATCCTGTCCGACGTCGCGCGGCAGGCCGAGGTCTCCCTGACCACGGCTTCACGCGCCCTCGATCCTGACAACGAGCACCCGGTGAATGCCCGGACTCGAGCGCGGGTCCAGGCTGCGGCGGTCCGGCTGTCCTACAGCCCCAACCCGATGGCCCGCGCCCTCCGGACAAAGCGTGTGCCAACGATCGCGATCGTCGTCCACGACGTCAGCGACCCTTACTTTTCGGAAATCATCAGGGGCGCCACCAGCGCCGCCTCGACGCGAGGGTTTCTCACAGTCGTCTGCAGCAGCGACCGCGATCCCCTGACGGAGCTGCGCTACGTCGGCATGCTCTGTTTGAGCCGGGTTTCCGGAGTGATCTTCGCCGGCGGCGGCCTCGAGGATGCGCACTACCGGCGCGCGATGAGCGGTTACGCGCGGAGCATCGCCGATTACGGCGGCGCCATCGTGGCCCTGGAGCCGCGGGCAGAGAGGTGGCCCTCAGAGATGCCGGACAATCGAGCGGGGGCGCGGCTGGTAACCGAGCACCTGCTCGCGCTCGGCCACGTGGCCATCGCGATGATTGGGGGACCCGAGAAGATCCGCACAAGCCGCGAGCGTGAGCTCGGGTACGCGGAGGCAATGAGGGCCGCCGGCTGCAAGCCACGCATTGTCCCCGCCGACTTCACGAGGGCCGGGGGTGCGCTTGCGACCGCCCGCCTGATTGGCGATCGCTCGCTGACAGCGATCTTCGTCGCCAGCGACACGATGGCTCTTGGGGCTCTCGCCGAGCTGAGACGGCAGGGCATCCAGGTTCCACAGGACGTCTCGGTCGCCGGCTTCGACGACATCCCCGGGCTGGAGTTCATCCATCCGAACCTGACCACTGTCCACGTGCCGATGGCAGAGCTCGGCGCCGCGGGTGTCGCCCGCCTGCTGCATCAGCTGAAGGGAAATCCGCCCGGCACGCGAGTACGCCTCCATCCGGTGGAGCTTGTGGTTCGCGAGAGCACGGGCCAACGCAGCCTTACAGGCCGCGGCGCGTCCTGAGCGCGCGGTGCGCTCAATCGCCGTTTCGGCTCGCCTGCACCTCGCCCAGCATCAGCTCCGCAAAATCCGGCCGCGCGACCAGGGTTGCGGGCGGCCCCGCCAGCTGTGTCCGGCCGTTGACAAGTACGTAGGTCCAGTCCGCGATCTCCATCGCCTGCCTTGCCTTTTGCTCGACGAGCAACACAGCGACGCCTGCTGCCGCCAGCCTCCTGACGTGCGTGCCCAGGAGGACCGCCGAAAGGTCCGGTGAAAGGTTGGCGGTTGGCTCGTCCAGGATGAGTGCAGTCGGGCGGAGCATCAGCGCGCGCCCGAACGCGAGCATCTTGCGTTCGCCTCCGCTGAGCTTGCTGGCGAGCCGCGTGCGCATCCCATGGAGGGCCGGGAACACGTCAAACACGTCCTTCAGGCGCTCAGGCACCTCGGAGTTCCTGAGCAGATAAGCGCCCATCATCAAGTTCTCGAGCACCGTCAGCGGCCCGAAGACATCCTTCATCTGAGGCACATAGCCAAGCCCCTTGCTGACCAGACGCTCGGTGACGAGGTTGGTGATGTCGTCTCCCGCCAAAGTCACGCGGCCCGACATCGCGCGAATGACGCCGACTATCGCTTTCAGCGCCGTGCTTTTGCCCGCGCCGTTGGGCCCGACGATGGTCGTTATCTCGCCGGTGCCCACCGTCAACGAGATGTCGAAGATCACCGGGATACCTCCATATCCGGCGCTCAACCCTTCGACCACGAGGTAAGCCGGTCGTCGGCGATCCGAGCTAGCCTGCAAAGTAAGCGTCCCTCACACCTTCCATTGCCCGAACCTCGGCCATCGACCCTTCGGCGATCACCTTGCCACGAGACATCACAACCACCACCTCGCACAAGCGCCCGACGATTCCCAGCTCATGCTCGACCATCACCATGGTCATGCCCTCGTCGCGCAGCCGGGCGAGCTGCGCCTCGAGCTCCCCGATCATGCTCGGGTGCACGCCCGCGGTCGGCTCGTCCAGCAGGAGCATTCGCGGTCGTGCCATCAGCGCCCGCATCACCTCGAGCAGCCGTCGCTGTCCTCCGCTCAGGTCGGCGGCGTACTCGTCCTCTTTGTCGGACATCTTGAAGCGCTCCAGCAAGCTGCGCGCCAGCTCGACCTGCGCCGCCTCGTAGGCTCCCCAGTGTCGCTTTCCGAGCATCGCACCGAGCAAGGTTTCGCCTGGATGATCCGGAGCAGCAGCCAGGAGGTTTTGCAGCACGGTCAGGCGAGGGAACTCGGCCGACAGCTGGAAGGTGCGAATCAGGCCCCGCCGAGCGACCTTGTCCGGGGTCAGGCCTGAAATCTCCACGCCTTCAAGCCGAATCGATCCAGACGTCGGCTGGATCGCGCCGCCGATCATTCCGATCACCGTCGACTTGCCGGCGCCGTTGGGTCCGATCAGTCCCACGATCGAGCCCTCGGGGACTGAGAACGACACATCCTCAGCAGCGACCACGCCGTCGAACTCGCGGCGCAGGCCCTGCACGATGAGCAGGGCGCCGGCGAGCGAGCTCAGGGTGGTGTCGATCCGGCTGCCCCGACGCCTGCAGGTCCGGGCGTGAGGGCAGCAACGCGCGCATATCGAACCCGACGCTCGGGGAAAACGCCACGCGGCCGGAACCACAGGAAGACGAGCGTCAGGAAACCGTAAACGATGAGCTGGCCGGCCTCGATCCACCCGGGATGGCCGATGTCTGGTAGGAATCGGGTCGCCTCACCGAACACGATCGGCACGAGCAGCACGCCGATGATGACGCCGAGATTGCTGCCGAACCCACCCACGATGACTGCGGTGATGTACACAAAGGTCTCGGCGTAGACCCAGCTGCCCGGCGCCCAGGCGCTGATGAAGCCGACCAGCAAGGCGCCGCTCAACCCGGCGAGGCCGCCACCGATCGCGAAGATGAGCATGCGGAGCTTGCGAACGTCCTTTCCAAGCGCCAACGCCGCCTGTTCGTTCTCCCGCACGGTCCGGAGCGCGCGTCCAAGTGGCGACGAGCTGAGGCGGTGGACCAACCACCAGCAGATCGCGGTGAAGACCGCGGTGAGGCCGACGTAGAACCAGTTGTAGTCAGAAAGGCCTAGCCCGAGCTGAACTTTGAGGGGCTTCGGAACGAGGGACAACCCGTTGGCTCCGTTGAGCAGGCCGATCTGGTTGGTGGCGACGCCGGTGGCAATGAGTGAGACCACGAGGAAAGCCATCGCCTGATAGTCGCCACGCAGGCGAGGAAGGATTACGGCACCCACCAGCAGCGAAAGCCCCGCGCCGGCAAGCGTCGCGACGAGGAATGGAAGTGGGAAGGGCAGGTTCGTGCCCCAGAAATACGTTTGAAAGCCAGCACCGAACGCGTTCCCCGGACCAGGCGGGCCCAGCGTACACAGCGCATATGCGTACGCTCCCACGGCCTGGAAGATGATGAATGCGAAGTTCAGGATGCCGGTCACGCCGAACTGAAGGTTCAAACCGAGGGCGGCGATGATGTCCACCCCCAGGTACACCAGGAGCAGCGTGGCGTAGTACTGCTGTGCGTTGCTCACGCGACGACTTCTCTTTGAGCGACGACGTCGGCGAGGATCCCTTTGGGCCGAAAGAGCAGGAACAGCACCAGGATCACGAAAGCGCTCACGTCTCGATAGGCAGGATCGAGATAGCCGGCCACCAGCGACGTGGCCATGCCCAGGAGGAGGGCGCCCAGCATCGCCCCGTAGGGCTGGCCGATGCCCCCGACCACGGCCGCCGCCACGATCGTGATCAGCAGCCCCTGGCCTGTGAACACGCCCCAGCCTGTGACTGACATGCCCAGCACGACGCCGGCGATTCCACAAAGGGCCCCGGAGATCAGCCACGCGGCGTCGGTGATGCGCCGGATTGGAATCCCGCACGCGCGAGCCAGGGCTTCGTCGGTCGAGGTCGCCCGCATCGCCCGGCCCAGCTTGGTTCGCGTCAGGAGCAGCCGGACGGCGATCATGGCCACGACCGCGATACCGATAACGATCAGCTGCTCGGTCGTGAAGATCATGCCTGCGCCCTTGAACGTGGGGCCGGCGTCGAAGTTATAGCTGAAGGTGGACGCACCGGCAATGATCAGCAGCCCGTTCGCCATGATCAGGCTGACCGCGATGGTGACGATCACCATCCCGAACAGCTTGAGCCCCCGCCGCGCGAACGGGCCGAAGATGAACCGGTTGAGAATGAGGGAGACCATCGCAGAGGCCACCGCCCCAGCCAAAAGCCCGATCCAGATGCTTCCGCCGCGCCGATTTACGACATAGGCGGTGAGCGCTCCCACCGTCATCACCTCGCCGTAGGCCAGGTTGAGGACGTTGGTGACTGCGTACTGGAGCGTAAAGCCGACCGATGCGATCGCGAGCACCGCGGTCGTGACCACGCCAAACCCGATGAACAGAGGGAGAAGGCTCATCGGATCAATCGACTCGCATCGAGGTGGCCACCTCCGCATGCACCTCCAGGGTCCATGGCGGGCTGCAGCTTTCTATGTGCTGAGCTTCTTGACGTCCGCGGCGGTGACCACGCCGGCCGTGGTCTGGTTGCCACCACTGTCGTAGCCGTTGGCGCTGAAGTCACCACCGTAGTTGTGCCACTGGTCGAAGTTGACAGCCCCTCCCGCACCGTTGTAGCGAATCATCTTGCCGGCAGCGAGCGCCGACTTGCCCTCGGCGAATGAATACACGTCGGTCTTGCCGGCACCGGGAGCAGTGACGTTCAGGATGTGGGAGTTGTAGTCGGTCGGCTTCCAGGAGTGTGCGTCCAGCATGGCCAGCGCCATGATGTTGATTCCGTCGTAATCCGTCATTGAGTACGCATCCGACGACCATTGGCCAGGGTTCGGAATCTGCGCCGAATCCCCGAGCAGCGCTGTGTTGAAAATCTGCCAGGCCTTACCCGACGCGGTTACGTATGGCTGAAGGCCGACGTAGTACTTGTCTAGATCGGACTTTCCAATTGCTTGGCCCACCGCCTTCGCCCAATCCGCGGTTACCGTGGGCGCCGTGCCGATGATTGGGATCATCTGGCCGCTGTTGAGCTGCTTGAGCGCCTTGAAGAATGTCGCGTCGGTTTGCGGATCGGCCTCCGTGAAGATGACTTGAGGGTGCTGGGCCAGAACGCGAGCTGCCTCGACCTGGTAGGAAGATTGGTCGGGAACAACCTGCAAGGTGATGACCATGTTTCCGCCGCCCTTCTTGTAGCCCGACAGCAGGGTCGGAACGCTTGTCTGGGCGGTGGTGTCATTGCTGAAGACCGCGGCCGCGCTGGTAAAGCCCTGCTTGATGGCCCACACCGCCATCGCATAGCCGCCTGCGCTGTCCGGCGGGGTCACCCGCCAGAAATACTTGTCCGTTGTGTGATTGAAGGCGGAGTCGCCGGTGTCCGCCATCATCGTGATATTCGACGATTGGTAGACGGGCTCGGTCGCAGTGGCGACGCCACCGGGTCCAAGCGTGCCTCCGAAATTCTGGATGGTGGCGACGGCTTTGGTGGCCGCGGCAACCCCGTCGGCGGGATCATTCCGGTTGTCGATGATCTGGCACTGTGCCTGCTGTCCGAACAACCCGCCGTTCTGGTTGATGAGGCTGACCGCGGTGTAGCAGCCCGCCACCTGCTCGAGGCCGAACGACGCGTTGGCGCCGGTGAAAGAGCTGTCGCTGCCAAACGTGAGCGGACCGTTGAGGGCCGTGGGAGATGTCGTCGTGCTGCTAGACCCGCATGCAGAGAGAACCATGGCCGAGGCTATGCAGGCTGTCATCCACCCGACGTGCCAGCCCCCGTTCCTCATCACGACACCATCCCTATACCAGGTGCAAAGATCGATTCATCGCGCATCGGACGAGAGCTTCCCGCGCATGGCGCGGAACAAGACATAATCGATTGCCAAATTATGGGAGGGCCCATGCCCTCGGTCAAGCCCGCCGCAAGGGGTACGGAACATCCGGCTGAGATTGCCGCGAGGAGTCTGGGATGGCATATGACAGGAAGCAGGGTGGACACCAGGTTGCCCAGGCGAATCGGCCCGACTACCGGCTGGAGGTCGGACGTGCCGAGGTGCCGGTGGGCGAGCCGCGGGGGTTCGCCGTCCTCGATCCAGGGCGCGCGGCTACGCTCAGAGCCTGGGTCTCGACTCTCATTCCTGCCGGTAGCGGCCGGCCCGAGGCCGGTGCCGTGGGCGCGGCCGAGTACATCGATGCGACGGTCTCGAAGGTACCGTCGCTGCGCCCTGCCCTTCTGCTTGCCTTGGAGAGGATCGATGTGATCGCTCGGACCAAGGCTCGCCGGCCGTTCGCAGAGTGCGCTGCCGATGAGCGCGAGAGCGTGTTGAAACAGTTCCAGCTCGAGGACGACGCCGACGCGTTCCAGATGGTGAGCGACTTCACGTACGAGGCCTATTACGGCCATCCGGACGTGCTCGCAGCACTCGAGCCCCTCACCGGCTGGAGAGCCACCGCTCCCCTGACTGGAAGCACGATGGCGCCGTTTGACCAGGGCCGGCTGGCGCGCGTGAAGTCTCTTCCGCCGCGTTACAGGCTCGTTCCACCCGACAAGGGGATTGGGAAATGAGCAGGGAGCCGGATGCCGACGTCCTCGTCATCGGCTCTGGCGCGGCCGGCGCCGCACTCTGCTGGCGGCTGTCCGGCCATGGCGCGAAAGTCATATGCCTGGAGCAGGGTGACTGGGTCGATCGGACCCGGCTGCCAAAAGCGCACGGCGATTGGGAGGTGCGCGGGCGCCGGCACTGGGCGGCCAACCCGAACGTCCGGCGCTGGCCTTCCGACTATCCGGTAGCGAGCGAGGGTGAAGATCCCATCGACGTCTACATGTACAACGCTGTGGGCGGAAGCCAGGTCGGCTTCGCCGGCAACTACTGGCGCTTTGCACCCTCGGATTTCAAGGTCCGCAGCCTCGACGGAGTGGGAGTCGATTGGCCGCTCACCTACGACGATCTCGCGCCCTATTACACGATCAATGAGGCCGAGGTCGGCGTGGCCGGGCTGGCAGGCGACCCCTGTGGGCCGCAAAGGCCGCCGCTGCCAAATCCTCCGGCGCCGCTCGGACGGCCGGGGGAGCTGCTGGTGGAGGCATACGAAAAGCTCGGCTGGTACTGGTGGCCGACGGAGCAATCCATCACCACGCAGGCATACCGCGGGCGGCCCGCTTGCGACAACCGCGGTTGGTGCACGTTCGGATGCCCGCAGGGCTCCCTCTCCACGGCAGACCTGACCTACTGGCCAGGGGCCCTGAAGAACGGTGTCGATCTGCGGACCAATGCGCGTGTGCGCGAGATCACCGTCGGCCCGGACGGCCGCGCCGTTGGAGCGCTTTACTACGACCAGAGCGGAGTCATTCGTGAGGCGCGCGCCGCCGTGGTCGTCGTGGCATGTGGCGGCCTGGGCACGCCCAGGCTCCTCAAGATGTCCGCCTCTCCTCTTCACCCGGACGGTCTTGCCAACTCGAGCGGGCTCGTCGGCAAGAACCTCATGGTGCACGTCCAGAGCTTCGCGGTTGGGCATTTCAAGGAGCCGGTGGATGGCTGGAACGGGACCTGGGGCGGCACCGTTTCGACACGTCAGTTCTACGAGACGGATCCGGCTCGGGACTACGTGCGTGGTTTCATCATGAGCGGCTGCCGCGGATGGTCTCCTCTCAACCTCGCACTCCAGATCGCACCGTGGGGATCCGGTCACCACGCTGCCTTTGACGAGCGCATCAATCACGAGATCTCGCTTTACATGTGCGGCGAAGACCTGCCGGAAGAGGCGAACCGCGTCGAGCTCGACTGGGACCACCTCGACGGTTTCGGAATGCCGGGGGTGAGCACTCACCACGCGCTGAACCAGAACAGCCGGCGGCTCGGCGACGACATGATCGCCCACGGCCGGCAGGTGCTGGACGCGGCCGGGGCGACCAGCGTCCGCGACTTCGGCCTCGCGCCGATCTGGGGATGGCACCTGCTGGGCACCGCTCGGATGGGAAACGACCCCCAGACTTCGGTGGCTGACGCCATCAATCGCGCGCACGACGTCCCCAACCTCTTCATCGCCGACAGCAGCAGCATGCCGACCAGCGGCGGCGTCAACCCAAGCTCGACGATCCAGGCCCTTGCACTTCGATGCGCCGATCACATCTGGGATCGCCGCAGCGACTTTTCCGCCGCAGGGTGAGCCAGGCCGAGTCTCCCGGCGGGCCAAGCCACTCGTACATCGGGCAGCGCGTTCGCAGGCGCGAAGACCATGCGCTGATCACAGGCCGCGGCCGGTATGCGGGCGACATTCGGTTTCCCGGCCTGGTGTATGCCGCGGTCTGCCGGTCGCAGTCCCCGCATGCGGAGCTGAAAGGAGTCCGACTCGACGTGGCTCTGTCGATGCCAGGGGTCGTGGCCGCCTTCGCGAGAGAAGACTTTCCCGAGGTCCACGGCCTGCTCGTTGACGCCGACCTTCCCGACTCGCACCTGGTGAGCCGGCCGGTGCTGGCGAACGGACGGGTGCGTTACGTGGGTGAGCCCGTCGCTGTCGTCGTCGCGGTGGACCCTTACCTTGCCGCGGATGCGGCGGCTGCCGTCGAGATCGACACGGAGCCGCTGGTTGGGGTGGGCGATGTCGCGAGCGCTTTGCGACCGGGTTCGCCGTCGCTGCATCCACCGCATG
Source organism: Candidatus Dormiibacterota bacterium (assembly GCA_030948325.1). The sequence goes on from JALZAL010000184.1 coordinate 10,877, forward strand.
AGGGCAACGTTGCAGGAAGCAGTGTGCGAGCCTACGGCGACATCGCCTCGGCTTTCGCGAAAGCGGCCCACATCGAGAGGCAGCGATACCGTCTCGGTCGGGTTTCTGGTGGCTACCTCGAGCCCAGGGCCTGCTGTGCCGTTTGGGACGAGACAGCCGACAGGTGGGAGATGTGGACTTCAACCCAATGGGCGCATGGCGTGCGGGATCGTGTGGCAGAGATTCTCGGGGTGGAGAGCAGGCAGGTCAGGGTCCGCGCGGAGAACGTCGGTGGCGGCTTCGGACCGAAGGGCGCGACTTACCCGGAAGAGATCCTCATCGCGGCTCTCGCACGACGGTTGCGCCGGCCGGTTCAATGGGTCGCCGGTCGCAGCGAAGACACGGCCTCGTCAATGCAAGCGCACGGTGGCGTCTTGCACGTCGAGGCCGCAGTCGATGTCGCTGGGATCTTTCTCGGGCTGAAGGCCCACCTGCTGCACGATTTGGGTGCTTATGCCGGTCCTGGCACGGCGCTCACCACAACGATCACCAATCACCTGATCTGCGGGTACCGCGTGCCCGCATACCGGGCTGACGTCGACCTCGTCTATACCAACGCCTGCCCAACAGGTTTCATCCGCGGCGGAGGCAGGGAGGTCGGCAACTTCGCGATCGAGCGTACGATGGACCATCTGGCGTCGAGCCTCGACATGGACCCTGTCGAGCTGCGACGCCGAAATGCGATTCGCGCCGACGAGATTCCCTATGACACGCAGCTGCCAGGCGTTGTCTACGACGGCGGGGACTACGCGGCGCTGCTCGACGGCGTGACCGCTGCACTCGGCTACGACAAGCTTCGGTC
>JALZAL010000192.1 GCA_030948325.1 Candidatus Dormiibacterota bacterium
CAGTTTTGGATTGCGAAACTTCGTCAGCTCAAGCCGCCCGTGCCCATCTGGGGTCCGCATCATAACGATGTCGACTTGAACACTTTTGAGCCCGTTGACGCGGTCCACCCACGGACCCTCGACCGGCATCTCGCCTTCGAGCGTCATGCCGAGCGCGGTGAAAAAAGCGATGGCGGCTGCAAGGTCGTCGACGACGACGCTGACGTGGTCCAATCTCTTGATCGTCATGTCCCTAGTATCGCGGCGGCCGTGCGCGGCGGTCCAGGCTCTGGCGCCTATGCTCTGATCGTGGCCAATGCCACCTCATCCGCCCCTGATTGCCGGTGCTCTTAAACATCCGCCTAGGAAGAGTTGTGTCACGGTGATGAAGGTTCTTATCCTGCTGACCTTTCCGGAGCCGATCGGCAAGGTATACCGCGATGGCCTGGCCGAGGCATTTCCGCACCTCCAAATAGACATGGTGGACCACCACAGCAAGGTCGACCCTTACATCAGAGAATCGACCATATTGGTGACGTTCGGCGCGCACATGGCCGATCACGTGCTGGAGAAAGCCATCAGTCTCAAGTGGATCCAGGCACTCGGAACCGGCGTCGACGGCATCGTCGATCGGCCTGCTTTCGCGACGGCGTCAGATGAAGCGTTGCCGATCGTCATCGAGAACATTCGCCACTTCCTGGCAGGAGATGTTGACGGTATGGTCAATGTGGTTCGACGTTGAGCGATCCATCGGAGCGTCTTAACCACCCGATGCCGACCCGCGAGCTCGAACGCCGGTGGCGTCTCATTCGCGCGGCGATGGCCGAACGAGGCATCGACGTCCTTATTGCTCAGGCCAACAACGATTTCATGGGCGGCTACGTCAAGTACTTGACCGACCTACCGGCTACGAACGGATACGTGATGACCGTGGTCTTTCCGCGCGATGAGCCGATGACCGTAGTCGGTCAGGGCGCCTTTGGTCTCGACCAGCGGCTGCCGGCTGAAGGCGACGGGGTTCGCCGCGGCGTCGGTCGTCTCATGGGGACCCCGAGCTATGCGTCCGCGCATTACAGCGCTGGCTACGATGCGGACCTTGCCGCGCAAGCGCTGGCCGCTTATCGAGGCGCAACCGTCGGCATGCTCGGCACGGCGGCGATTTCCTTCGCCCTCATCGACTCGCTCAAGCGTGGCGCCCTCTCCAATGCCACGTTTGTGGACGCCTCAGACCTGGTCGACCCAATCAAGGCGGTCAAGAACGACGACGAGCTCGCTTTCGTTCGTCAAACTGCGGCAGCGCAAGACGCGGCGATGGGCGCTGTGGTGGCGGCGCTCAAGCCGGGCATGCGCGAGCTAGAGGCAGCCGCGATCGCTGAACACGTGGGCCATGACATGGGCAGCGAGCAGGGGCTGTTCCTCGCGTATTCAAGTCCTGCGGGATCGCCTGGCCAGATCGTCAACCGCCACTTGCAGGGCCGCGTCCTACGTGAGGGCGACCAGTTCAGCCTGCTCGTGGAGAACAACGGACCGGGAGGGTTCTACTGCGAGCTCGGACGGACCGCGGTCCTTGGGAGAGCCACCGACCAGATGCCGGAGCAGCAGGCTTTCGTGCTCGAAGCCCAGCGATTCTGCCTTCAACTGCTGAAACCCGGAGCGGATCCAGCAAGCGTCTGGCACGACTACAACCGATTCATGCGCGAGCATGGACGGCCGGAAGAAAAACGTGTGCATTTTCATGGTCAGGGCTATGACATGGTCGAGCGGCCACTCATCCGCTTCGACGAATCGATGCCGATCGCCGCCAACATGTATTTCGCCTTGCATCCTGCCTTCTCGACAGAGTGCACCTACAGCTGGGCCTGCGACAACTTCCTTCTCAATTCAGACGGTGCGGTCGAGCGTCTCCACCACACTCCGCAAGTCATCGTCGAGGTCGGCTGAGGTAGCGACGGGCTAGGCCGGCGGAATCACCGGCACCAAGAGGTGAGAGTCATATTTCCCACCGGTGTGAATCACATGAGCACCCACGTTCCGTGTCACCGAATGCGCCATCGAGACGACGCCGGGCGGGTACTGCTGGACGTCGGCGGCCTGCACCAAGAGTCGGAGCTGCTCTCCCTGCGCGAACCGAGTCCCTGAAGGCCAGATCTCGATTTCGACGGGAACAACCTGGCCAGGCTGGAGTCGAACTTCGCGATGGTGTGCTTGCCATGGCTGCTCTGGAGTCGAGCGCTTCTCGTCCAGCTCACGGTGCGAGACCCGCAGCCAGCCGAGTGCAACAGGCCCGTCCTCGAGCGCGTTCAGAAATGAGAAAGGCACCAGGTCGCCGTTGCGGTCGAGCTTCTGCACCCCAACGAAGAGATCCATGTCGTCCGCGCCTTCGGCCTGTACCCAAAGTTTCAGCTTCATATGCCCGGTCAGCTCGGTCGGGGACGCGAACCGGTGAACGAACTCGGCGCGGCTGTCGGCTCCAGCATCAGCGGAATACCGCACCTCGGACTCCGCCTTGAAGGCGGACCTGGCCAGGCTTTTCGACGCCGCGTCCAGGTACAGCTTTTCGTAACGGGTCCGCGCCACGGGCCATTCCGATTCGTCTCGCATCTCGCCTTCGTAGAATCGCTCTCGCACCTCGAGGCGCACCGCTGGCCACGAGTCAACGTCGTTCTTCGCTCCTTTCAAGAAGCGATCGAAGAACTGTCGCAGCCGGTCGACGTTCTCAGGCTGGTAGTAGTACTGCCACTTCTTGCGCCCGTGCACCGTTAGCCATTTGTGCCGGCTTCGGATGCGTTTGAATCCTTCGAGCGTCCCACGTGTATGGAGGCCCTGGTCGGACCAGCTGGCGACGACGTAGGCGGGCAGCTCGACCTTGCTCAGGTCGGCCGTCTTGCTCTCCGTTTGTGGACCTGGTTTACGGAGGGAACCGCTCTCGGACCCTTGTGGGAACAAGTCCTGGTGACCATGGAGGAGACGGTTGGAGGTTTTATCGTCGGATCGATCCTGGGCGTCGTCGTCGGCGTGGCCCTGGGCCGCAGCCGCCTCCTTTCCGATGTTCTAGGTGTCTATATAAAGGCGGCGAACTCCATTCCGCGAGTTGTCCTTGGCGCGCTTTTCGCAATCTCGCTCGGTCTCGACATCAGGTCCAAGATCGCCACGGCCGCGTCCTCGTGTTCTTCGTCGTCTTCTTCAATGCTTTCCAGGGCGTTCGCGAAGTTGATCGGAACCTCCTGGCCAACGCCCGAATCCTTGGCGCCGACAATCGGAGGCTGACGACCGAAATCATCATCCCCTCGGCGATGTCGTGGATCATCGCGAGCCTGCACACGAGCTTTGGTCTCGCCCTGGTAGGCGCGGTAGTTGGTGAGCTCTTCGGTGCCACGCAGGGCGTCGGCGAGCTGATCTACAGCGCCAAGAATCTCTTTGACGCCAATGGCGTATTCGCCGGGATGCTGCTCCTGGCTGTCCTAGCGCTGGTGGCAGAAGCGCTTATCACCGCGCTCGAAAACCGCCTTATCAAGTGGCGACCGCAGGTCGCCACCGAGACAAGGATTTGAAGGAGGAACTCGTCTATGCGATTTGGTGACCGCCGTACTCTCGTTGCGTTCGGTGCGCTCGCGACCATCCTGGCCGCATGTGGAGGCACCAATCAGCCGACCACGCCGGGCGCAGCTGCGTCGCTGAAGATCATGGTTGGGGGTCTCAGCAAGCAGATCTATCTGCCGAACATGCTGGCCCAGCAGCTCGGCTACTTCAAGGAGCAGAACCTGAACGTCACGCTTATAGACGAAGGTTCGGGCCAAGGCTCAGAGACCGAGGTGGTCGCGGGCAACGTCGATGCCGGCTCAGGCGCATACAGCCACCCCGTGGAGCTCAACGCGCTCGGCAAGAACATCGAGACCATCTGCCAGTTCGGCATCGCCCCCGGTGAGGCCGAGATGGTGGACGCTAAAAAGGCAGGCTCGATCACCTCGGTCAACGACCTGGCGGGCAAGAACCTCGGCGTCACCGACATCGGTTCCGGGACGCACACCATCACGCTGGCCCTCCTCGGTAAGGCAGGCATCGACTCGACCAAGGAGCACTTCGTCGCCGTTGGCGCAGGTGACACGTTCATCGCCGCCATCAAGCAGCAAAGGATCGACGCCGGCATGACGACGGAGCCGACGATTTCCCGGCTGGTCTCAACGGGTGTGGGAAAGGTCCTCATCGACCTTCGCACGCCGGAAACGACCCGCGCAGCGCTCGGAGGGGACTATCCCTTCATCGGGATCTTCGCCAAGAACGACTGGGTGAACAGCAACAAAGACGTCGCGCAGCGCCTGGTCAACGCGTACGTCAAGACCCTCAAGTTCATTCACTCACACACGGCCGCCGACATCGCGGCCAAGATGCCGCCCGACTACATGGCCGGCAACCAGGACCTTTACATTTCAGCGTTGCAGAATCAGCTGTCCATCTTTGGTACCGACTGCAGGATGCCGGTCGGTGGCCCTGAGACGGTCCTGAGCGTCCTTCAGAAATACGTCTCAAGCTTCAAGGGAAAGACCGCCAACCTGAGCCAGACCTACACGAACGAGTTCGCAGACAAAGCAGCTGCGTAGAGGCGGGATCCTGCCGGGCCAGGCTGTGCCTGGCCCTTTCTTACAAGGGACCTACCCGGGCTTGAGCGCCGGGGTCCCGCTCCCGGACGCGAGTCCTGACCAGCGCCCTGATCTTCGCCATCGGCAGCGGCTTGTCCAGGGGAAAGCGAAGGGTCGACCTCTCGGTCAGGTATTGCTCGAGCCCTTGCGCTTCGCCCGCGGGGTACACGGCAATGTGGTTCTTCTGGGCGGCGAAATAAATGAGCCGCGACTGGAACGTGTTGGGCTTGTCCCCATATTCATAGAAGGGGATTCCGTAGCTGATCTTTTCGGTGGCTTGCGGAGCCTCCGCCCTGATCATTGCGCGAAGCTTGCGCAGCTGCGGTTGTACTGCCGCGGGGGCAGCCGCGATGTAGGCGTCGACGTCAGCCACCGACTTGCCTGTCCGTGAGGTCGAAGTCGACTTTCCTGATTTCGTCATCTTCTGACAACTCCACTGCCCTTCAAACGTGCTGCCACGATGCTGGAGGTCCCGATCTAACGCTGGTTGGACACGGGCACCTTTCGCCTGACCCTCCAGAAGTTCCATTGTCGACCACGTACCAAGTCCAGAAGGCCGAATTGGCCCCAAGTGGATCCCGCCAAGACAGTGCTTCCAGTCGTCCTCAGTGTTGTCATCGAATCCGGCGAATACGAGCGCGCGTGCGGCTGCGAGCTCGTTAGCGCGTCAGATCAGCGGTGTGAGCCAGGCGCACTGAGTAATGATTGTCACCGTGCCAGCGGAACGCATTAGGGCGCGCGAGGCCGGGATTCGCCTCGGCCATTTGCCAACAGGCCAGAAGAACGCGATTACAGACGTCGCCGGAGTCCGCGTGGGCCACACGACTCTCTCGCGTGACCCAGACGATCTAGGCAGGGCCATGCGGACCGGTGTCACAGCTTTGTGGCCCCATGCCGGGCTTCCGTGGCGCGAGCCCGTCTACGCTGGAACCGCGGTGCTGAACGGTTGGGGCGAGATGATCGGCATCACCGCGCTCGACGAGTGGGGGATTCTCGAGTCACCGATCATCCTGACCTCTAGCCTCTACATCGGAGCGGCCTACGAGGCGACCGTGCGCTGGATCGCGAAGCACTACCCGGATGTCGAAGACGTGACCATGCCGGTGGTCGCGGAGTGTTCTGACGACTATCTCAACGACACCATCGCCTTTCCTCTCCCCGCAGGGGCGGTCGACCGCGCGCTCGAAAGTGCAACGGACGGACTCCTGGCCGAAGGCTGCGTGGGTGCAGGCACAGGGATGGTTTGTTTCGAGTTCAAGGGCGGGATCGGAACTGCATCTCGGGTCGTGACCGTCGACGGCGAGACGTACACGGTCGGCGGTCTCACGCTCACGAACTTCGGATGGCGTTCTGAGCTGACGATTGATGGCGTCCCGATCGGACGTGAGATCGAGGACCTGATGCCTCCCGAAACGGCGGATGAGGAGGGCTCGTGCATAGCCATCGTCGCAACCGACGCGCCGATGCTGCCTCACCAGCTACGCCGGCTCGCCCTTCGGGCGGGATTAGGTCTGGCCCGATGCGGCTCGTTCGCCGGCAACACCTCAGGCGAGATCTTCATGGCCTTCTCCACCGCGC
>JALZAL010000156.1 GCA_030948325.1 Candidatus Dormiibacterota bacterium
GTGGTCGATAGTGCTCGGTACGGGATACCGGAATACAGTGGACCAGCTAGGGGCGGAAGCGGCTGAGGTCGTGCGTGACAAATGCCTCCGCCGATTTGACCATCGAGGAGGTGCACCAGGTCGAGTCGAATGTCATATATGCCCGGAGTCGCAAGCCGGCTGCTCCCGCCTGACTCCTGTCGGAAAATTGGAGCGGGAGACGGGGATCGACCCGCGACTTCAACCTTGGGAAGGTTGCACGTTATCGCGCTCGGCCGTGTCCACATCCGAACGGCCGGGATGACCGGCCTCATTCTCTAAAGACCACCAGGATCGACAGCTTTCAGAACTTCGTGTTCGCAATCGCGCTATGACCGGCTCGGGCGAGCCAAAATGAACTTGTGGGCGATCGGTCACCGTTCGGCGGTTCGACCGCTCCGACAAACGACATCCGGCTTGCAGAGCTGCTGGCCGCGCTCTCGCTAGCGACGGACCTGGGCAACGGCTTCGCGCCCGAGACCGCCCTGCGCAGCTGCCTACTGGCCGTGCAACTTGGAGCGGACCTCGGCCTGCGTGACTCCGACCTCTCTGACGTCTACTACCTGCCATTGCTCCGGTACCTCGGCTGTACCGCATTCGCCTACGAAGAGGCGGCCACCTTCGGCGGCAACGACATTGCCTTCAGGAACGCATTCGCCGGGGTGGATTTTGGGCAGCCGCGCGAGGTGATGGGCGCGGCCTTCACGCACCTGGGCAAAGACTCTGGAGTGACCGGACGCGTCAGAGCGATCCGCGCCTTCCTCAGCCAGGGTCAGGCCTTCGGACCGAGGATGGCCAACGCCGACTGCGAGGTCAGCTCTCGCTTGGCCGAACGGTTGGGACTCAGCCGTGGAGTGATTGAAGGGCTGGGTTTCGCGTTTGAGCGCTGGGATGGGAAGGGCATTCCCAACGGCGTCCGAGGAGAGAACATCCCCATCACCGCCTGCGTCGTGACCCTCACCCACACCCTCGTTACGCAAATGCAGCGTGGGCATCCGGTCGATGCTAAGGCGCTGGTAGCGCGCCGCGCGGGCACCGACTTCTCACCGGACGTGGCTGCCGCCTTCACGCGCCACGCAGACTCTTTGCTGGAATCGATCAGCGCGGAGTCGGTTTGGGACCAGGTCCTTGAGGCCGAGCCTGCTTCCCGCCCCTGGCTCCCGGCTACCCGGCAGGACGATATGGCGACAGCGTTCGCTTACTTTGCGGACCTCAAGTCTCCTTACACTCTGGGGCACTCCCACGGAGTCGCTCGCCTGGCCGAGTCGGCCGCACGTCGGCTGAGGATGGACGACAGCGATATTGCCTCAGTGCGGCGGGCAGCGCTCCTGCATCACCTCGGCCGGGTGGGCGTCGCCAACGGCATCTGGGACAAGGCTGCCCGTCTTAGCGGCGGCGAGTGGGAGCGGGTCCGGCTCTATCCCTACCACACCGAAAGGATCGTCGGCCGGGCGGCGGCGTTAGGCCGACTGGCGCCTCTGGCCGGCTCGGTTCAGGAGCGCCTCGATGGCAGCGGCTACCATCGCAGCCTGCCGGCGACGGTGATCCCGACAAGTGCGCGCGTGCTGGCCGCCGCTGATGTCTACCAGGCGATGCTGGAGGAGCGGCCCCATCGGCCTGCTCTGGTGCCGGAACAGGCTGCGCGGGAGTTGACAGCTGAAGTTGACGCGGGCCGGCTTGACCGTGAAGCGGTGGGTGCAGTGCTTGCCGCCGCGGGTCATTCGCCTAGCCAAACGCGAACCGTGTGGCCGGCCGGCCTGACGGAGCGCGAGGTCGAGGTTCTGCGACTGGTGGCAGGCGCTAAATCGAACAAACGGATTGCGGCGGTGCTGGTCATATCGGACGAGACAGTCAAGAACCACGTCAGGCATATCTATGAGAAGATCGGTCGATCGACCCGCGCCGGAGCAGCGCTGTACGCGATGGAGAACGACCTGATCAGAAAGTAGCCCACCAGGCGAAAGATGACCCGAACGGGTCATGGCTGAAAAGCCTCACCTCCACAGACTGAGCACATGCTCAAATCAATGGAGGCTATTCAGATGGTACCTCAACCACGTAAGGCTAGAAGCGACGAATCCGGTGACTACAAGACGATCACTGTCAATGGTGCGGGACTGGCGTATGTGGAGCGCGGGTCAGGCGACGCGGTCATCTTAGTCCACGGCAGTATCAGCGACCTGCGGATCTGGGAGAAGCAGATGGCCCCCTTTTCGGCGAGCCATCGCGCCATTGCATACAGCCGCAGGTACGCGTGGCCCAACCGCATCATTCCAGACGGTGTAGACGATCGGTTGTGGCCGCACGTCGATGACTTGGCCGAGTTGATCAGGAAACTCGACGCCGCCCCAGCTCACCTCGTGGGCAACTCACGCGGCGGTTTCATCTGCCTGTTGACGGCGCTCCGGTATCCGGAGCTGGTCCGAAGCCTCGCGGTTGAAGAGCCACCAGTGATGCCACTCCTTGTGACCAACCAGCCCAAGCCGCGGGAGATCGTGAAGCTGCTTCTCACCCGGCCACGCAGCGGCGGGGCGCTCTTGAGGTTCTTTGGAACCACCATGGGACCGGCGATCAAGGCCTTCAAGAAGGGCGACCTCGAGGGTGGGGTGCAGATCTTTGCGCGAGGAGTTCTGGGTCGGGACGTGTACAAGAGTTTGCCGGCGGATGTCAAGGAGGCAATGCAGGCAAATGGGAAACTGCTCAGCGCCGAGCTATTGGGCGAAGGATTCCCAGCATTCAGCGAAGGAGACGCTCGTCGCATCACTGTACCGACGCTGCTCCTAACGGGTGAGAAGAGCCCACCGCTACTGCGGGGGTTGACCGACCGCCTTCATGAACTGCTCCCCAACGCACAGCGAGTGGACATCGCCGGCGCATCGCACCTCATGCACTACGAGCAGCCTTCGCTAGTCAACGCGGCCGTTTTGCAGTTCATCGACAACACGCCAGGGCTGGCGCGATGAAGAAGTTGCTGGTCCT
>JALZAL010000241.1 GCA_030948325.1 Candidatus Dormiibacterota bacterium
CGGTACGGTGGCAACCTCAAGGAGCCGTTGGACCGCGCGGACGGGCCACGTCGATCCAGCGACATGGTCTGCAAGCAGGAGACGCCCGCCAGGGCGTAGCACTCGTTTCATCTCGGAAACCGCGCGACGCTCGTCCGGAATCGCGCACAGCGAAAAGGTGCAGACCACTGTGTCAAACGACCCATCGGGGAATGGCAGTGCATGGGCGTCGGCTTCGCGGAGCTCTACTGCGTGATCGAGGTCATTCGCTCGGCGCCGGGCGATTGCAAGCATCGCTGAGCTCACATCGATCCCAGTTAGCTGAACGTCCGCGGGATAGAAGGGCAGGTTGAGTCCAGTGCCGACGCCAACCTCGAGCGTCTCCCCCGCGGCCTTCGAACAGACCCAAGCTCGACTGTCCTTGAACAGTACCCGATCGAAAAGCCGCATCTCCTTGTCGTAGGACGCAGAATGCTTGTCCCAATAGCGACGCCAGCGCTCGCGACGGATCTCGTCAGTAGGCATACGGCCGATCACCTTCCATCATGGTTGTTCTGGACGATAAACGTAAGTGTCATCCAATCGAATCAGCGGAAGCCTTGGCTCCCGCCTCACCGGCGCGATTCCACCACATAGCGGCCGTCTTTGGATCGAAGCGCCAGGATGGCCACTAGGAAACCCAGCACCGGAAAGGCGACGGCAGCTGCGAAGGCATGCGTGTCTCCTGAGCTGACCCCCGGCGAGACGGTCGTTGGGGGGTCTCCGTTTGTCCGCGACGGACCGGATTGGAGAGAGTGCCTAGGGTCCGGTGCTACTATTTGCCGATAGTACTTCGATGAAGGGAAGCCGCCGATCCAACCGACCGGTGCCGAGCAGGTCTACCCCTCTGTCGCGCGCCCTTCCATGGCTGGGGGCTGGGGCCTTCATCGCGGGCGTGATCGTAATAGTTACCTTTGCCCTCTCGAATTATTTGGGTGCATCCAGCGCGCCATCAGGTGTCGCCCTGGGCGCCACGGCTCCTTCCAATGGGCAGCCGGCCACGACCGGCCAAACGCTTTCGCTGACTCAGCTTCGCGGCTCGAAGGTGGTCGTCTACTTCTATGAGGAGTCGGGTTGAGGGGCCTGCCAGCAGCAGCTCGTGGAGTTGCAAGCCCGGGTGGCGGAGATCAAGGACCTTGGTGGACAGGTGATCGCGGTAAGCGTCGACCCCCTCGCGCAGTCTCAGTCGCTCGCCGGCCAGCTCAAGCTGGCATTTCCGATTGTTGAGGACCGCGATCATACCTGGGGTTCCGCCTTCGGCGTCTTTCATCTTACCGGCGGGATGGACATGGGCCCGGTCGACAGCCATTCCATCTTCGTAGTGGACGCGTCGGGACGCATCCGCTGGAAGGAACTCGCCCCCGACACCATGCACGTCCCGGTTGATGACGTTATCAACGCTCTGAAGCAGGCCTGACTTGGCCACCGTGCCCCTCAAGGTCACGTTGCTGACCCTGCACGACTGCCAGCTTTGCGAGCATGCGCGTGACGTCATTGCCAAATTCGGACGTGAGCGCGCGATTGTGGTGGAGGAGACTGCCTGGGACAGCGCTGAGGGGCAGAGGCTTGTTCAACGGGACGGCATCCCCTTCGCCCCCGCGGTGTACATCGACGGTAGCTTCGCCGCCTACGGGCGCATCTCCGACGGTGCGTTGCGGCGATGGCTGGGCAAACGCGAGCCCCGCCGATGGCTGCCCTGGCGCCGGCTCCCGTGAACGCGCTCGTCTACTCGAGTTCCCTGGTGGCGGCCTTTTTGGGAGGCATCCTGGCGCTGTTTGCTCCATGTTGCGTGGTCTCGCTTCTGCCCACCTTTGTTGCCGTTGCCATCGAGCGAGGACGCCGGCAGCTCCCGATCACGGCCCTCATTTTCTCGGCGGGCGTGGCGGCGGTGCTGCTTCCCATCGTCCGCGGTGTCGGGGCGCTTGGCCAGCTCGTGGCGCGCTATCAGAGGGTGGTGTTTCTCGTGATTGGCATCTTCCTCGCCTTCCTTGGCGTAAGCATTCTCTGGGGTCGTGGCTGGACCCTACTC
>JALZAL010000157.1 GCA_030948325.1 Candidatus Dormiibacterota bacterium
CTGACCGTACCTGTCGGATCGGTGGTCCTGGCGTTCGTCGCGGGCGCTGTGATGGTTGCAGTCACCGGGGGCAACCCGTTGGCCGCTTACCAAAGCCTCCTCTGCGGTGGGCTGGGCCTGGCCTGCAGCGGCGGTGAGAACCCGGCACTCCAGATCTCCAATACCATCGTGTTCCTGACGCCGCTGATCACCACGGGCGTCGCGGTCGCCCTCCCCTTCCGTGCAGGCCTCTTCAACATCGGCGCGGAGGGCCAGCTCCTGGTGGGCGCAGTCGCCGCGACGGTCATCGGAATCAAACTCGCGGACTGGCCGGCGCCCGTCCTGCTGCCACTGTCGCTGCTTGGCGGAATGCTAGCGGGCGCTTTCTGGGCCGGCATCGCGGGTGTCCTCAAAGCGATGGTCGGCGCCCATGAGGTGGTGACGACCATCATGCTCAACTACATCGCGCAATGGCTCGTGCGCTACCTCATCGTCGGCGGCCCGCTGCAGGCGCCAAATGGCTTTTCCGCCTCGCCGCCGATCGGTGCGAATGCACGGCTTCCGCACTTCCTGCCGCAGGACAACGCGTTGATCATCTTCGGGCTACCCGCCACCGTCTACCGCGTTCATACCGGGCTGATCATCGCTGTGGTCGCTGCAGCGGTTTTCGCATTCCTTCTATGGCGAACATCGCTCGGCTTCGAGATTCGCGCTGTCGGCCAGAGCCAGCGCGCTGCGCGCTACGCGGGGATGAGCGTGCGCCGCACGATCATCGTGACCATGCTCATCGCGGGCGCGTTCTCGGGTCTTGCGGGAGCGATTCAGATCGCGGGCGTGGACCACGGCCTCACCGACAAGTACTTCAGCGACACCACCGGCTTCGATGCCATCGCGGTCGCCCTGCTCGGCCTGGGCAGCGCAGCCGGGATCGTGCTCGCGTCCATTTTGTTTGGCGCCCTCCATGCGGGCGGAGCTGTCATGCAGAGTGATGCCGGGATCTCCAGCAGCCTGGTCCAGGTTTTGCAGGCGCTGATCCTCTTCAGCATTGCCGCCAACTTCATGCGTACCCTCAAGCTGCGCCTGCCGACACTCGGCCGCCCGCGTCCGATGTCTCCTGCCGCTGTGCCGGCGGCCGCCTCGGCGACGACGACGTCCGCGGGACCGGCCAGAAATGAGGCGGGGCCTCGATGACAGGCATCTCCGACATCCTCCACCTGCTCGTCACCGCCGACCTGTGGCACGCCACGCTCGCGGCCGCGGCCATGCTGTTGCTGCCCGCCCTCGGCGGCGTGATATCGGAACGCAGCGGCGTCGTCAACATCGCGATGGAGGGCATGATGCTGACCGGCGCCTTCTTTGCGGTGGTCGCCGACCTTGCATGGCACAACCCATGGCTGGCCGCGCTTGTCGCGATGCTGGCGGGAGGCATGATGGCCCTGATCCACGCGGTGGTCTCGATCAGGTTCCGCGCGGATCAGATCGTGAGCGGGATCGCCATCAACATCTTCGCGGCCGGGCTGACTGTGTTCCTGGTCAACCGGCTCTACGGCGTGCAGGACGTCGGGCATGTCGGGCAATCCGAGCTCTTGCCGAACATCGACATTCCAATCCTCGACCGCGTTCCCTTTCTGGGCCATGTCTTTTCTCACCAAAACGTCGTCGTTTACGTGGCGCTCGTCGTGCTCGTCGTTGTCCAGGTCGTCCTGTTCAGGACGCGCCTCGGGCTTCGGATTCGGGCGGTGGGTGAGCATCCGCAAGCGGCCGACACGGCCGGGATCAATGTCTACGCGATCCGGTACGGCGCGGTCATCACGAGCGGCTTGCTCTCCGGCCTTTCAGGCGCCTTCCTGGCGATCGGCGTTGCGAACACCTTCGTGCCGAACATGACGGACGGCCGGGGGTACATCGCGCTCGCCGCAATGATCTTTGGCAAGTGGAGACCACTCGGCGCTTTCGTGGCGTGCCTCATTTTTGGACTGGGGCAGGCGATCTACGACAACAACTCGTTCATTCACCTGTCGCAGTACTTCCTCAGCATGCTGCCCTACGTCCTCACGCTGTTGGTGCTCGCAGGACTGGTCGGACGCAGCATCCCGCCTGCCGCTGACGGAATCCCCTACTCACCGGGCACCGAATGAGCTCTCAGACGTCTGGGGAATTCGCGGTTGAGATGCGCGCCATCACCAAAGCATGGCCTGGCGTCGTTGCCAACGATCATGTCGACTTCTCTGTGCGGCGAGGCGAGATTCACGCGCTGGTGGGCGAGAACGGCGCGGGCAAGAGCACGTTGATGAACGTCCTGTATGGCCTCATCAAGGCCGACTCTGGCGAGATCCTGATCGACGGTATTCCGGCACCAATCGTCGACCCGCGCACGGCGATCGAACGTGGCATCGGAATGGTGCACCAGCACTTCATGCTCATCCCTGTATTCACGGTCGGCGAGAACGTGATGCTGGGTCGCGAGCCTGTCGGTCCCGGCGGCCTGTACGACCATCGAAAGGCCAGGCAGGAGATCGTCGAGCTCACCCGCCGCTATGGCCTCGCGCTGGACCCGGATGCCCGCACCGGCGACCTGCCAGTCGGCCTGCAGCAGCGAGCCGAGATCGTCAAGGTCCTATACAGGGGAGCCAGGATCCTCATCCTCGACGAGCCCACGGGGGTGCTCACGCCGCAGGAGACGATCGAGCTGTTCGCGGTCCTCCGCGGCCTGGTCAAGGAGGGCAGGACGATCATCTTCATCAGCCACAAGCTGCGCGAGGTGCTCGAGATCTCAGACCGCATAACGGTGATGAGGCGCGGCAAGGTCGTCGGCCAGCTTGTCACCAAAGAGACCAACGAGCAGGAGATCGCAACTCATATGGTCGGACGCGAAGTTTTGCTCCGCGTCGACAAGAAACCGGCCAAACCAGGACCCGTCACCTTCCGGGTCGAGGACCTCGCCGCCGCCTCCGACCGCGGGGTGCCGGCGCTACGCGGAATCTCCTTCGAGCTCCATCAAGGAGAGATACTCGGCATCGCCGGTGTCGAGGGCAACGGCCAGAGCGAGCTGGTCGAGGTGCTGGCCGGCACGCGGCCAGCCACCGGCGGGCGCGTCCTGCTGGGAGACCACGACGTCACAGCCGCCAATGCTCGCGAGGAGCGCGAGCTGGGCGTGGGCCACATTCCCGAGGATCGCCGGAGCGTCGGCCTCGTGCTTCACTACACGGTGGCCGAGAACCTGATGCTCGGCCGGCAGCGTTCCGCAGCCTTCTCGTGGCGCGGCGTGGTGCTTCGGCTCGCCGCGATCCTCGATTGGGCCACGCGGCTGGTCAAGGAGTTCGACATCCGCACGCCGGGCATCGAAACGGAGGCGAGCGCGCTTTCCGGAGGCAACCAGCAGAAGATCGTCGTCGCCCGCGAGATGGGCACCAGGCCGCGGGTGCTCCTGGCCTCGCAGCCGACGCGCGGGGTCGACATCGGCGCCATCGAGTTCATTCACCGGCGCCTGGTCGCGCAGCGAGACGAAGGCACCGCCGTCCTGCTCGTCTCAGCAGAGCTCGAAGAGATCACGTCGCTGTCCGACAGGATTGCGGTTCTCTACGAAGGACGGATCGTGAGCATCGAGCCGCCCGACACACCTGAGGAGCGGCTAGGGCTGCTGATGACCGGCGGCGCCGGCGGACCCGCGAAACCACCGGCCTGAGCCGGGGTTCAACCGCCGGCGGTCACCCGCTGCCTTTTTGTCCTGCCCGAACGTCTGAGGTGTCCGCCGATGAGGTCTCGTGATCAAAAGTTTCCAGCAGCGCGTGCAGCTCTCCGATCCCGCCTAACCTGTACCAGCCGGAACGAGGCAGCGATTCATCTGGCAGGTGCTCGTGATTCCAGGTCACGTGGTAGGGAATATGCACCGCCCTGGCTCCGATCGCCACCACCGGGGCGATGTCAGAGCGCAGCGAGTTGCCGACCATCACGAACTCCTCGGGCTTGATCGCACGACGTTTCAGGAGCGAACCGTACGAATCGACGGTCTTGTCGCTCAGGATCTCGACTCCCGAGAACAGGTCTGCCAGCCCGGAGCGTGCCAGCTTGCTCTCCTGGTCGAAAAGATCTCCTTTGGTGATGAGCAGCAGCGAGTAGCGTGCGCTCAGGTCTAGCAGCGTCTCTTGCACGCAATCGAGGAGCTCCGTCGGCTCGGTGAGCATGCGTTTCCCCCAGTCGAGGATCACCTGTAGATCCGCGGCCGGAATCCGGCCCTCGGTCAACTTGATCGCCGTCTCCAGCATCGACAGCGTGAAGGCCTTGACCCCGTAGCCGTACAGGCCTAGGTTGCGCATCTCCATCTCGAACAAGTGGGCGTCAACGTCGGCGTCTGGCACATGCCGGCGCAGCAGATCGCGGAGCGCGGCCTGTGTGAGATGGAACCGCGACTCGTTGTGCCAAAGGGTGTCGTCGCCGTCGAACGCCAGGACCTTAAGGGACATCGCGTTCGATGATAGGCGGCGCATCCCGTAAGAATGTTCCGGTGGCGGACGTCGAAACCAGCCCTGACACGAGCCGCGCGGGGGATCGGATCATCCTGTCCACGAGCGCCCTGGCCGCTGTCGCGGCCAGCTTCCTGCTCATGGGCGTCCTGGTCGCCGCTTACGGACCCCTGCTCGAATACTTTGCGAAGCGGTTCGCAATCACTCTGCCCGTGGCCGGCGAGGTGTTCATCGCCCACTTTGCCGGCGCATTTATCGGTGTCGTCGTCTCTATCTGGGCGATGGAGCGGACTGCCGGCCGGCTTCCGGTGTGGGCGGCGCTGGGTTGCGTGGGCCTGGGCTGCGCAGGCGTTGCCCTGGCGGCCTCCTGGTCGGTCCTCCTCGCCGGGGCGTTCGTGATCGGCCTGGGGTTTGGCGGCCTCGACCTGAGCTTGAACCAGCTGGTCGCCCACAGTGAGGGGCGCGGGCGACCCGCCTTGCTGAACGGACTCAATGGCGCTTACGGCTTCGGCGCCGTCGCCGGCCCGATTCTCATCTCGAGGCTCGGCCATGGCCACTTTGTGATGCTCTACCTCGGCGCGGCGGTGCTTGCTGCCGTCCTGGTCCCGGTCTCGGCGGGCATCTCGGGGCGGCTCCCCGTCACACCGCGAAAGGCAGGCGCCCCGCCGGGGATCCTGGTCGGCATCTTCCTGGTCGCATACGTCTTCTATGTCGGCACCGAGATCGGCGTCGGTGGCTGGATGCCGTCGCATCTCGAATCGGTTGGCGTGCGGTCGTTGGATGCGGCGACGCTCACATCCGGCTTCTGGTTGGCGACGGCCGTAGGCAGGCTGCTGGCCGCCCTGATCCCGGAGAGGGTGGCGCCTCCGACGGTCGTCATCACCGGTTCAGCGATCGCATCCGTCGCGCTGCTCGTCGCGCTCAGCGGCCGGGCCGCCCCAGCCGCCTACATAGTCACGGGTTTGGCGATCGCTCCCATCTTTCCGACCGGCATTGCGTGGCTCGCCAAGCTCCGGCCAGGCGACTCGCGCTCGACCTCGTGGCTGTTTCTCGCCGCGATGCTGGGTGGGGTGGTGATCCCGGGCGGAATTGGGGTGGCGATCGCAGAGCTGGGCATCAGGTGGGCTCCGGCCGTCCTGTCCGCCGCAGCGATCGTCACGCTTGCAGCATTCTCGGCGGCCAGCCTCAGAAGCCGGGAATGAGTCACTGCTCTAGCATCGTCCGGAGCATGAGCGTCCCGGGAATTCGACTCGAGTCGGTTCGGCGCAAGAACGGCGGGCGGATCCATCTCACGCCGCGCGTGCCCAAGAGCGGCCCGGTCACCACGCTGTGCGGACAGACGCTTGCCCCAGGCTCGTATTCGGGCGTGGACGTTACCGCCGATTGCGCGAACTGCATCAGGCGCTCCCGTGATTCGAGCCGCATCTCCTCGGCCTTCTTCGAGCAGGAGGAAGGCTCCGAGCTGCTGCGCCTATCCCTGGAGCAGGCGCGCTTCCGCAAACCTGCACCGCGAGAGTCCCCGGCCGCCGCGAAACCTGCCAGCCGGCCGACAGTGGTGCCGCCAAGCGCGATCCCCGAACGAGTTGGCGAGCTTGTGACTGCAGGCTTCAAAGTGGCGGGCGAGGGGGTATGGCGCAGCCCGGCCGGGGTCGTAGTCCGGATGGGCGGCAAAGGGCGCGAGCGTTTCGCGGAACTTGTCTTCGAAGGCGCCATCGTCGCGAGGCGACTCGACAACGGCATGAGGTTGCGCGCGGGAGACGTTGAGGTCACCTCGTCCGACGGTGAGGTGGAGGTTCGCGTCACGCGGGCCTGAACCTTCCATCGCCGGCGGTGTACGGTTGGGGCATGCGCAGGCGCAAGCGAAAGCCGGCCGGAGCTGCACCGACTGCGAAGCCGCAGACCAGCGATCAGGCCCCCGGCGAGGAGGTCGTCCAGGTCAACGACCAGTACTCAGGCGGTGGACCCCCGCCCGAGGTCGAGCCGTCGGAGCACGCCCAGCACCCGACCGGCGGGTAACGCCCTCGCGTCCGATTGGCGACCTTAAGGTTGCCTCGTGAACCTCGTTGCTGCGTCTTTCGCATGGCCTTTTCGCGGCGACTGGCTGCCCAGGTGGTTGGTCGGTGTGGTGATGGTGCTGATCCTGCCCATAGCGTTCGTGCCTCTTCTCGGTTATGCCGTCGCTGCGACGCGGTCGGCGTCGATCGATGCGGCCGCAGGGCTTCCCCGCTGGGTGGCATCAGCCCGCCTGCTGACCGATGGCTTCTGGGTCGCCCTCGCCGTCCTGCTCATCACAGCCCCTTTCGCGCTCGTCTTGAACCCGATCGCGCAGCTCATCGACCATGCACAGCTTTGGCATATTAGTGATCCACCTCTTTCGCGGCTCTACGCCGATCTGGCCGCCTTCTTCGCGCTTGCGCTGCCATGGGGATTCGTGATGCTGCTCTTGATGCCGCATGCGACGGCTCGCTTTGCCACAAGCGGCCGCCCGCTCGACCTGTTCGATTTTCCTGCGGCGCTCAGCGGTGTTGGTCGCGATTTCGCAACCTGGAACATCGCCATCGCTGCCATCGTCACCGCATGGGCGCTTGGGCTCGCATGTGTCGGGCTTCTTTGCCTGGGTATCGTCCCGGGCGTGTTCTACGCCATCCTTGTCAGCGCACATGCCACCGCCGCGCTCCACCGCAAGGCTGCGAATCCAACCGCTGGGTGACACGGCATTGCTGGCCGAGCTCGGCACGCGGCTCGATACAGCGATCAACACCCGCGCCATCGCCCTGGCAGCGGCACTCAAGAAGCGGCGTGATGTCCGCCAGGCGATCGCGGGCTACGCCAGCGTGACAGTCCACTTCGACCCGGACCAGGCAACGCACGACTCGCTCGCCTCTGCAATCAAGAGGCTGGCCGCCAAGCGCCCACCGATGCTTGAGCCAGGCCGCCTGCACCGGATCCCCGTCACCTATGACGGGCCGGATATGCAAGCCGCCTCGGCGCAGCTCGCGCTCTCAGCCGAAAAGATCGTCGAGCTCCACACACAACCGATCTACCGGGTGTTCCTCGTCGGCTTCGTACCCGGTTGGGCCTATCTCGGCCCTCTGCCCGAGGAGCTCGTGCTCCCCAGGCGTCCCGTGCCTCGAACGCAGGTACCTGCAGGGTCGGTGGCGATCGCGGGCCGTCAAACCGGCATCTATCCGTTGTCAACCCCTGGCGGCTGGCACCTGATCGGTCATACCAACGTGAAGCTCTTCCTGCCGGATTCCGACCCGCCATGCCTGTTTCGCGCTGGGGACCGCGTCAAGTTCTTCTCGATCCAGACTTGACCCCCACGCTGCGCGTCGAGGAGCCTGGCCTCCTCACCACCGTCCAGGATCTCGGGCGCCCCAATGCGATCAGCTCTGGAGTGCCGGCCGGCGGGGCCATGGATCGATTTGCACACTCGGCTGCGAACCTGCTGGTCGGCAACGACCCCGGTCGCGCGACGCTGGAATGCACCTTCGGCGGCCTTCACCTGGTCGCCGAAGACACATGCCTGGTCGCGGTCACCGGCGCGGACTTCGATCTGCACGTCAACGGCGCCCTGGCGCCGGCGTGGACAGGCATCTTCCTCGCCGCCGGCGACCGGCTTGCGTTCGGCGCCACGCGCACGGGCGCGCGCGCATACATCGCGGTGGCGGGCGGCGTCGAGGCGGACCGCTGGCTCGGGTCGCTGTCAACGAATCTAATGGCCGCGCGCGGGGGATTCCGTGGACGGGCTCTCGAATCGGGCGATATCGTCTCCACCTCCGGCGAGCCGAGAAGGCCGGCGGTCTCCGGCCACCATTTGGCGGAACAGTTGCGTCCCATGTACGGCGACCACACACTTCTCACGATCGCCGGGCCTCATGCCAAACGCCTCCACCCCGAGAGCCGCGCCCTCCTTTTTGAATCGACTTACAAGGTGAGCCGCGATTCCGACCGGATGGGGTATCGACTCGAAGGCCGAAAGCTAACCGTTTCAGGCGAAGACCTCCTGTCGTTCGGCCTGGTGGCAGGAGCGGTGCAGGTGCCGCCCAGCGGGCAGCCCATCCTCCTGATGGCCGATCACCAGACCGCGGGCGGGTATCCAGTGGTCGCGACTGTGGTCAGCGCCTCGCTGCCGATCGCCGCCCAGCTGCTGCCGGGGGATGACGTTCGTTTTGCCGAAGTCAAGGTCGAGCGCGCAAACCAGATGCGCAGAGCACTCGAGAGCGCCCTGGATTCGCTGCGCTAGAGCTCGGTCTCGGCGGCCTTTTTGGCTTCAGCGAGCACAAGGTCGTAATCGGGAAGCGTCTGCTCGCGCGATCGTTCCCATACCCACCGCACGGTGCCGGACCGATCGATGACGTACACGACACGCTTGGCCATCCCCTTGTATCCGACCACGTCGTCGCGCCGGACTCCGTAATCGGTGACCATCGTGCGTTCGAAGTCAGCGATCAGCTCGAAGGGCAGACCACCCAGCTCCTTGGCGAAGGCCTCGTGCGAGAACACTGAGTCCACGCTGATGGCGTAGATGCCGATCCCGTCTGCGACCGCCGCCTCGTGCCTGGACCGAAACTCGGTCAGCTCGCTCCTTCAACCACCAGTGAAATCGAGCACATAGAAAAGGAAGACGAGGGACTTGTGCTTCGCAAGCGCCTCGTCGAGGGTCAGCTCATGGCCACCGGTGGTCGGCAGCTTGAAATCCGGCGCCTTGTCCCCAACCGCGAGCACTCAGAAAGTGTGACCTATCGCTCGAGCACGTACCAGCCGGTGCGCGTCGCCCCCGTTATCCGGAATCCATCTTTGAATGCATCGGCGAGCGTTCGACGCACGGCGAACCTCCATGAGCGCGCCGCGGCCGGATCGGTGCGCCTGAGCGCAACGATGTCGTCCGGCACCTGACATAGAAGGACGCGAGCAGTGGACGACCGGGCCACCGGCTGGTCCCGGTGACCGACAGAGAGCACGGGTTCAGCTCCTTCACGGAGCAGATCCTCAACCTGGGCTTCGCCGGCGGTGCCGGCAGCTGCCGACTCCGCTCGAGACGAGTCGAGCTGCCACCTGATCAGCAGGCGATCCGACTCCTCTCCGGCATTCAGGCCGTCCTCCATCACTCCGTAGAAGTCGACCAGGTACTCGCTGGCGAGGGCTCCAAGCTTTTGAAGATTGAAGTAGGCGTTGCGGCGAATCAGCGGATCGGTAGTCCATTCCATGACCTTCACGCCCCGCTCGAGACACCAGCTGCGTTGATGCTGTTTGAGCTCAAACCCAAGACCGCGGATGCCGCTCTCCTCGACGACGCCGAGGATGTGCGAGTGCATGTGAACCTCGTGCGCCGGCGAGCCACCCCACCATCCGACAAGACCTCCGACCATGCGCTTGCCGGCACGAGCACCCACCACGTAGTTGCCGGAGTGTGCCAGTGCTTTGAGGATGTCGGAATTGATCGGGGGTTCGCCCGGTCTTTGCCAGATCGAGCTGAACAGCTCTTCCAGCTCGCGGAGGCTTTCGAGGTCATCGATCTCTGAGATGACTGGGGGGTCGCCGGCGCTTCGCTTCACAGGCCTGGCGCCAGCGGCCCGGTTTCCACGCCGGCTTCGCGCAGTGCGAGCCGCACTCGCGACGCGACCGCGGGCGCGCGTTTGCTGTCCCCGTGGATGCAGATCGTGTCGTACTGGCCCGACGTGGCGAGGACTACTGCCTGCTTTGCCGCCGCAGCCGGAGTCAGCACCGCGCCCGGTTCCGTCCGTGGCGCAAGGCTGCCATCCGGCATCGTGAGCCGGTCCGCGTAACCCTCGCGATAGGCGGGAATTCCGGCGCGGCCGGCGGCCGCCAGGATCTCGAACCCCGGTTGGCCGAGCAGCCCAACCTGGTGCGACGCTGCGACTCGAGCCAGGGCATCGGCTGCAGCGGGATCCCGCTGACACCGGTGATACAGAGCCCCGTGGGGCTTGACGTATGCGATCGGGACGACGGCGGCCAGGCCTGCGACCTGGTACGCGACGAGCGCTTCGATCTCAACCGCAGTCAGGGCGCGCTCCACGCGGCCAAAGCCCGCGCGGTCTTCGTAGCCGGGGTGGGCTCCGACCTCGACCCCGAGCCGGCGGCATCGCCACGCGGTTGCGATCGAGATCGATATGGACCCTGCATGGGCTGCGCAGGCCACGTTGGCGCTGTCCACGAAGCTGAGGATCGCCTCGTCGTCACCCCCTCCCTCACCCAGATCGGCGTTCAGGTTCATCTGCGCCGGTGCGCGACTGGCGTCAATGCGCGGTGTCGCCGGCCAGCAGCTGTACGGCATGACCGATGATGGGCATCACCGCTTCGAGCGACTCGGTCGCCCCGTTTACGCTGCCAGGCAGGTTGATGACGAGCGTCCGGCCGACCACGCCGGCCATGGCGCGCGACAGTGCCGCCATGGGCGTGCTCGCGACGCCGGCCCTCCTCATCTGCTCCCCGATCCCGGGCACCTCGTAGTCGAACAACGTGGCAGTCGTCTGCGGTGTGACGTCGCGGGGTCCCAGACCAGTGCCACCCGTCGTCACAACCAGGGCCGCCCCGCCCAAGACTGCGGACATGATCGCGTCGGTGATCAGCATGCTGTCGTCAGGCACGACCACGGGGCCGGTCACCTCGAAAACGCCTTGCTTCAGCAGCGCGACCACGGCCGGTCCGCTGGCGTCCCTCATCGCCCCGGTGGCGACGCGATCGCTGATTGTGATGACCTGCGCGCGGTTCACGGCTTTGGCCCGCGGCCAGGCGCTCGCTTCCACGTTCCCGAGCGCCCACCCGACTTCTCAAGCAACCTGACCGACTCGATGGATACGCCACGCTCGATGCCTTTCGTCATGTCGATCAGGGTCAGGCCCGCAACCGCGGCTGCGGTCAGCGCCTCCATCTCGACACCTGTCTGGCCCACGACGCGGGCCTTCGCGAGCGCTCGCACCGCGCCAGGCACGAACTCGAAATCCAGCGTCACGCTCGTCAGCGGCAGCGGGTGGCAGAGTGGGATCAGCTCGGAGGTTCGCTTGGCGGCCATGATGCCCGCGACCCGCGCAACCTGCAGCGCATCGCCCTTGGGTGTGCCCGCCTTGACCGCGCGAAGAGTGCTGGGCGACATCCGAACGAGACACTCGGCGAGGGCCTCCCGCACAGTGGAAGGCTTGTCGGCGATGTCGACCATGCGTGCCGCTCCGCGCTCATCGAGGTGCGTAAGGCGTTTCCGTGGCGGCACGCGCTCAGGATATGCGGATGCCCGAGGTTGACGCCGTGCTCTTCGACTACGGCCGCACGCTGGTCACTTTCTCCTACCCGACTGAGGAGCTGCTCGAGGTGCTGCGCGGCTTCCGGCCCCGGATAGAAAAAGTGCTCGGCACGACGGCGCCGGATGCAGAGGCGATCATGAGGGACGTGCTGCTCCCGCTCGAGGAGCACATTGAGAGCCCAGGCGAGGATGAGGTGAGGTTCGTCGACGTGTATCGCGCTGCCTGGCACCAAGCCGGACTGGCCCTACCCGACGACCTTCTGGACGAGATCTTGGACCAGGAGCAGCAGTGCTGGGACCGCGCAGTTCTGGTTGATACTCACGCCCTGCCTGTGCTGTCATGGTTGGGCGCGCACGGCATCAAGCGCGCTGTGTGCTCGAATGCTCCGTTCCCGCCTGAGATGATGCGGCGCCAGGTGGACGCCAATGGAATCGGCGAGCTCGCGGACGCCGTTGTCTTCTCGAGCCAGTTCGGCCGGCGCAAACCCGCGCCCGAGATATACAGCGCCACGCTCGAAGCTGTCGGGGTCCCTGCGAACAAAGCACTCTTCGTGGGCGATCGCGTGCGGGAGGATTACCACGGACCGCGTGCGGTTGGAATGCGCGCTGTCATCTGCACCGCCCATGCGACCGATTCCCCACCCGACGGTGTCCCAACAATCGCTTCACTGAGCGAGCTGCCAGGGCTGCTGTGAGCCAACCGAAGAAGCGGCCCAGTTGGTTGTGGCTGCTCTTCTACGGCCGGAGGCGTAAAGGTTTTCCCTGGCTCCTCGCCTTGGTGGGCGTCGCGGTCGTGCTGGGCGGTCTGACCTTCGGCTTGGTCGGCGCTACCGACGCGTCGCGTGCAATGTTCCCTATCCTCGCGGGCGCCCTGATCTTGGGGGCGGTCGTGTTCGCGGTCGCAGCCTGGCTTCGTCCACGAAGGCGGCGCTGAGCGATCAGGACGGCCGCGGCTCCGGCTCCGACACCGTTGTCGATGTTGACCACCACAAGCCCTGTCGAGCATGACTGGAGCATCGTCGTGAGAGCACCCTCGCCTCCACCGCCGCGCCCGTACCCGGTGGAGACAGGAAGCCCGATCACGGGGAGGTCGATGAGACCGCAGACCAGGCCCGGCAGCACTCCGTCCATGCCGGCTGCAACGACGATCACGTCAGCACCCCACTCGAGCGTGGCGGCGAGCGGCCCGACAAACCGATGAAGGCCGGCCACGCCGAGATCAGCCTCCAACCTGGCGCTCAGCCCACACGCCTCCACGACCATGCGTGCCTCCTCCGCGACCCGCACGTCCGACGTTCCCGCCGTCAAGAGGCCTACCTTTCCGTCGAGCGGCTCAGGGCTGAACCCTTTGCGCATGACGCGCGTCGAGTCCGAATACCGAATCACCTGCATTCCGGCAGCGGCGGCAGTTTCTTGCACCGCCGCTTGATGGGCCTCCGACATGCGGCTGATCAGCCCCTGGCCTTGACGTTCAGCCATCGCAAGCACCAACCGGGCCGCATCCGAAGGAGACTTTCCACTGGCCAGGACCACCTCGGGAAGGCCGCGACGCAGGAAGCGGCCGAGATCAAGCCTTGCGCGTCCACCGAGCTCCTCGAGCTGGATCGTCCGCAGCTCGGCCAGCGCATCGTCCTCGGTGAGCTCGCCCGCCAGGAGCCTTCGCAGAACGTCCTTCACAGTCCCGCCAGGACCTCTCGCATGCGCTGCCAGTGCGTACCCGCCCAGTAAATGCGGCCGCATTCCGGACACTCCGAGTAGCGCGATTGGGTGAGGCGAACGTACGGGGGCACGCGCTCGGCGACGGTCGACGGCACGCGAGACTGCAGCTCCGAGTTGCACTCGATGCAGCGCGTAAGGGCCTCCTTGAGCTCGAGGCCGAGCTCCGCAAAGACCTGGCGAAGCTGCTTGGTCACCTCGTCGTCGCGGATGAGCACGGCGCGTACCACGCCTGTCTGGATCACGCGTCGTTTGGTGAGGTCCCGATCGCGCGTGAGCACCACCCGGCTCTCGGCCGCAGCTTCACGGACGAGCTCGGCGTCGCCGATGCTCGGGTGATAGGAGGCGTCGTAGCCCAGAGCGCGCAACCAGCGTGCAAGGCGCCCGACATTGCAGTCAGCGAGGAATCGAGGCTTCACCATTGCAATCTTAGAATCGTGACGATGCCCTCTCCCGATGAGCTGATGACGAAGCTGCGCGGGGAGGCCAGCGGTTGCTACTCGTGGTCAAACGGGCCTGGAGACCGCTACGCGCCTCACAGCCACGGCTACGAGAAGGTCCTGTACTGCGTGGAAGGCTCGATCACGTTCAACCTAGAGGCAGAATATCGCCGGCTCGAGCTGAAGGTTGGCGACCGCATGGTCCTGCCGGCGGGCACCGTTCACTCGGCCGCGGTCGGCCAGGATGGCTGCACCTGTATCGAGGGCCGTCGCTGAGGGTCCGGGCGTAATATGGCTGTGCGATGAGCATCATCGAGTTCATCCGCGACCGGGCCCGCTTTTACAACTGCCCGGTTTGCGGGCGCAGCCTCAAAGGCTGCGATGTCCAGGTCCTCAGTCACGAGGAAGAGAGGTTTCACCTGCAGGTCACGTGCGCGCAGTGCCAGGTGACGTTCATCGTGGTGCTCGCAATCGCGGGCAGCGCCGTCGAGGAGATCGACGCCGTGGAGGCGGACGCCACGGCAGAGCCCGTCGAGGCTCGAGAGCCTATAAGCGTGGACGAGATCCTCGACCTTCACATCATGCTGAAGAAGTTCCAGGGCACACTCACAGAGCTCATCCAGCAGCCCGACCACAGCCGCGGCTGACCTCGCGGAGCGCATCCGTGCGCCGCGTTGACTACCTGGGCCTCCGATCCCCGTCGCGGATCTATCTCGACGATGCCGGCTCGGCGCCCGTCCTGAGCGAAGTTGCCGCTGCGCTTCGCGAGATCCCGGGCGGCAACCCATCGAGCCTTCACGCTGAGGGTCGGGCCGCGCGCTCGGCGCTCGATGGTGCGCGAGATACAGCCGCTCGAGCGCTTGGGGCCGATCGGTCGGAGATCACCTTCACCTCGTCCGGTACAGAGGCTGTCAACCTCGCCATCTTCGGCGCTGGCCACCGTCTCCCTGAACGCGGCCTGATCGTGACCTGGGCGGCCGAGCACCAGGCTGTCATCGGGGCAGTCCGCCATCTTGAGTCGGAGGGCCACACGGTCGAGATAGCCGGCGTCGATCAGGGTGCGCGCGCAGACCCCGGATCCATCCCGCTGGGTGCGGCGCTCGTCTCGATCGGCCTCGCCAACAACGAGGTGGGCACCATACAGCCGGTGACCGAGGTGATCGCCCGCGCGCACGAGCTGGGCGCGCTGGTGCACGTGGACGCATGCGCCGGACCGAGGTGGATTGCGCTCCCTCCAGGTGCCGACCTCGTTTCATTCAGCGGCCACAAGATCGGCGCGGCTCGTGGCGGAATGCTTTTTGTGCGGAACGGCGTGCGCCTCGATCCGCTGCTGTTTGGCGGACCCCAGGAATGGGGCCGGCGGGCAGGTCATGAGGACGTGCAGGCGGCTGTCGCCGTCGCCACCGCCCTGGCTGTGTGCGTTCAGAACCGCGAGACGCGGGCGCTGATCGCATCCCGACAGGCGGACTCGCTTCGCGAGCTCCTCCAGGAGCTGGGTGGTCGTACGACCGGGTCGGCGCCGCAGCTGCCCAACTTCGCGACCTGCGCGTTTGCGGACCGCCGCGGTGAAGACATCCTGCTCGCCCTCGACCTCGCAGGTGTCGCGGCATCGAGCGGATCCGCATGCGCTTCCGGCTCGCTCGACCCCTCCCACGTGCTGCTTGCCATGGGCCTCGGCCTCGACGAGGCGCTTGGGAGCTTGAGGCTCACCACGGGATACGACACGACCGACGAGGAGCTCGCGCGCGCGCGCGCGATCATCGCGTCGGCTCTCACGCGGGCGGGCGCCCGTGCGTAGCGTCGAGGAAGAGGTCGCCCAACGTCTCGCACTCGGCGAGGAGGTCGTGCTGGCGACGGTGATCAAGCTCGACGGACACCCGCCCTCACACGCTGGGGCAAAGCTCCTCATGTCACGCACGGCGACGCTTGCGGGAACGCTTGGCTGCAGCGAGTTCGACGCTGCAGCCCTGGCGGATGCCGGCGAGGTCGCCGCAGCCGGTGCCCCCGCGCTGCGAACCTACCGCCACAACCTCGGTTCGATTGAGGTCTACATCGAGCCCCACGCGCCCGCGCCCACACTGGTTGTCTTCGGAGCAACGCCGGTAGCGGACTCGCTGCTGCGCTGGGCCCCCGAGGTCGGTTTCCGGGCGATCCTCGTGGAAACGCGGCCGGAAAGGCTCAAAGGCGCCGAATGGCCGGCGGCGATAGGTTCGCTGAATGACCTTGCTGCGGCTTTGGGCACCGAGGTCTACGCAGTGCATACGGACCACGACGCTGCAGACCTCGTCATGGCCCTCGAAGCTCTCCTTCCGCATGAGCCCCGCTTCATCGGTCTCGTCGGAAGCCGGCGTCACACCGGGCACCACCTGGAAGCCCTGCGCGAAAAAGGTGTGGCTGAAGATGTCATCGCTCGGATCCAGAGTCCCGTAGGCCTGGATCTCGGGTCGATCACTGCCGGCGAGATCGCTCTATCGATCCTGGCTGGATTGGTGGCGGTCCGCAGGCAGGGCCGTGGAGGCTGGAAAACCGAGCGTTAAGCCGTTTCCAGCCAGGGAGCCGAACCCCATAATCATTGGCCGTGCCGATCGAGTCAGGAACCAAGCTCGGCTCGTATGACGTCCAGGAGTTCATAGGCCAGGGTGCGATGGGCCTCGTTTACCGCGCATACCACGCCCAGCTCGAGCGCTCGGTCGCGGTCAAGGTGCTCCAGGCCATCGCCGCGGGCCCTGACGCAGCTGCCCGCTTCCGCCACGAGGCGCAGGCGATCGCCCAGATGCGCCATCCCAACATCGTCAACGTGTTCGACTTCGGCGAGTACGAGGGGACTCCTTACATGGTGGTGGAGTACGTCCCCAGCGGCAGCCTGGCGACCAGGATGCAGGAGGCTCCGCTTGACCCGCCGACCGCACTGAAGTTCCTCCGCGGGATCGCAGCCGGCCTTGACTACGCGCACTCCCTGGGGATCGTTCATCGGGACGTCAAGCCGGCGAACGTGCTCCTGGAGAAGGACGGGATGCCGGTGCTCGCCGACTTCGGCCTGGTCAAGCTGCTTCAAGGCTCGTCGGTGAAATCGATGACCGGTGTCACCACCGGCACGCCCGCCTACATGTCACCGGAGCAGGTGATGGGTCACCAGGTGGGCCCGGCCGCCGACCGCTACTCGCTGGCGACGATGGCATACGAGATGCTCGCGGGCGTGATCCCGTTCGACGGCGAGGGCATCTTCGAGCTTCTGTACGCGCACGTGCACCGCGAGCCGCCCCTTCCCAGCTCCAGGAACGTTGCGCTAAGTGCCTCCGTGGATGCTGTGATCATGCGCGGGCTGGCGAAGAGCCCCGACGCGAGGTGGGAAAGCTGCTCGGCGTTCGTCGACGCTCTGGCCTCCGCCCTGGCCGGTGGGCCGGTGCCCGCGGCTGAGCGGACGGCGGTCCTGGCGGCCGCGGCGACCAGGCCTCTGGCGCCGGTCCTGACAACGGCCCAGACAGCGTCTGCCACCGCTCCCACCGTCGCCGTCGCGGTGCCGATCACCTCACGGATGCCGCCGGTGGGTCCTGTCAAGGCGAGAAGGTCGCGCCGGCGCCTTTACCAGGTGCTGGCCGGCATTTTGGTCTTGTTGCTGGTGCTGCTCGCAGCAGGCATCTGCGCGGCCGCGAGCCAGAAACCGACGATCTCGCTGTCCAGCGGCGTCGTCGCCCCTGGCGAGATCGTGACCGTGAGCGCCACACATTTGCCGGCAAACCAGGTCGGAGAGATACATCTGTTGAGCCAGCTGTATGCCTTTCCTTTCCGGGCGGCCGAGAGTGGCAACCTCACCCAGGACATCACCATCCCGATTGACATCGGCCTCGGTGCCCATCATGTCCTCCTCTGCTGGGGTGGCTCATGTCACGTTCAGGCTGCGATCACGGTGGTCGCGGCCGGCTCCCTTCCCAGTCCAACGCCGGGGACAACGCCGTCACCGACTCCCACCGGGACGCCAAGGGCGGTTACCAGCCCCACTCCGACCCGGACGCCGCATCCGAGTCCGAGTCCGACCCCGACGCACTCGCCCTCCCCAAGGGCAACGCCAAATGCTTCCATCACCCTCGTCTCGGTCAAAGCTTTTGGGAAGACCACCGTTACGTTCCACAATTTCTATGGCGGCTCTGTGACCGTGTATGTGTTTCAGAACGGAAAGTCTCAGCCTGGGGTCGTGGTCTCGGTCCCTCGGAGCAGCATCTCGACGGTGACCTTCAACACGCCGCTCGGCATCCAACCCACGAACCCGCCGCTGTTCGGCCAGGCGTACGTCATCGCCTGCCTCGGCAGCTGCCTGCCGCCGTCGAACTCAGTACCTGTAGGGACGTAGCTGCTCTAGAAGACCTCGGCCGCGACGAGGTCGTCGAGGGTTTCACGCCGCCGCATCACGCGGGCGGCGCCGTCCCGAACCATGAGAACCTCCGGTCGCGGCATGCCGTTGTAGTTGCTCGACATCGCCAGGCAGTAGGCGCCTGCCGCCGGCACGCAGAGGATGTCGCCTGCGCTGAGCTCCGGCATCTCGATGTCGGTGATGAGGATGTCGGTCGATTCGCAGTACTTGCCGGCGATCGTCACCTTTCCGTCAGCCGCACGATCGGGAGAGGACGCCAGCAGGGCCTCGTACCGGGCGCCGTAGAGCTTGGGGCGGATGTTGTCGCCCATCCCTCCGTCGACCGCGACGTAGCGGCGCACGCCGGGGATGTCCTTGATCGAACCGACGGTGTAGAGGGCAACGCCGGCCGGCCCGGCTATCGACCGACCGGGCTCGACGAGCAGCTGCGGGACCGACAGGCCACGCGATGCGCAGCCTGACTCGAGCGCATGGCGCACAGTCGTCACGAATTCGCGGGGGGTCGGCGGATCGTCATCGCGTGTGTATGCGATCCCCAACCCGCCGCCGGCGCCGAGCTTGCGCGGCTCGAACCCCAGCTCATCACGAAGCTGGACGAGAAGATCGAGCATGATCGCCATCGCGTCTTCGTAGGCGCCGAGGGAAAAGATCTGCGAGCCGATATGCGAGTGCAGTCCGACGAGCTCGATGCGCGGGTGCCGCAGCGCTTCTTCGACGGCCCTGCGCGCCGCTCCTGATTCGATCGAGAATCCGAACTTCGAATCGAGCTGTCCGGTTGAGATGTGATCGTGCGTGTCGGGCTTGACTCCGGGCGAGATGCGAAGCATGGCGGGCGTTCGCTTGCCTTCGGGTATCACCTCTCTCAGAAGGTCGAACTCGTGTGCCCCGTCGATGACGATGGTCGCGCCGGCCCTGTATGCGGCGTCGAGATCCTGACGGCTCTTGTTGTTCCCGAGGAAGTGAAGTCGATCTCGGGGGAAGCCGGACCTCAGGGCGAGGTCGAGCTCGCCTTCCGAGACAACGTCCAGCCCCAGGCCCTCATCAGCGACAACGCGTAAGAACTGGGGCGAGGCGAAGGCCTTGGCCGAGTAGAGGACCTGGCCGGCCGAGCCAATGGCAGCGATGTACTCGGAGGACCGCTGGCGCACCGTCGTCTCGTCGTACACGTACAGCGGCGTGCCGTGTTCGTGAGCCAGGTCGACGAGGTCGCACCCGCCCACCTCCATGTGGCCGGCGGCGTTGACCCGGTACGTGACCGGGTAGAGCAAGCTGGTGCGCTAGTTCGGGCTGGAGCCGCAGGAGCCGCAGGAGCCCCCGCAGCAGCCACCGGCGCTTTCTCCGCTCCCGAGGTCGAGAACCGAAGAGGAGTCGCCGGCGCCCGCGAAGGCGAAGCTCGAGACAAGCACCCGCGTCCTTGTCGACTCGCAGGCGGGGCATACCTGCGCCACGTCCCTCTCTGCGAACCTGGTCAGCAGATCAAACGTCTTGGAGCAGCTCTCGCACCGATACTCGTAGATGGGCATGTCGTGAACGATTCTAAGCTGCTTGAGCTCGCAAAGATGATTGCGGAGTGGCCCGGCCTTGTGGCTCGACCCAATCCAGGCTTGATAGTGGACTGCCTCGTCCTCGTCGATCACCTCGGCGACGCTCGGAAGGTGGTCGACGTCGGCTCGGGGGCGGGTTTGCCCGGCCTTCCGCTCAAGATCGTGCGACCTGAGCTGGAGCTGACCCTGATCGAGGCGGACCAGGCCAAGGCCGCCTTCCTGGTTCACACGTGCGCGACGCTCGGTCTTCGGGGTGTGGACGTCGTGGCCAGTCGGGCGGAGGACGTGGGCCACGATCCGCGCTTTAGGGAGGCATTCGATATTGCGGTCGCGCGTGCGCTTGCTCCCATGCCGGTGCTGGCGGAGCTTTGCCTTGGCCTCGTTCGGATCGGAGGGAGGCTCCTGGCGCAGAAGACCGAAAGCGAGGACCGCGCAGCTGCCGGCCATGCGATCGAGGTCATGGGCGGCGTGCTGGCAACCATCCATGCCTCGCCCTCGGCCGCGCGCCGTTCCGGCACCGTGGTCGTGATCGATAAGGTCCGCGCCACGCCGCCCGCATACCCTCGCCGCCCTGGCGTTCCCAACCGCAAGCCGCTTTGAGTCTCGTGGGTACTCAAACGCGCGTTCGCAGCCTGGCTTACTCTAAGGCCGGCATGGTGAGAGCGTGAAGCTGAGCTTGATTCCGCGCGAGCACCGGTTCTACGAGCTGTTCAAGCAGCAAGGCGAGCTGGTTAGCGAAACGCTGACCGAGCTCAGTAAATCGCTGCTCGAAGGGCGCACAAGGCATCCTCGCCTTCGCGATCTCGAACACGAGTGCGATGACGTTACTCACGAGATCTACAACTTGACTAACCGCACCTTCAGCGCGCCAATGGAACCGGAAGACATCCTGATGCTGGCGCACTCACTGGACAATGTCGTCGACCTGGCCGAAGAGGTTGCGGACAAGATTGAGCTTTACGGCATCATCGCGATCACCGCCTCTGCCAAGGAGTTCGGCGAGTGTCTTGCCAAGGCCGGTCTCGAGTTGGACAAGGCTCTTGGCATGCTGGAGGATTTCGACGGCCTCGATCCGGTGCTGAAAAATGTTCACAAACTCGAGAACGATGGTGACCAGATCACAAGGATTGCCCTGCAGAAACTATTCGTGAGCAATCATCAGACGCCGGCGGACCTAATCAAGTGGAAAGATATCTACGCCCTGCTTGAGTCAACCCTGGACGAGTGCGAATCAGTCGCTGAGATCATAGAAACGATCTCTATCAAGAACGCTTGACGATCAGGCTTGCAGATTCGATAACAGCTCACGGACACGGCCGTCGATCTCGTCGCGAATTCCTCTAACTACGTCAAGCGGTTGGCCGGCCGGGTCCGGAAGGGCCCAATCCTCAACGGGAGCGCTCACGACCGGACATTCGTCCCCGCAGCCCATCGTGACTACGCGGGTAGCATCCGCTGCAAGTTCAGTGGTAAGTTGCCGTGGCTTCGCCGCCGCGAGGTTGATTCCAATTTCACGCATCACCTCGACGACTGCAGGCTGAACGCGGGCCGCGGGTTGCGTTCCTGCTGAATCAGCCAGGGCCCGGCCCCGAGCGTGATGATTGAAGAGCGCCGCCGCCATCTGACTACGGCCGGCGTTGTGCACGCAGACGAACAGAACGCGGGGTCGCCAATCATCGAGTACGTCAAGACGGTAACCCACACCGCGTAGGGTAGTCACGCGGATCCCGCTCCGTTCCAGTTTTGGCCGTAACCACGCTACGTGCACGTCGACAGTCTTCGGCTCACCGACAAAACGCGGGCCCCATGCACCGGCCAGAATCCGATCGCGACTCAAGACCACTCCCCTGTTTTCAACAAGTACTCTTAACAGGTCAAATTCTCGCGGCCTCAACTGAAGCTCGCGGCCGGCGACCTCTGCGCGACGAGCCCCGGCGTCGAGCCGAAGACGGCCGATGTCGATGACCGCGTCGACTCGGCCGATAACTCGTTTTCTGAGGAGAGCGTGCACCTGGGCGGAAACCAGCCGCTCAGCACTGCCAGCAGGCAACCAGGCGTCGGCTCCAATCGCAAGGCAGGTAACAGCTGCGCGCTCGTCGGCTCCAATGACCAATAGTGGAGAAGCGGTCGCCCTGCGGACTGCCGCCGTGGCGTCCACAAGATCGGCACCATCCAGGATGACTGCATCAGCGGACGGTTCGCGAAGCAAGCCACTGATCTGCCTATGCCACACGACATCGATCTCGTCCGGCGCCAAGATGCTTTTCAATTGCGTGGCCATTCTTGGCGCGGGGCCGATGACTATCACCCGGGCGCGGCCGGTCTCAGTACTTGGAGACGTTCAATTCCTCCACACGGCCGGTGACCAGGTAGATCACGCGCTCGCAGATGTTAGTGGCCCGGTCCGCGATCCGCTCGAGGTTGTGGGTGACCCAGATCATGTAGGTAGCCTCGGTTATGTGTCTGTGGTCGGACACCATGGTCGAGATCAACTCCTGATAGGCACGGTCGTAAAGGGAGTCGATCTCGTCGTCCTCGCGGCAAAGAGCGCGAGCCGCCTTAACGTCCCGCTTGTCGAGTGCAATCAGAGTGCGGTCGACCATTGAGATCGCGAGAGTTCCCATCTCACCAATCACAGCAGGCACGGTTACCGACGGATTTGGTCCCAGCATTAGGGCTACTTTTGCGATGCCCTCGGCGTGATCCCCCATCCGCTCCAGCTCAGAAATCACGTAAAGGGCGGCGACCATCCACCTGGCTTCGCCGGCGTCACTGCCCGACAGGCGCGCGGTGATCCGCTCTTCGACCTCATAGCGGATGCGATTGATCTCGATATCTCCCCGTACGACTTTGTCGGCCAGAACCAGATCGTGCCGCTCAAGCGCGATCAAGGCGTCGGTCAGGGCTTTTTCGACCAGCCTACCAAGCTCCAGCAGGGTGTCGTCAGTCACATCCAGAATGTTAGGGGCAACGTTAACGACGCCTTAACCCGGGCCTGCTTACGCTCACGCCGGAGGTGTGAATGAAACTGACACTGATACCTCAAGGAGGACGGCGTTTTTTCGATCTTTTCCGCAAACAAGGAGATCTCGTCAGTGAAACGCTGACCGAGCTGAGCAAGTCGCTTTTAGAGGGCAAGAGCCGGCACGCGCGGTTGCGCGATCTTGAGCATCAATGCGATGACGCGACTCACCAGATTCACAACCTGGTGAACAGCACATTCGTGACTCCCATCGAACAGGAAGACATTCTCTTGCTGGCGTCGAGCCTGGATGACGTTGTCGATCTGGCGGAGGAGACCGGTGACAAGATCGACCTGTACCAGATTCACTTGATATCGGATGCGGCCAAGGCGATGGGCGAACATCTGGCCAAGGCTGGAACTGAAATGGCCGCCGCTCTCGACCGGTTGGAGGGATTCGCCGAGCTTAAATCGCATCGGCTGGAGATCCACCGCCTGGAAA
Organism: Candidatus Dormiibacterota bacterium; assembly: GCA_030948325.1. The sequence goes on from JALZAL010000157.1 coordinate 23,237, forward strand.
ACGAAGGCGATCGAATCACCCGCGAGGCGATCGGCGAGCTGTTCGCGAAGGTCAGCGACGCGGCGGAGCTCGTCAAATGGAAGGACATCTACGACCTCTTGGAAGCCACCATGGACGCATGCGAGCAAGCGGCCAACGTCATGGAAACGATCTCGATCAAAAATGCGTGAGACCGCGATTCTCCTCTGGGCGACCATCGGGGTCGCGATCGTGTTCGACTTCACCAACGGATTCCACGACACCGCCAACGCTATTGCCACGTCTATCTCGACCCGAGCGCTGTCTCCGCACGCCGCGGTCGGCCTCGCCGCGGTGTTCAACCTGATAGGCGCCGTTGTGACAGTCGCCTTCTTTCAGGCGAAGGTTTCGAACACGATCGCGAGCACCCTTGCCATCAAGCCGGGCCTGGTGGTCGTTATGGCCGCGCTCTTGGGGGCTATCTGCTGGAACCTGATTACGTGGTATTTGGGACTGCCGAGCAGTTCCACCCATGCGCTGATTGGTGGGCTGTGCGGGTCAGGTATTGCGGCGGCCGGCGGTCTCAACGGAGTCAAGTGGTCGGCGCTTGGCAAGCAAATCACGAGCCTGGTGATCTCGCCTCCAGTGGGATTCCTCGCCGCGGCTATCTTTTCGATCGCGATCGTCGTGATCGTTCACAAGCTGAGGTTGCGACCAGCTCCAGTTAACCGGACGTTCCGTGGCCTTCAGGTCTTCACCGCCGCACTACTTTCCTACTCGCACGGCGCCAACGACGCACAAAAGACAATGGCCGCGATCACTCTTGCGTTGGTGGCCTCAGGTGACCTCACCCATTTTCAGGTTCCACTTTGGGTCGTGGTTCTGTCAGCAGTCACCATTGCGTTTGGTACGTATGCGGGCGGTTGGCGGATCATTCGGACACTAGGCTGGAGCATCCTGAAGTTAGAGCCCGCAACCGGTATGGCCGCCCAGCTGATGGGCGCGAGCGTCATCCAGGGCGCGACTTTCATTGGTCTTCCCGTCAGCACCACTCATGTCATCACCGGCGCGGTGATGGGAGCTGGCGCGAGTCGAAAGCTCACGGCTGTACGATGGGGTCTGGGTGCAAATATCGCTGTCGCATGGGTTGTCACCATCCCAGCCGCGGCTCTCATCGCATGGGTTGCGTTCGCAATTCTCCACACTGCTGGGTTGCGAGGCTGACGCCCCACCAGAAAGGGACGTCAGTGCGGCGGCCTACAAGTTAAACTCTCCCAGCAGCGTCGAATTCCTGATTTGAAATATCGTTTCAGCACCGCGTTTCAGCAGACGAAGGAGCAATGTTGGCAACAAAGATTCTGGAAGTAACTGACGTGACTGTGATCAGGGCGGCCGGCGGCGTCGTCTGCCGGATCGGACCATCCGACGAGACCGAGGTCGTTGTCATTCACCGACCGGCCTATGACGATTGGACTCTTCCAAAGGGCAAGGTCGAACCCGACGAGACGCCTGAGGACTGCGCCTTGCGCGAAGTTAAAGAGGAAACCGGCTTTCGGTGCGAGCTCGTGCGCCCGCTGGGCTGCACCGCCTACGTCGACCGCCGTGGCCGGGACAAAGTTGCGTGCTACTGGGTGATGGAGGTGCGAGGAGGCCGCTTCCGCCCGGGCATCGAGGTTGACAAACTCGTTTGGCTTCCCATCGACCGAGCTGTCAAGCGCCTGACCTACGGCCGCGACAAGATACTCGTCGTCCAGCAACACCTGCCCTAGTCCCCGGCGGCCGCGCTCGGCGCCGGCGCAGCACTCGGTAAGCTGAGCCCATGCAGAGTGTCGCCGCAGTCGACAGCCTGATCATCGCCGGGGTCGAGCTGCGATCCCGACTCTTCCTGGGCACCGGCAAGTACCCGGACGACGCAGCGATGCTCGCTGCCCTGGAAGCATCCGGCTGCGAGTTGGTGACGGTGGCGCTTCGGCGGCTCGACCTCGACGAGCCCAAGAAGAAGACCATCCTCGACGTCATCGATTGGAAGCGCTATCGCATCCTGCCCAACACGGCAGGGTGTCGCACCGCGGATGAGGCGATCCGCATCGCCAGGCTGGCGCGCTCGATGGGCTTGTCGGACTGGGTCAAGCTCGAGGTCATCCCCGACCCGCGTTATCTCTTCCCCGACCCGGAGGAGACCTTGATAGCCGCACGGGTGCTCGTCGGCGAGGGCTTCAAGGTGCTGCCGTACATTAACGCGGACCCCGTGCTCGCGAAGAAGCTCGAAGAGCTCGGGACGGTGACGGTGATGCCGCTCGGCTCTCCCATCGGTTCAGGCCAGGGCCTTCAGACGCTGGAGCAGATCCGCATCATCGTGGAGGAGGCCAGGGTCCCAGTCGTGGTCGACGCCGGCATCGGCGCGCCGTCTGATGCCGCCCTTGCCATGGAGCTCGGCGCCGACGCCGTCCTCGTCAACTCTGCCGTCGCCCTCGCCCGAGACCCCGCGCTGATGGCCGAGGCGATCAAGGAAGGGGTTGGCGCCGGCCGCAAGGCGTACCTCGCAGGACGCATCCCAAAGCGCGCCCAGGCGACCGCAAGCTCACCTACGGAGGGCGTCTCGCGGCCCCGTACCTGATGTCGCCGGTGGCTATGGCCGTGGTCGCGAGCACGAACGCAGGCCTGCTCGCAAGCCGGCGGGCCACCATCCTGCAGCTCCGCTCTCCTGACATGAACGCGCGCGACCTCGAGGCGGCCGCCAGAGAGCTGGTCGCTGCCTCGCCCGTGCCGGTCCTGGTCAGCTCCAGATGCGACGTCGCCCTGGCCGCCGGGGCCGCCGGCGTGAACCTAGCTGAGCGAGACGTCGGCGTTCGCGACGCCCGCGCGCTCCTCGGTCAGCGACTGATCGGTCGCTCTGTACATTCGGTGGCGAGGGCTGTGGAAGCAGAGGAGGCCGGCGCCGATTTCGTGATCTTCGGGCCCGTATGGCCGAGCGACAGCCACGTGGGTTCTGCGCCTGCCGGAGTCGAGGCTCTGGCCGAAGTCGCGCGCGCCGTAAAGATCCCGGTGATAGCCATCGGCGGTGTCACCGAGGCACGTATCGCGGAATGCCACGCGGCTGGTGCCGCGGGCTATGCGGCGATCAGGCTCTTCGAGTGATAGTCCTGCAGATCAACGGCAAGGAGGTCCACCTTGATGGACCGACACCGCTGCTCGCCTACCTGGATAAGTTGGGGGTCAGTCCGCGCAGCGTCGCTGTCGAGCACAACGGGGTCATCATCGAGCGGGAGGCGTACGGAGTAACGATCCTTGGAGGCGGCGATGCAGTCGAGATAGTGAAGATGGTTGGTGGAGGAGCGCCTACGCAGGCAGTCCGAGCTTTTCCCGAATCGCTGTCTCGGCTTCGAGCCTCTCATTCCACGGCTCGGCGCCGGAGGCCGTGAGCATCGAGCGCTCGTGGCCTTTGCCCGCGAGCAGAACACAGTCGCCCTTGCGCGCAATCTCGATCGCTCGACGAATCGCTGCGCTGCGGTCGATCACGATTTCGTAATCGCGGCCGGGAGCCTTGCCCTCCACTCCCGCCTGCACGTCTCGAGCGATCTCGACGGGATCCTCGCCGAGCGGATCGTCTGTCGTGATGATGAAGAAGTCAGAGAACTCAGCGGCCGCACGACCCATGCCCGGCCGGTCATGGTCCGAGCGTGCGGTCGAGCCGAACACTGTGATCAGGCGACCGGGCGTGAAGGGCCGCAGCTCGGCGAGCGCACTGGCGAGCGCGCCTGCGGAATGGGCGAAGTCGATGAAGACTCGAAAGTCCTGGCCGAGGTCGACTGGTTCGAGCCGCCCGCGCACGCCTTCGAAGCCTGCCAGGCCCGTGCCGATGCGATCGAGGGGTACCCCAAGCGCGAGGCAGACGCCGGCCGCGCACAGCGAGTTGTAGATGTTGAAGCGGGCGGGCACGGCCAGAGTTACCTCCGTCTCACCGACCGGCGTTCGCATCCGAAAACGCGACCCCTTTCCGGTCACGCTCAGGTCCAACGGATGGAGGTCGGCGGCGGTGGTGAGGCCATACGACCAGCGCCGCGAAATCGGCCGCCGCGACAACTTTTCGTAGCTCGGGTCATCCTGGTTCAACACCGCGGTCTTCTCGATCCCCTTGTCCGCGGCATTGGAAGTCAGGTCGATGAGCCGAGCCTTCGCCTCGAGGTAGTCATCCCACGTGGCGTGATAGTCGAGATGGTCGTGGCCGACATTGGTGAACGCAGCGACGTCGAAGTCGCAGGCCCGCACCCGCTCCTGCACCAGCGCATGGGAGGTCGTCTCGATGACAGCGCACTTAACTCCGGCCTCGACCATGCGCGCAAGCCACGCCTGCACCTGAGGCGCTTCGGTTGTCGTCTGACCGCTGAGGTTGTCGGTTTCCGTGCCGCCGACTGTGAACGCGACTGTGCTCATCGCACCCGCGGCGATGCCGGCCGCCTGCAGCACGTGCTCGGCCATGTGCGTGGTCGTTGTCTTGCCGTCCGTGCCGGTGATCCCAGCCAGCCGGAGGCGGCGCGACGGCCGCCCATGGAACTCGGCAGCCACCTCGGCCAGCCCAATGCGAGTCGAAGGGATGGACACGATTGGAATGCCTCCGGGCGTTCGGCCGGGGCGCTCAAGCACGACGGCAACGGCACCTTTAGCGACGGCATCGCCGGCGAAGACGTGGCCATCCTGGTGCAGCCCGCTGACCGCCACGAAGAGATCGCCCGGCTTGACCCGCCGCGAGTCGAATGCAATCCCCGTCACCTCGACGTCGCCGGTGCCGTCGAGCGTTGCGCCCGGAACTCCCGCAACGATATCCGCGAGCTTCATCCTGAGGGCAGCATAATCGGCGCGTGATCGCCGACATCGGTGGGCGCCGCTTCGAGTGGGGCAGCCGCACTTACGTGATGGGCGTCGTGAACGCGACCCCAGACTCATTCAGCGGGGACGGTATCGGCGCAGACCATGCCAAAGCTGTCGCGCAGGCCATGCGCATGGTGAAGGAAGGAGCTGACCTCCTCGATGTTGGCGGAGAGTCGACTCGCCCTGGTCACGTTCCCGTCAGCACGGCCGAGGAGATATCGAGGACCGAGGCTGTCGTTCGGGACCTGGCGCGCGAATCAGGCGTGCCCGTGTCGATCGACACGTACAAGCTCGAGGTCGCCGAGGCGGCGGTGGCCGCGGGCTCGACGGTCCTGAACGACATATGGGGACTCACCCGCTCGCCCGCGCTTGGGGAGCTGGCGGCACGTCACGGATGCGCGCTCGTTCTCATGCACAACCAGGACGGCACCGATTATTCGGACGATCTCATGACAGAGATCAAACGCTTCCTCCGCGTTGCGGCCGATCGTGCCGTGGCGGCGGGGGTTCGGCGCGAGCGGGTGATCATCGATCCGGGAATCGGATTCGGAAAGACCGCAGAGCACAACTGGATCGTGATGCGCAGGCTCGATGAGCTCAAGGAGCTCGGGCTGCCGATCCTCATCGGCACCTCCCGGAAGTCGTTCATCGGCAAACTGCTCGACCTGCCTGTCACAGAACGCCTCGAGGGGACCGCGGCCACGGTCACGGCAGCAGTCCTGCGCGGGGTCGACATCGTCCGCGTCCACGACGTCGAAGCGATGACGCGCGTGGTGCGCGTCGCCGACCACATGCGTTGACCTCAAGCAGCACTACGGCGTACCTGGGATTGGGCACCAATCTGGGTCGTCGAGCGCGCAACCTCAGCGCCGCGCGAAGGCGGCTACGCCAAAAAGGAGCACGGATACTGCGTCAGAGCCGCGTCATCGAGACCGAGCCGTGGGGCGACACCGACCAGCCGCGGTTCCTCAACCAGGTGGTGGAGGTCGAGTGGATGGGGACGGCGCGCAGCCTCCTCGCCGCCGCCAAGGCGGTCGAGCGAGAGGGTGGCCGCAAGCCTACGCGACGATGGGGACCGCGAGTCATCGACGTCGACATCCTGTTGTTCGGCGACGAGCGGATATCAGAGGACGGCCTGGAGGTCCCTCACCCGGGAATCAAGGAGCGGCAATTCGTGCGCGAATCGCTGCAAGAGCTGGGCGTTGCCCCTGCCTAGCTGCGACAGACTAGGTGAAGCCCAAGGCCGGATTCATTCTGGCCGTCACCCAGGCGTGCTCTCCAAACACCTGCAGGCGTTGCCGCTCACAGGAGGGGGTTCCGCGGGGGAGGACTTACGTCCTCACCCGCGCCTCAGGCCGGACGCGCGTTGGTGAACCGATAACCGATTCCGGGTACGGCCAGGATGTAGTAGGGCCGTGACGGCTGGGTCTCGATCTTCCGGCGCAGGTTTCGGATGTGGACGTCGATGACGCGAGTCTCGATCGGATACTCGTAGCCCCAGATCGAGTTCAATATCTTCTCCCGGCTCAGGACCTTGCCCGCATTGCCGGCGAGGAAGTTGAGAAGGTCGAACTCGGTGTGGGTCACCTCCACCTCCTTGCCCGACTTGTAGATCCGGCGCTCGTTGACGTCGATCACCAGCTCGCGGAACTCCAGCCGGTTTCGGGTCACCTCGACCGCCTCCAGGCGGGTCCGGCGCAGGTGAGCCGCCATGCGCGCCACCAGCTCCCGGATGCGCAGAGGCTTCGTGACGTAGTCGTCGGCTCCAATCTCGAGGGCGACGACGACGTCGATCTCGTCGGAGCGTGAGCTCATCATGATCACGGGCACTGTCGCGTCCGCCTTGCGCAGCTCACGGCAAATGTCGAAGCCGGACCCGTCGGGAAGGGCCACCTCGAGGAGCACAAGGCTGGGATGGGCAGCTGCCAGCTCGCGAAGGCCATCAGTGCCGCTGTCCGCCTCCACCACCTGGTACCCGTCCTGGACGCAGGCGGTGCGGACCTCGCGGCGGATGGCGGCATCACCATCGACGATGAGGACTTTGCGGGAAGATTCGGTGGCGCTGATCACGACCCCATCCTAACCGAATTGAAGGATTGTTAGGAGATGTTGCGTTTCAGGCCCCGAATGCCGCGCCGCGCTCTCTTCTCGAGGTCGATCAACCGAGATCCGGCTCCGGAAAGGACCAGCTCCCAGGCGCCCGCGTAAGCGATTTCCTCGCCGCCGAACTCTGCCTTGAAGAAGCCCAGGCCATGCCAGGGGTGATCTGGTCCGGCTTCAGGAGGCGGGACCCCCCACAGGTCGTAGTCGTGGATGCCTGCTTCCGCCGCCGACCGGATGGCGGCCCACCAGGCCAGGTCGTTGGCCATCAGCTCGGGGTGCTCACCGCTGCGCCCGGCAAACAGATGGTACGCGCGCCCTGCGTGCCTGGCGACGAGCACGGCCGATAACGCCTCCCCAGTCGCCGGGTGCCGCCCAACATAGGTTCGCGCCCAGGGCAGCAGATCCAAAAGTAGCTCGTAGTACTGCCGCGACGGCAGGCTTATCGACTCCCGGCGCTCGACCGCCGCCGACTGTCGCTCCAGCTCTGCGGCCTCCTTGCCTTCACTGACCACGACTCCCCGCTTCAGTCCAGCGCGGATGTTGTATCGCCGGCCATGCTTGAACGTGGCGAGCAGTGCGTCGGGCGGGCGCATGGTGATGATCCGTGTGTGCTCTGGTTGCGTCGGCTCGACTCTGGCGAAGCCGCGTTCGGTGAGGACTTCGGCGAACGCCGGTGGCGCATCGGGTTCGACCCTCAGCCTGGCGACCTTCGCCCCGCGCGCCCATCCAACAAGTGCATCGATCGAGCCGGGCGTCGGGGAAACCGGTCCGCGGGGGACATAGGCTTCGCGCACCGGACCGACAGCACGAAGCTGGACGCTTGCCAAAGCGCCACCCTCGAGCCTGACCCGTTCCACAGTCCATCCAGCGCGTGACTGCACCTCACCCCATCCCCATGTCTGCAACAGAGGAGAGGGTGACGCCCGCTCCTCGAGCTCTTGATCCCAACTGTCCGCGGCGGCGCTCATCCGATCCCCAGAGGTCCGGGTACCGCCTCGAGGTGGCCGACATCATTCACGCCGCCGATGACCACGCGGCCGTTGCGCTTCTCGATCACCGACAGGGATGCGTTCTCGATCCTGAATGGGAAGATCCCCCGCCCAGGCCGGCCGACCACATGGTGCAGCGCAACCTGGATCACGCCCCCGTGTGTGACCACGAGCACGTCACCCCCCTGGTGGCGGTTCAAGATCGCGTCGAGCGCATCCCCGACCCGTGCCTCAAATGCCGCGGAGCCTTCCCCGCCCGGGACCAGGTCCCAGTCGGGCTCATCAGTCCAGCGGGCCCAGGCCTCCGGATAGCGACCCGCCAGGTCTTCGGTCTTCAGGCCTTCCCATTCCCCCAGGTAGATCTCGCGGAGCTCTGGCATTGCCGTCGGCTCCGCGCCTACCGCCTCCCCGATGAGGCTTGCGGTCTCGGCAGCCCGCTTCAGATCGCTCGAGTAGAAGGCGGCGAAGCCGCGACCTGCAAGGCGCCGGCCAAGGCGCACCGCCTGCTGGCGGCCCTCATTCGAGAGCGGTGGGTCGAGCTGGCCCTGGATCCTGTGCTCGTGGTTCCACGTCGACTGGCCGTGGCGCACGAGCAGCAAGCGCGCCGGAGGGGGCTTGGCTGGGGGCGAAACGGCTCCGCTGAGGTCTGGGGGCTCCGGGCGCGCGAATCTGATCTCGTATCTATACTAACTTTCTCTTTAACCCACGATCGGTTTCCCGGCCGATCTCAGGAGAAGGCTGTTGCAGTCACACGGCACGTTGGCCGAAATTCCCCTTCGCTCGCTGCTGGAAGCCGCTCAGGGCGAGCGGTCCACCGGTACGCTTACTCTTAGAAATGGTTCGGGCGAGTCCACCTCGCTGTACTTCCTGTTCGGTCACCTCTTCCATGCGCAGGGGGACGGTTTGGCCGGCGACGACGCAGTGGTCAGCGCGCTCCACTGGAGCAAGGGTGAGTTTGAGTTCGACGCGAAGGCTAAGCTTCCGGCGGATGAAACCGTCAAGGCCGGCATTCCCGAGCTCGTCCAGGCAGCCGCGGCAGAACCTGGGCAAAGCGCGACCGAATCCCCCAAGGTCGACAAGGCCGAGGCGCATGGGGAGCGCCGAGATCATCCTGAACCGGAGAAGAAGTTGGAAGCACCCCAGCCGAGACGCGGCGTGAAGCACCGACCGCAACCCAAGCATGGGCGCGAGCCGATACCCGTTCCCGCCGGGCAGGTCATCTATGACTCGCTCAAGACTTCTTTCGTCGACTTCCCGCGCCTGATCACCACGCTGGAGAAGGAGGGTTACACGGGATACGTGCGCCTTCTGACCGACGATGCCACCGGTCTGATCCTGTTCCGGGAAGGCTCGGCACTCGAGTGCATGTACGACGGAGCCGCGGAACCTGGAGGCATGGTGCTCGGCAAGATCGCGCTGCACCAGTTCAACGAAGACGTTACGAGCGGACATGGAGTCCTCGATGTCATCGGCCTTTCGCCGGAGCTCGTCGAAGGGCTGTATGAGCTGACGGTCTCCAAGCCGATGTACACGGAGCTCTACGCAGCCTGGGTCGACGTCAAGGCTCTCCTCAAGTTTCTCAGCGACCGCAAGCTCAGCGGCAGCCTGATGATTCGAAGCGGCGGCGGCACCGGCGTCATCATTCTGTCCGGAGGCGAGCTCGCCGGGGCATACACGAGCGAGTCTCGTGACATCTCGGACAAACCAGACCGCGCGCTCGCACTGTGCGACGACCCCGGGGCGATGATCGAGGTCAAGTCCGCAGACATGACCAAGCACCCGCCACTCGATGTCGACGAAGTCGTCGCCTCGCAGCGCGCGCCTCGTAACTCCGTGCAAGCAGTCGCCGCCACCGCACCACCTCCTCCATTGGAGCCGATCACCAGCCCGATGCCGATCATCACCGCGGAGCCGCCGCCCCCACCGCCGGCCGCAACTTTCCCGACCTATCCGTCGGCGCCCACCACGCACCCAACCCCGCCGTCGCAACCCGCGATGCAGGTCGCGCCCACGACACCTCCGCCGTCGAGCGGGCAGCAGCGCGACTGGTCGCCGATCGTGGCCGAGCTCCAGGCGATGGCGGAGGACGCATTGGGAAATCGCGCCCGAAAGGTCAAGGACATCCTCGGCGCAGCCGACCCTTCCGAGGCCGGTATCGAGGGCGCGATCGACCAGATCCCGAGCATCTCACTGCTCTTCGTCGATTCGTCGCGCCTCGAAACGCTGGCTCAGGAGATGAGGGCGCGCCTCAAGTCGCACCTCTAGAAGCGCGGGGGGATCAGGATCCCCCCACGTGCCCCCCTGGTGTTAGGCCATGTCAATGCGGCGCAAGCATCCGGCTCGGGTGACGCCCGGAATGAATCCGGGCTACCGCTCCACTCTTTTAAGACAAACCTGCGTCGTCATTGCTTGGGTACTGGCAGTGGTTGGGCTCGCGGCTTGTGATGGGAATCCTCCACAGATCGTCGATTACTCGCCTGAACGTGGGGCCAAGGACGTCTCCACAGCGCTGCCCATCCGGATCTCCTTCGATCACGACGTCGATCTGCAGTCGGTGGCGAGCCGCCTGCATCTGGTGCCCGCAACTGCGGGAAACCTGGTGTGGGCCAACGCGAGGCAGCTTTCGTACGACCATCCGACCCTGGCGCCCAACACCACCTATGAGGTGGTGCTCGAGGCGGGTTACATGGACCTGGCGGGCAACGCCGCCGCGCTCCGTCATCATTGGTCGTTCGTCACCGAGGGACCCCCCAGCTTCGCCGGCTCGACTCCCGCTTCCGGCGACAAAGGCGTCGATCCCGCCGCCTATCTCGCCATCGATTTCACTCGAGAGATGGATGGCGCCAGCCTCCGCGGGGCCATCACGATCACGCCGTCTGCGCCCTTCAGCGTCCGGCTGGACCCAGCCGACGGCAAGCGGGCGATCATCGCGCCGGCGACACTCCTGCAGCCATCCACCGCGTATACGATTGCCGTGACCACAGCGGCCCTCGATGCGGACGGCAATCAGCTCGACAGAGACCAGAGCGTCTCCTTCACCACCGGCGCCGTCCGCCAGCTTCATCACTGGGTGGCATTTACGACGGCCAGTGCCGGCGGGACGTCGGGTGCGCTCTGGATCGTCAACGAGTCCGGCTTCCCACGCAAGCTGTTCGCCGGCGCCGCCGTGCAATCGTTCAGCTGGTCACCGGACGGTGACAGGTTGCTCATCCAGAGCGACGGTGAGAAGTGGTCGGTGTTCACCCCTGGGAGAGACCCGGTTCCTCTCGGGTTCAAGGCAACGTGGGCAGCGCCGCTGACTTCAGGCATGGGGTACGTCTACATCGACGACCTTGGGACTCTTCATCGCCTATCTTCGAGCGGGGTCGACAGCCCGATCTCAACCGGGGTCACCGCAGCTGCTGTGGCGCCCGGGGGCGCACGGGTTGCCTTTGCCGAGTCGACGCCGACCTCGAACGTCATTTGGGGATATGACGTCGGGCTGCAGGCTCGTTACCAGCTGGCGGTGGAGCGGGTGCCGATCAGCGCACTCAGCTGGGCGCCCGCCGGCAACCGCATTGCGTACCTCGGCCACGACGTCGCCAACGAGTTCATGAAGGTCCGTAGTCTGACCGGCCCGGGACTGGTCACGACAATCGCGACCGGTATCGACATCGGTATGCCGTCATGGCTGCCCGATTCGGTTCACCTCGTCTTTGCGGCCGCCCTACAGACCTCGACCGGCACCTTGCGAAAGGCATTCGTGGTCAGTGTCATCGCACCACCCAATGCCCTGACTCAAGCCCTGGGTCTCCCGGCCGATCCGAACGTCATGGTGACGAAACCCGTCGCCTCACCTGACGGTCATCAGATCGCCTTTCTCAGCGGCGACCAGGTTTGGCTGATGAACGGCGACGGCACGAGGCCCACACCCCTCACCAAATTCGACCCTGAGTCGTTCCCCTATTCGTGCCGCATGCCGGCCTGGACGCTCGCATGACCGGTTTCGATGACTGTCTCGAACAGAGCTTCGAGGCGATCTGCAGTCCGTGTCCACGAGAATCGCTGAGCCAGTAGTCGGCCCCGGCGACCCATCTGCTGCGCGAGCTCGGGGTCGGCGAGCAGGCGTCCGATTCGGTCGGCGTAGATGGCTGGGTCGTCGCTGTCGATGAGATAGCCGCTGACCTCGTCGCGGACCACCGAGCGCAGACCCGACACGCCGGATGCGACCACCGGGCGGCCGCATGCCTGGGCTTCCAGCGCGACGAGCCCAAAGGACTCGCTGTACGACGGCATCACGCACACATCCGCGGCGGCATAGAAATACGGGAGCTCGTGATGGGCAACTGAACCGAGGAAGTCGACGCGGTCCCGCACGCCTAGAGCCGAGGCGACCGCCTTCAGCCGCTCCTTCTCGCTCTCGTCACCGTCACGGCTATCTTCACCGAGCACGATCAGGCGAAGGTCTTCGTGCTCGCGATCGCGAAGCAGCGCAAGTGCTTTGATCGCGATCTCAACGCCCTTCAGCCGTTCCAGTCTGCCGACGAACAGCATCAGCCGGCCAGAGCGATAGCCGATCTTGCGGCGGGCGTCTTCGCGATCCAGAGGCTGGAACGTGGCGAGGTCGATGCCAGGCGCCACCACGCAGACGCGGTCCGGGTCCGCGCCATATGAATGAATGAGGTCTTCGCCTTCATCCTCGGTCGATACGATCAACAGGTCGGCCTGCTGAGCCACCTCACCCTCGACTCGGATTCGCAGAGACGGTTCAGGCCGAGCACCGCTGGCGAGCGTTCGGTTCTTGACGAGGCCGAGGGTATGCGCGATATGCGCCCACCCAGTCCCGATCTCCGGCCGCAGCAGGCAGGCGACCTCGCCCGACAGCCAGTAGTGGGAGTAAAGAAGGTCATAGTCGAGATGCTCACTCTCGGCAAATGCCCGGACGCGCGCGGCAAAACCGGGAACCTCGTTGTAGAGCTGGTATTTGTCCAGACTTCGGCCGGCAGGTAGATAGATGACGCGAGAGAGACGTGCCAGCGATTCGACTGCCGGGTCGTCAGGGGACTGCCTGCGCGTGAATATGTCGGTGGCGATGCCCCGGTCGCTGAATGCGGTGCAGACTTCGCGAACGTAAACGTTCAGCCCGCCGTTGCCGTTCTGGCCCAGGCTGGCCGTGGGAGAGGTGTGCATGGATATGACCGCGATCCGCCGGCGGGCGCGGTCGGAGATCAGAGGAGTCGCCTCAGCCACGGTAGGCCGATCTCGCGTCTAGCCAGCGCCTCGATACGCAGCAGAAAGCCGAACGGGAGATCGGAGAGCATGACGCCATATCAGGAGTAAAAGCTACGCGCATCCCTCCTATTCCCGCCTGAGGCTCAAAATATGAGCAGGCTATGATTTGGCGCGCCATGCGGCTGCCCAGGGGATTCAAGCTTTCATTCTTGCTGGCCGTGGCAGTTCCGGGTGTGGTGGCGCTCACAGCGGTCACGACCCTCGCCGACAGCACACCTTCACCGTCGGGCGGCCCGGTGGCCTTGCCTGGTGACGCGACCAAGGGCGCGGCTCTCTACGCCGCCAACTGCACCAGCTGCCACGGAGCCAGCCTGACCGGCGGCATCGGCCCCGCCCTCAACCCGATCGTCAAGCTGCCCGGAGTTTCAAACCCGCTCGATCCGGCATTCCTCATCGGCATCATCACCAACGGGCGGGTCCACCAGTCGGGTGATCCCGGATCGGCAAACATGCCCCCCAAGGGCGGCAACAACAACCTGACCGATCAGGACGTGAAGGACCTAGCGTCCTTCATCATCCAGCGGAACACCAGCGGGATATCCCCTCCGCTGACACCCAACGAGCTTGCCAAGCGAACCATGCTGTGGGTCGGCATCGCGATCGTCGGGATGCTTCTCATCACCCTCCTGCTCGCCCAGTACAACATGCGTTGGATCGCGCGTCGGGCCGCCGCGCGACGGAAGTAGGCGCTCAACCGGCGGACGCTGGCTTCCTCCCGGCTCCGCCTCCCGTTCCCATGCCGGCAGGCGGGGCACCGAGAATCCTGATTCTTTTCAGCGATACGGGCGGCGGCCACCGCGCTGCTGCTCGTGCCCTCACCGATGCGCTCAAGCTATTCGATCCCACGTGCGTTGTGACTGTCGCGGACCCGTTGATGGCACAGGGCCCGGCGGTGGTCCGAAAGCTCACCTCGCTCTACTCGCCCATGATCCAGCGATCGAGAGTCGCTTGGGGCGCCGTGTATCACTCGAGCAACACGAAGCCGACCTTCGCCGCGATACGCGCGATCTTCGGCCGCGGGGTGAGAAAGGTCACCGCCGAGCTGATCCAGAAACATGACCCCGACGTCGTGCTGTCGGTGCATCCGCTTCTGAACCACATGACCTATCAGGCAATCCAGAAGAGCGGCCGTCCGCGCGCGCTCATGACAGTGATCACCGACCTGGTTGACTTTCACCGCGGCTGGACCTTCAGCCAGGCGGATCTCGTGATCGCACCGACCGAGCTCGCGCGCAAGGTTGCGATCCGGCGAAGGGTCCCCCCGGAGCGGGTCAAGCTGCTAGGACTTCCCGTCGATCTGCGGTTCCGTCCTCCCGCTCCCGGCGAAAAGCACGCTCTTCGCCGGCGGTTCGGCCTCGACGAGTCGCGTTTCACCGTCCTGGTCATGGGTGGCGCGGCCGGCGCCGGAAGCCTGCTGAAACAGGTGAGAATGCTTGCCTGGGAGCCCCAGAAATGGCAGGTGGTCGCTGTTTGCGGCCGAAACGAGAAGCTGCGAAGACGTCTCGCCCGCGTGCGCTTCGCCACCCCGACGCTGCTGCTCGGCTTCGTCGACTACATGCCCGAGCTGATGCGTGCCTGCGATGTTGCCGTCACGAAGGCAGGGCCGGGCGCGATCGCCGAGGCGCTGGCTACCGGGCTTCCGCTGGTCATCACCGGCTTCCTGCCGGGACAGGAGTCTCCGAACGTTGACTTTGTCGTGAGGTCGGGCGTCGGCAAGTTCTCACCCAAAGAGGCCGACCTGCTGGAGGAGATCCGCGTCCTGGCCGAAGGGGGACCGACCTGGCGCGATATGTCGCGCAGGGCGGCCGAGCTGGCGCACCCCTATGCCTCATCAGACATCGCTCGCGAGTGCCTGCTGCTCGCCGCCCGCTACAGGGCTTCGGCGCAAGCGAGCCGGTAAGGGCACAACCGGCAGCGCCGGCGGTCAGGCCGCGCCTCGAACCGGCCGGCCTTGGCTCCTTCCGCCACCTCGGCGCCCTGCTTATGAGCTTCCGCGACGAGTGCGTCGGGACGCTCGAGGCGAAGCGTCTCGCCAGTCGCTAGGTAGACAACCTCCAGCTCCATCCGAGCGCTCCCGCCGGCGACAGCTCCCGACTTGCCATGCGGCTCGACGTGCAGTGCGGACGAGGCCCCAATCGCGTAAAGCGCCACCTGGAGGTCGCGGCGGCCTCGAGCCACCGGTCTTCCGCTCTTGTAGTCGAGGATCCGCCACCCAGACTCGGTGCGATCCACGCGGTCGATCACTCCGCGCAGAGTCCAGCCTTCGAGGTTCGCCGTGAATGGTTGCTCCAGGTACTCAGGTCTGGAATCGAAGCCCCCGCCCTTTCGATACGCTTCGAGCTGATCGGCCCCGTTGCGCTTGAACGTCGGAGCTCGGCGCGGATCAGGAAAGGCGGTTGTGCTCCAGACGGCGCCGTGCAGCTTGCTGATGAGCTCTGCCGTGATCTCCTGTCCGTCCTGGCGCGCCTCTCCCGCCCGCCGCAGCACCTCATGTAAGAGCACGCCCTGCACCGCCTCGGCGCTCTGGACTACCGGCAGACGCTGCTCGTATCGGTACCAGTACTGCCGCGGGCATTCGCGATAGGCGGCAATCGCTGAGTAGGACAGAACGACGTCTCCCTTTTCTCCAGCGGGAGTGGGCGGAGGAGATGCGCTTGGGCTGGTCGGCAGCTCCCGTTCCGCAAAGTTCCGAGCACCCGCGCTCCTGACCTCGTTGAGGAACCGGGATTCCCTCCATCGACGGCCGCCCTCGTAGTGCGAGGCCAACGTCAGGTATAGCCGCTGTCGCGCGCGCGTCATGGCGACATAAAGCAGTCGCCTCTCCTCCGCCAGGACATCCTCTCGTCCGCGGACGAGGGGTTCCAGCACAGCCGCGGGCAGCTCGAAGCGAGGCGAGCGACTTGACTGCGGCAGGCGGCCCTCCACCAGCCCGGGCACGAACACCGCCTCGAACTCCAGGCCCTTGGCCTGGTGGATGGTCATCACCTGGATCGCATCGACGAGCCCCTCCACCGCTGCAGTCTCCTCGTCCTCACCGGACAGCAGCACGAGGTCCAGGTGTCGCATGTAGGCCTCGAGGGACCGGTCGGCCGACGTCTCACAGAACTCGGCGATCATCTCTGCGAATCGGCTCACATTGGCTGTCGCTCGAGCGGCCTCACCGGGCTCGAGGCCGGCGCCCTGGACCTCGAGATACCGGCTCTTTTCCATCAGCTCAAAGAAAAGCTCGCGGACGTCAAGGCTGTTCGCGAGCGTCGAAAGGGCACGGAGAAGCGCGGCGAATCGAGTCGCTGGCGACCAGCGCTCCAGCGAGTCGAGCGCGGGCTCGCCGTTACGGTCGCGCAGCCTGGCCAGCGCGCCGGCCGGGTCGAGACTCAAGGGCGGGCGGGTCAGGACTCGGGCCAGGGCGACGACGTCTGTCGGATCGCGGAGCACTCGCAGCAGGGCGATGACATCCCTGACCTCGACTCGATCGTGAAAACCATGACCGCCGATGACGACATGCGGGAGGCGGCGCGCGGACAGGGCGCCGGCGATCGGTCGGGCGATGGCATTGGTGCGGCAAAGCACGGCGATCTTCGACAGGGCCGTGCCGCATGCGACCAGGCGCTCCGCTTCCGCCGCGATCGCGCTCCCCTCCGTCGCACCGTCGGGGCAGAGCCACACCTCGACCTTTTCACCGGCCCGGCTGGAGCTCAGCTCTTTGGGAAGACGCTCGGGATTGTTTGCGATCAGGGCGGCCGCGGCCGCGACGATGGGGCGCGAGCTCCGGCGGTTGCGGCCGAGGGTGACTGTGAGCGCTGTGGGAAACCGGCTCCGGAACCGCTCGAGGCTAGCGCGGGATGCTCCCCTGAACCGGTAGATGCTCTGGTCGTCGTCCCCGACGATGAACGGCGCGGGCTCCGCCTCCCGCTGCGCAATCAGCTCCACGAGCCTTTCCTGCGCCAGGTTCAAGTCCTGGTACTCATCGACGAGAACATGCGGATAGCGCACCCCATACGCACGGAGCAGGTCAGGGTGCTCCTCGAGCATCCTCACCGCCAGGGTCAACAGGTCATCGAAATCGAGCAAGCTCCGCTTGTGGCATTCCCGTTCGTAGGCTCTGAAAAGGCGGACGCAGGCCACCATCAAGCCGGCACGCTCTTCATCGTCCGATGAGGCTGCCCACGCTGAAATCCTCTTGAGAGGCACCAGCTCCTGCTTCAGCCGTTCCAGCATCTGGAGCGCCGGCGACACGAGATCGTCCGGCCGCTCGTCACCGGTGAGCGCTTGGTCGCCCAGTTTCCACATGAGCTCCCGGGCGAGGATCCAGCGATCGGCGCCCGCGAGGATGCGGAAACCCGGCGAGACCCCGACGAGCCGGCCGTCAGATCGGAGCCAGCCCAGCGCCATTGAATGGAAAGTCCCGACCGCCGGCGCGGGGGCATCGATCAGGTCTTCGATCCGCTGGCGCATCTCCGCGGCGGCCCGCTCGGTGAAGGTCATCACAAGGACCGAGCTCGGGGATGCTCCTCCGGCCACAAGTCTTCGAAAGCGCTCTGCGATGACCGCCGTCTTGCCTGTGCCGGCGCCGGCCACGACGCGGACCGGACCATGACCGATCCGAGCTGCAGCCAGCTGCTCGATTCCAAGCCGGGCCCTCACTGGGTGGGAGTCGACCTCCCGATCCGGACGCGTACGGTGCGCACCTTCCGTCCGAGGTCCAGGCCGTTGAGGCGCAAAGCGATGGTCTCCGAATCGAGCCTCAGCTGATGGGCCAATGCCGGGCTGGACGTGGTCACCACCAGGGTGCCGGAACGGAGCTCTACCTCATCGCACAGCCTGGCCGGTTCTGGGCCGATCATGGCCCGGAAAGCAGAAGCCACCTGCGTACCCAGCAGCTGCGCACCTCTTGGCAGGCGGCGCAGCACGCGGGGAAGGATATTGCCCAGCTTATCCACAGGCCTGGATCTCACCCGCAACCACGTTCCAGACCCTGGCGCCGGCCATGAGCTCCGCCGGAAAGGGCCCGGCTTCAACCGAGGTGATGATGATCTGGCCCCCTCCAGCCACCTGCCTCAGGAGAGCCGCCCGCCGCTCGCCGTCCAGCTCGGACAGGACATCATCCAGCAAGAGCACCGGCCGCTCGCCGGTGCGCCTTGCCACCAAAGCCGCCTCGGCCAGCTTCAGGCTGACGACAGCCGTCCTCTGCTGGCCCTGGGAGCCGTAGGCACGGGCGTCGCGGCCGTCGAGCAGAAGCCGCAGATCGTCTCGATGTGGGCCGATGCTCGTGGTGCCGCGCCGGAGGTCCTCCGCCAAGGACTTATGCACAGCCTCCGCCATGTCGGCGGGAGGACCCTCGTACTCGATCGCAAGCCCTTCCCCAGCGGCAATCTCCGCATGGCAGCGGGCCGCCTCCGGCTCCAGCTCTCGCACCGCCCGTGCGCGTGCGGCCGAGACCTCCCCGCCGACCCGGATCAGCTCTTCATCCCAAGCCTCCAGCACGTCCCCGCCCCCTTCGCCCGCAGCCATCCGTTTGAGCAGGCTGTTCCTCTGCTCCAGGACCCGCTTCAGCCCGCTCAGGGCTCGGGCATACCCTGGCTCGACCTGCACCAGCATCTGGTTGAGAAAGCGCCTGCGGAGCTCCGGCCCGGCCTTGACGAGACCAAGGTCGTCGGGCCAGAACACGGTGACGCGAAAGTGGCCGGGGAGGTCGAACGCCCGTCGCCGGGCGCCATCGACGTCGATCACACGGCGCGCCCGGTTGCCGTCGATGGAGAGCGCGATCGCGAGCTCGACCGTCGTTCCCCCGCTTTCCACCTCCGCCTCGATGCGGGTGGCGGCAGCCACCGGACCGACCACCTCGATGTCGCGGCGGGCACGCGGCGATGCGGATAGGGCCAGCATCGCCACCGCCTCGAGCAGGTTGGTCTTGCCCTGGCCATTGGCGCCGACGAGCAGATTGAGCCCCGGCCCGGGCGTGAGGTCTAAGTGCGCGTAGTTGCGGTGGTTTCTAAGTTGAAGGCGCCTGAGCAGCACTCACCCAGCTATGACATGGCCACGCGAACGGGCATGATCACGTACAGGTAGTGCTCCTTGCCCGGCAGTCGCAGGAGTCCGGGGCTGAGCGGGCCGTCGAAGAGCAGCTCCACCTCGTCGTCGGCAATCACCCCGAGCGCATCGAGCACGTAGCGGGCGTTGAAGGCGATCTGGATGTCAGACCCCTCGACCTCGGCCGCCAGCTCGGCTTTGCTGTCACCGACCTCGTTGGTGGTCGCCGAGAGCACCAGGGCGCCTGCCTGCGCCTTCACACGGATGACATTGGCGCTGTCGCGGGCGAAGAGCGAAACCGCCCTTACGGTCTGGGTGAGCTCGGTGGTGGAGACCCTCACTTTGGTCGAGCTCTTGCTGGGGATAACCTGTGCGTAGTTGGGGTATTTGCCGTCGATCAGCCGAGAGGTGAGCTCCGAGCCCCCGGCCTTGAAGAAAACCTGATTTCGAGCTTTCGAGATAATGACCTCGACCTTGCCGGGCTCACCCTTGAGCACCCTCGAAAGCTCGGCCAGCGCGCGAGCCGGCACGATGAGGCTGGCCTCGAGATCTGCCGGTCCGGTCGCAGCCAATTTCCGAACAGCGAGGCGGTGTCCGTCAGTTGCGGCCATGGTGAGCGCGCCGCCCTGGATCTGCACGAGAACGCCCGTCAGCACCGGCCTTGCCTCGTCGGTGGAGGCTGCCATCTGTGTCTGCTCCACCGCGCTGACGAGCTCGTCGAGCGCGACCTCCAAACGGTCACCCTCGTCGGGTCGCGGGCCGGGTGGAAACTCCTCCGCCTCGATGCACTTGATGTGGGTATCGAAGCGAGCGCATCGGAGGCTCAGCGATTGGGTTGCACCGTCGAGCGTCATCTCGAGGTCCTGGTCCGGCAGCGTGCTGACGAAATCGGTGAGCAACCTCGCCGGCGCGGTCGTACCGCCTTCCATGGAAACCTCGGCCGGCACCAGCTTTCTAATCCCGATCTCGAGGTTGGTAGCGGTCAGCGCGAGCCCCTCGGAGGTCGTCTCGATGAGGATGTTGTTCAGGATCGGAAGCGTTGTTCGGCTGGAGATGGCTCGAGACACGATCTGCAGCGCTTGACTCAACACCGATGGCCTGCACGTGACCTTCATTTGAGACGTAGTCACTTTGGCATTCAACACAGTTGTCCCCCGTTATTAGAGATTCTCTTAATTGAAATCATTCGTTACTCGATAACAGTAAGCGCTGTGCGGACTGTGGATGTCGAGATCATTTACAGATCGAGTCGTTCCGGGGATAAGGTCTGGGCAACCACGCGAGTTGATGGGCCGCCCTGTGCCCTGGCTGGGGAGGAAACCGGCGTGCGTTGTTTGTTCGCTGCCTCTCCCTGCCCGCGTCCAACAAAGTGTGGAAATCATCATTGAACGTAGAGGCGCTCACGAATGGCCTGGACCTCGTAGCGCAACCTTTCGTCTTCTTTGAGCTCGTTGGCGATCTTTTCAATTGAGTGCAACGCGGTGGTATGGTCGCGGCCTCCGAACGCCTTACCAATGGCGGGCAGCGATGAAGGCGTCTCTTCGCGGACCAGGAACATGGCGACCTGGCGTGGAAACACGATGTGCTTGTCGCGCCGCTTGCTTTTCATATCGTCAAGAGTGACGTTGTAGTAGTCGGCCACGAGTGCCTTGATTCGTTCGACGTTGATCGGCTTGCGTGTGCCGGCGGGGATGATATCGGCCAGGAGTCGTGCCGCCTCGTCGGCATCGACCTGTCTTTGGTGGACGGCGGCGAACGCCTGAACCCTGGTCAGGGCGCCTTCGAGCTCGCGGATGTTGCGCTGGACCTTATGGGCGATGAAGCTCAGCACCTCTTCCGGAACCAGCGCGCTGTTGTCCCCGAGCTTGGAGTGAAGGATGGCCAGCCGCGTCTCGAAGTCCGGTGACTGGATGTCCGCAATCAGGCCCCATTCAAAGCGGGAACGGAGGCGGTCTTCAAGCGTTGGAATCTCTTTCGGCGGGCGATCTGATGAGATCACGATCTGCTTGTTGATCTCATGCAGGGCGTTGAAGGTATGAAAGAACTCCTCTTTCGTGCGGTCTTTGCCGGCAAGGAACTGGACGTCGTCGATGAGCAGCACGTCGACAGTCCGGTACTTGTGCCGGAACTCGCCCATGCGGGCGGTGGCGATGGAGCTGATCACCTCGTTGGTGAATTGCTCGGACGTGAGGTAGACGACCCGCTTGCGCGGAAATCGGTCGTGCACCTCGTGGCCGATGGCGTGCATGAGGTGCGTCTTACCGAGACCGACGCCGCCATAGAGGAACAGCGGGTTGTAGCTGTCGCCAGGCGCTTCGGCCACCGCCTTGGCAGCGGCGTGGGCGAACTGGGAGTTGTGACCGACCACGAAGGAGGAGAACTTGAAACGTACATTGAGGTCCGACCCCGGTATCGGGCGACCGTCTGGGGAAAGGTCGTCCTCGTTGTCGCTATCGCCTGCTCGCCCGTGGTCCTGCGCCGAGCTCGGCAGGTCGACCTCGAGGGTGGCGATAGGTGGGCGGTGGGTGCTAGGTGAGATGACGAAGTCGATGTCGACGTCGGAGCCGGTGACTGCCTGCAGGGTTTCCTGAATGAGGCCGGAGAAGCGGTCGGCCAGCCAGTCTTTCGCCAGCTTGCTCGGGACGCCGATCCGGAAGGTGTTGTTGTCGGAGGAAAGCACCGACGTGTTCTTCAGCCACATGTCGTAGGTGCGCTTGGCCAGTTGGAACCGCAGCTCCTCCTGGACCTGTGACCAGACCTGGTCCTGGTTCATGTCGCCCCTCCTGCGGTCGTCCGGACTTCGGGCATCCTGCGTTCATCAGGGCCTGTGGAAAGCGTCCGGCGGCCCTGGGGAAGGAGACCGGTTGGGCTCTGCAAATGCTGTGGACAACTCGGGGCCAAATCCATTCCATCCTTATCCCGCTTCCTCGCCCAAGCTGCCATCCGCATCGCAACCAAAGCGACCGCAGGTTCAACCGAAGCTCCGCGACCAGGGGCTCCGTCTCACAACGATCTGTGGAAAAGATCGGACCGGATTTCCACAGGTTGGCGGTACCTACCTGTTCGAAATCCCCCATCCGGTCGATCCCGAAATATGGAAGTGGTCTTATAAGTTCAACGTTCGGCTAACTGTGGCGTTTACTGAGACTGGATTGCGCGACTTGTACCTGTACTAGAGGGCGACGTCCTGACCTTGGCACTCCCGGGCCGGGATTGTAGCAAAGCCTTAACCCATTCGCAAGGTATGCAGGTCACCTGATGAAGTGATAGGAGCGGTGTAGCGATCGACGAAGGCGTGGTCCGATACACTACCGCGGTTACATTACGTCCACCGACAGGGAGATCCCACCATCAAGCGAACCTTTCAACCAAAGAAGCGGTACCGACGCCGCGTGCACGGCTTCCTGCGCCGGATGAGCACGCGCGGGGGTGCCCGAGTGGTTCAGAACCGCCGTCGCAAGGGCCGCCAGCGGCTGAGCAGCTAAAGCCGCCTCTGCGGTGAAGAGGCGCTACCGCCTTCGCCGGCACGGAGAGTTCCAGTCTGCGATCGCCGGCAAACGGTTCTACAGCGGCCGCGCCCTGGTCGCTTTCGCGGTCCCGAACTCGAGCGACAAGCACCGCGTTGGTGTCACCGCCAGCCGGATGCTGAAGAGCTCGGTTGATCGCAACCGCGCGAGGCGCCGGCTGCGTGAGCTGGCACGCGTCATCCTCCTCGGGCCTGATTCGCCGCTGACCGGGCTGGGAATACGATATGACGTGGTCCTGATCGCCCGGCCCGCCGCCCTCGAAGCGCCGTTCGCCGACCTCCGCGCGGAGGCGTCGGAGGCTGCGCGCAGGCTGTCGAACCTGAACTGATGACGAGGATTCTGCTCGGCCTGATTCGCATCTACCAGATGTCGTTTTCGAAGATTCTTCCGCCCTCGTGCCGCTACTACCCGTCGTGCTCGCACTACACGTATGAGGCGATCGAACTGTATGGCTGGCTCAGGGGAGGTTGGATGGGAGCGGCGCGGATCGCGCGGTGCCATCCGTTCGCCAAGGGCGGCTACGATCCTGTTCCCTGACCCCGGTACCGACAGCTCACACCTGGAGACCTGACATCTACCTCGCGATCACCGACATCTTTCTGCCCATCTACAACCTGTGGAAGGTCGTCTTCGAGAACAACCTTGCCGCGGTGCTGAACTTCATCTACGTCCACTTCTCCGAGGTGCCGATGTTCTCCACGATCGGGGCGTACGGCCTGGCGATCGTCGTCCTGACCATCGGCATCCGTTTGATACTTGCGCCCCTTCAGCAGTTCCAGCTCGTGACCCAACGAAAGTCGATGTTCGAGCAGCGCAAGCTCGCGCCTCAGGTTGCGGAGCTTCGCAAGAAGTACAAGAAGGACGCCCAGCGGCTTAACTCAGAGATGCAGAAGCTCTATCAGGAGCACGGCGTCAATCCTTTCGCAGGGCTGGTGGGATGCCTGCCACTGATCGTTCAGCTGCCAATCCTGACCGCCCTGTACTACGTGTTCACCGGCTTCGCCAAACATGCCACGGTCGCTGCGCACTTCCTCTTCATCCCCAACCTCAACGACAATCCCAACCAGCATCTGCTGCTGCATTTGCCGATCTTCGGTATTGGTATTCCAACGCCCGAGTACCTGATCTTTCCCCTCCTCGCGGCGGCGACGACCTACGTGCAGACCAAGATGCTGCAGATGCCGCCCGCGCCAAACCCCACCGAGCAGGAGCAGCAGACGCAGCAGATGCAAAGGATGATGGTCTGGCTCTCCCCTCTGATGATCGGCTACTTCGCTCTCCAGGTGCCGGCCGGGCTCGGGCTGTACTGGTTCATCGGGAACTGCGTCGGTATCATTCAGCAGAGCTTCGTGGTCGGCTGGGGAAACCTCCTGCCAGGGCGATCAGCGCCCCGGGTGGCGGGCGCGGCCCTGGTCGACCCGAGGGGTGGTGGCGGGTCGAAAAGCGGACCGCGTGGTGGCAGCTCCGGGCCGGGCAACCTGAAGGATGGGCCCAAGAACGAACCCAAGAACGGACCGCAAAACGGGCCAAACCGAAAGAAACCAAAGAGATGAGGTCGGTGCAATGAAATCAGCTGAAGGCCGCGGCCGGACCCTGGACGAGGCCGTTGACGCGGCCCTTATCGAGCTCGGAGAGAGCCGCCGAAACGTGGACGTCAGAGTCTTGAACGAGGGCCCTGAGGAAACGCTGGTGGAGGTCACCGTAATCGACCAAGCCGCGGAGACACCTGGCGCTGCGCCTGTCGACGGCAAAGCGGACGTGGCGCGGACCCTGGTCGAGGGACTCCTCAAGCACATGGGCATCCGGGCCCAGGTGGCCACGCGCACGGGCAGCGAACCGATGACCCTAGATATCAGTGGTCGAGACCTGGGCGCTCTTATCGGTTGGCGTGGCGAGACGCTCAGGGCGTTGCAGTCGGTGACCAACGTCATGGTCGCGAGGCACCTCGACGAAGGGGAGCGCATCATCGTCGACGTCGAGCGGTACCGGCAGCGCCGCGAGCACACGGTTCGGGAGATCGCGCTGCGCGCCGCCCGCCAGGTGAAGATGACGGGCGACGCCATCACGCTCGACGCGATGCAGCCTTTCGAGCGAAGGGCGATCCACCTGGCGCTCGAGGGCGACCCGGAGGTCAGCAGCTCGAGCATCGGACAGGAACCGGAGCGCAGGGTCGTCGTCGGCCTCCGCAAGCCGGCCGCCGAATAGTCCTGTGCCCGGCCGCGCCGCGGCGGAGCGGATCCGGAAAGCGATCGCCTTGATCAATGAGGTCGAGGACGGCGCCGGCGACGAGGAGATCACACCGACGGAAATCGCGGAGGCCATCCGTGACTGCCTCGAGCTGCGCGATGTTGATCAGGTGCCAAACGTCCGAAGGTACCTGGGCGAAGCCCTGGACGCCGTTTCGGACGGCATGCCTGCCGACTTCGTGGCAATGACCCTTTATGCCGCGCTCGGCGCTCTGCAGGAGGGTGGCGCGGCGCTCTAAGGGACCCCAACCGACTGTGGCCGGTCCAAGCCGCGCTGGTGCGCCCATATACTGGCCCTCCCATGGCCATCCCCCACCCGGTTCACGGCCTGTCGGGAGGAGCCAGGCTGGTCATGGCTCCGATGCCTGAACGCCTGTCCGCCAGCCTCGTTTTCATGTTTGGAGGAGGCTCGCGGCTGGAGGACGAGCGACTGGCCGGTGTGTCGCATTTCATCGAGCACCTTTTCTTCAAGGGGACGCGCCGCCGGCCGACCTCGAAAGAGATCGCGGACGCCATTGAAGGCGTGGGCGGGTTTATCAACGCGTCCACGGACAAGGAGCTCACCGCCTATTGGACGCGGGTGCCGGCCGAGCACCTGCTGCTCGGACTGGACGTGCTGTCCGACATCGTCTCGAACTCCAAGCTCGCACCTGAAGACGTGGAGCGCGAACGAATGGTGATCCTCGAGGAGCTGAAGATGTATCAGGATCAACCTCAGGACTACGCGCTCAACCTCCTGGAGGAGATCATGTGGCCGGGCCATCCGCTCGGTCGCGACATCGCAGGCACGGAGCAATCCGTCGCGCGGCTGACCCGCGACGACATCCTCGAGTACGCCAACGCGCACTACCGCCTGCCCAACCTTGTCATCGGGGTCGCGGGTGCCATCGATGAGAGCGAGCTGCCGGCGGAAGTCACCTCCCACTTGAGACTCCCATCCGAACCGAACGGCCTGGTTACGCCTGAGGTGCCAGAACCACTGATGGGTCCGCACCTCAAGCTCATGCGCAAGCGCACCGAGCAGGCCCATATCTGCCTTGGTGTGCGCGCGTTCAGCTACCTGCATCCCGACCGCTACGCGCTCGACCTGCTCAACACTGTTCTGGGCGAAGGAATGAGCTCACGACTGTTTCTCAACATCCGGGAACGCCTCGGGCTGGCCTACGACGTGCACAGCTTCACGCAGAAGCACCGCGACACCGGGCACCTTGGCGTGTACCTCGGGGTCGATCCCAAAAAGGCCCTGGAGGCCATCGCTGCCGTCCTTGCAGAGATGAGTCAGCTGTGCGAGCGCGACCTGTCGGACGAGGAGCTCCAGCGGGCCAAGGAGTTCACGAAGGGCAGGATGCGGCTGGACCTCGAGACGACCAACGGGGTCGCTTTCTGGCTGACGTACCAGGAGCTCTTGTTGGGTGAGATACGAAGCATCGAAGACGAGCTGACCTTTGTGGACGCGGTCACCGCCTCGGACGTCCGGCGGGTTGCGAACATGGTCCTGCGCTCACCGATTCAGATGGCGGTGATCGGTCCTTTCACGCGCGAGTCAGGCTTCAGAGCCGCGATCGGGGCGTAGTCAGGGCCCGTGGGCTCGGGCGTCAGCCCGCCGAGACAGTGCCTTTCTCCAGGATTGGAAGCTGCGCATAGATGCCGCCGAAGTGTGTGAACGGCCAGATTCGAAACCAGGCGCGACCGTCGATCCGATCTCGGGTGATGAACCCGAAGGTGCGTGAGTCCTGCGACCTGTTGCGGTTGTCGCCCATGACGAAGTAGTTGTTTGCGGGCACGACGGCGCCGTCCGGGCCGCCCCAATTGTCGAGCTGTGTCCACTGCTCCGGCAGGTAAGGCTCGTCGAGCTTATGTCCGTTGATGTAGACGTAGCCCTGGCTGATGAGGATGCGCTCTCCGGGCAGCGCGATGATGCGCTTGATGAAGTCCTTCGAGTTGTCGGTCGGCGGCCGCAGGATGATGATGTCTCCACGCTGGGGTGCGTGCAACCGGTAGTCGATCTTGTTCGCGATCAGATAGTCGTTGTCGTCGAGGGTCGCGAACATCGACAACCCCTCGACGTGGACCGCCTGGATGGCAAAGCTGATGCCGAAGTAAAGGATCACCGCCAACACGACGACCTCGACCAGCTCGCGGAGGAGCGAAGAGGCGGTTGAGGCTCGGGCGGGTGCGGCTTGGACCGCGGGCTGTTGTGGGATGGCCATGCGTGTTACTGAACGAGCTTAGCGCACACCCGTTCAAGCTCTTCTCGGCTCGAGTATTTGAGCACCACCTTGCCCCTATTGATGCTGCCGGTGATGGCGACAGGGAGGCCAAGCCGCGTTTCGGCATCGGCCGCGAGAGCGCGCAGCTCGGCCGAGGCGTCGGTTCTAGGCCGGCGACGCGGCTTGTACGTGCGCACCCAGTTCTCGGTTTGTCTGACCGACAAACGTCGCGCGACCACCACCTTGAGGCCGTGCTCCTGGGCTTCCTGCGACTCCAGCGCGATGAGGGCGCGGGCGTGACCCGCGCTGATGATTCCTCCAGCCACCGAAGACTGAATCGCGGCACAGCCGTTCAGCAGGCGGAGTGCTTGCGACACCGAGACCCGATGCTTGCCGATTCTCTGGGCGACCTCTTCGTGCGTCAAACCGAACTCCTCGGTCAAGCGCTTGAGGCCGCCGGCCTCCTCGATCGGATCCAGGTCTGAGCGCTGGAGGTTCTCGATGAGGCCGAGCACCAGCTGCGCATCGTTTCCGGCGTCAGAACGGACGACCGCGGGAACCGCAATGAGGCCGGCCAGGCGGGCCGCACGCCAGCGCCGCTCGCCTGCGATCAGCTCGTAACCGTCGGTGAGCTTGCGTACGAGCAGCGGTTGGAGCACGCCGTGCCGGCGGATCGATTCAGCTAGCTCGGCCAGCGGCTCTGCATCGAAACGCGTGCGCACCTGCTGATGCGATGGGCGGATCTGGTCAACAGCGATCATCTGCGGCACCATCGCATCCCCCTCACGGGACATCGGGATGAGGGCGTCGAGGCCACGGCCCAATCCGCGCATACGTTGCTTCATCTCTCCAACAGCTCCTTCGCGAGGGCGCGGTAAGCGGCCGCGCCGCGGCACATTGGGTCGTACTGGATCACCGACTTGCCGTGACTCGGCGCTTCGCTGATCCGGACATTTCGTGGAATGAGGGTTTCCAGAAGGTGGGCGGGGTGTGAACGGCGGACCTCCCGGAGGACGTCCCAAGAGAGCGTGGTGCGCGCGTCAAATTGCGTCATAACGATGCCGGCAATCCCGAGTTGTGGGTTGAGGCGCGAACGCACCAGCTGGTGCGTGTACAGGAGGTGTCGTAGCCCCTCGAGCGCGAAGTACTCGCACTGCGTGGGGATCAGCATGCTTGTAGCTGCGGTCAGGGCGTTGAGCGTCAACAGGCCGAGGGAGGGGGGACAGTCGATGATCACGCATCCGATTCCCTCGGGCACGGTCCCGATCGCTTTGCGCAGCCGTGTCTCGCGTGCGCTCAGGGTCGCGAGCTCGATCTCCGCGCCTGCCAGGTCGATATGCGAGGGCACCATTCGCATTCCTGGCACGCTGGTCGATACCGCGGCTTCTTGCACGGTGGCTTCGCCTGTCAGGAGGTGGTACACGTTCAGACGGGCTCGGGTTGGATCAAGCCCAAGGCCCGAGGTGGAGTTGGCCTGCGGGTCGAGGTCGATCAGCAGCACCGAGTGGCCCATCTCGGCCAGGGCTGCGCCGAGGTTGATGGCCGTAGTGGTCTTGCCCACACCACCTTTCTGATTAACCACTGCGATGATCGCAGGGACGGTGGTAGCCAACATCTTGGGGTTGGCAGCCTCCACCGCTCCTATATCTGGTGCCATGGGGGGATTCTAGCCCACGTGCGGAGAATTGCCCAGCCGGGCCATTAACACCACTCTCCGCCGAAGCTCAGCCCTAGCCGGGATGCCGCGAACCCGGCAGATGCGGCCCCCGGCCGGGCCCTCCCTCCTCCAGCGCCGTCCCCTCCCCCGCCAGCGCACCGCCATCCAGAGTACGGACGCGATCGCGGCTCGGCAACCCAGGTTGTTAAGGGCTCGCCGTGATACGCGGCCTGCGCCTGATAGACCAAACCGAATAGGCAGAAAGGCCAATCAGCGCGATTTCGACCGCCACCGCTGCGCCAATGAGGTTGCTCGCGATCCCGATCCCGGCCAGGAGGTTGTAGCTCACATGGCAAATGCACGAAGTCGTGGTGTTCGTGTACTTGCGGAGTAGACCCAGGCCCACCGCCACAACGAAGATGGCAACGGCGTCGAACGAGAATCCGTACTGCGTATGGACCGAAGCGAAAAGGACAGCCGTAGCCAGCAAGCCGATGCGAGGCTGAAGGGCTCCGCGGAACAGGATCTCCTCGCAAATTCCGGGGAGAAGGGCCACCACCGCAATACCGACGGGATTGTCAAGGGCTCCGAAAACGTGCTGTGTCGTCCTGTCCACCTGGTGGGCCAGCTGGGGCGTCCATGCATGACTCAAAGCGTCCGCCGCCTGGATCAGAGCGAAGAAGGCGCCTGCGGATGCGAGGCCAACACCAATCTGCCACCATGCCGGCCCGGTCAAGCCCAGGCGCCCAGCCACACCCGCGGCATCGCGGCGGATGAAGAGGCCGACGCCCGCGACCGCCATTATCAAGAAGGGAAGCTCGGAGGCGACAACGTCGCCAACGGTGAGAGGCGGCAACGATTGGTCCGAGCTCAGGACATCGACAAAAGCGATGGTCGCCAGCTGCATGCCCAGCCAGATCACGACCAGCACGACCGCGTAGGCGTGGACTGGATTGTCTGGGTCGATGGGTATCACACGGGCAAGGCGTTCGCGCACCGGTTTCGAAGCCATGGTCGCTGCCACCACAGCAGCGGCCATGATGCCCGCGTCGACCCCGATCGCCTGCCCGGCCGGACCTGCCTGGATCACGCCCCCCGCGAGGCCGAGCCCGATCAGGAAAGTGATGCCGGCCGTGACCCCGGCCAGGATCCCCGTGGCCTGGCTCGCCCAACTCTTGCCGACTGCCGCGTTGGCCACGATGACCAACGGCAAAGGCACCAGCAAGAGGACCAGGGCGCCGCCCGCGTCGAGGTAGATTTTGTCGATCAGTCCGACTTGGAAGCTGGGTTCGGCAGCGCTGGCGAGGTGGGCGATCCGTCGGAAGCAGCCTTGGGGGCGATATCGAGGATTGGGCGGATGAGGTCGATCGGGATCGGGAAGACGATAGTCGTGTTCTTCTCGTAGCCGATCTCGACCAGGGTCTGAAGAAAGCGGAGCTGCAGCGCGCCCGGCTGCGACGAGATGATCTGGGCCGCGTTGGCCAGCGTCTGGGAGGCCTGGAACTCGCCTTCGGCGTTGATGATCTTGGCCCTCTTCTCCCGCTCAGCTTCTGCTTGCTTCGCCATCGCGCGCTGCATCGTGCTTGGCAGCTCGACGTCCTTGATCTCGACCACCGCAACCTTGATTCCCCATGGCTCGGTCTGCTCGTCGATGATCTTCTGCAGGTTCTGGTTGATCTTGTCCCGGTTGGCCAACAACTCGTCCAGGGTCGCCTGGCCCAGAGCCGCCCGCAGGGTCGTCTGGGCTATCTGAGAGGTGGCGTTGATGTAATTGAGGACCTGGGTGACCGCCTTTTGAGCGTCCACCACCTGGAAGTAGATGACTGCGTTCACCTTCGCCGTGACGTTGTCGTTGGTGATGATCTCTTGCGGTGGCACCTCGAGCGTGATCGTGCGAAGGTCCATCTTGACGAGCCGATCGACGCCGAACGGGATGATGAAGAACAAGCCGGGGCCCTTGAGCGGGATCAGCCGCCCAAGGCGAAAGACCACACCGCGCTCGTACTCGTTGGCAATGCGAAGGCTGGAGAACGCGATGATTACAGCCAGAAGGAGGATCACCCCCAGGACGGCCAGAGAGCCAACATCCATCAGTTTTTCTCCTTCACCGCCCCGGCCTCACCGGCGACGACCTCCAACTTCAGACCACTGCGCCCAACCACCTGGACTGCGCTTCCAATCGGGATTGGGCCGCCCGACGCGACTGCCTTCCACAGCGCCCCGCGCACAAAGACTAGTCCCTCTGGCGAAAGCTCCTCTCGTGCCTCGCCGGTCGTGCCAACAAGCACCTCCGAGCCGGCGAACACGGGACGGCGTCGGGCGTTCCAAACCTTGCGCACGAAGACGATGAAAAAGACAAACGTCACGACAGCAGACCCGAATAAGACGATCGGGTTTACCCCAAGGCCAATCGGTCCCGTGTTGACCAGAAAGGCCATCCCGAACACGAGCGCAAGGACGCCGCCGAAGCTGAGAATGCCGTGCGTGTTGGCCTTTAGGTCGGCGAGAAACAGCATCAGGGCCAGCAACATCATCAAGGCGCCGGCGATGTTCACCGGCAGGTTCGCGAGCGAAACGATGGCGAGGACAGCTGCAACTCCGCCGACGACGCCGGGAAGGATCGCCCCGGGCGTGGAGAGTTCCGTGATGATTCCGTAGGCGGCGAGCAGGATCAGGAGCGCGGCGATGGTCGGGTCGATCAGTGCATTCAGGAATACCTGCCAGAAGGGCATCGGGAAGTCCTCGATGCGGGCGCCTGCGGTGTGCAGCAGGACGGGGCCGGAGGCCCGGGAGATCGAGCGGCCATCGATCGCGTTCATAAGGCTGGCCGGGTCTGGCGCCTCCAGGTCTGCGACGTGCAGCCTGACCGCATCCTCTGCGTTGATGTTCACGCTGTTGCGCACGGCGTCTTCGGCCCAGTCCGCGTTTCTGCCGTGCATGGCAGCAAGGGTTCGAACCCGGGTGACTGCATCGTTCAAGACCTTGGCGCCAAGATCACCGGTGAGATTGGCCCCGGTGGCCTGGATTGGGTGTGCAGAACCGATGTTGGTCCCCGGCGCCATCGCCAGGATGTCGGCCGCTTGGGCGACGAACAGCCCCGCCGATGCGGCACGCGCGCCGCTCGGATACACGTAGACGATCACAGGGACTTTCGAGTTCAAGAGGCTGGTGACGATGTCGTCCATCGAAGTCGAGATACCTCCGGGCGTGTTGACCACGATCAGGAGGGCGTCCGCGCGGTCTGTTTCGGCACGGTTGACGGCGGTGGCGATGTAGGCGGCCGTGATGGTGTTGATGTCGCCGGTCAGATTGGCCCGCTCGACAAGGGGCGTGGCGGCCGAAGCCTGCAGGGGTAGAAGGAGAGCCGCCCCGATGGCCAAGATAACGACTCGCAGCGCCTTGCGCGCGCGCACGTTTCGAGTATGGCGACCTCGCGTGGCGGCTGTCTGTGTAAAACGTGGAACATCGCAGTCTGCCGGAACCGGCAAGACTCAGGCGGCGTCGTAAAATTCGAGCGTGGCGACCCAATTCGAGATGGAGGAGAGCGGTGGCCGCGATCTGATCGGTTCAACCGACGACGATGCAGCCGCACTCCGGGACCTGGTCCGGCACGTGAAGATGACCCAACCGCTCCGGGCGGGCGAGCTGGACACCCTCCTCGAGAAGGCCGCCTTGGGCGACCGCCTGAGCGAGGACCGGTTGGTGGCTGCACACCTCGAGATGGTCATACGCCTTGCCGGGGCACGCCACGACCAGGGGCTCTCGGTCCCCGACCTTGTCCAGGAGGGATCGATCGGCCTCGTCGAGGCGGTCCGCTCGTTCAAGCCCACCGGCCAGCCAGACTTCGCTCGCTTCGCGGAGGACAAGATCCTGGCTCAAATGGATGCGGCGATCGCGGTTGAGGCCGCCTCCGCGCGCGACGCGCGGCTGCTGGTGGCCGCCGCAACAGATTACGAGCGTACCGAGATCCTGATGCGCCACGAGCTCCATCACGCCCCGACAGAGGCAGAGCTGGCCGAGAAGCTCGAATGGACGATCGAGCGCACGCGTTACGTCGCCCAGGTGGTGGCCGAGGCACGCCGTCGCCACGACGAAGAGATGCTCGCATTCATCGACCCCGACGCGATCGACCCCGACCTCGAGGACGACGACGAGCGCGCCGAACTTGACGGGTAGCGCCACCAGTCGAACTCCTCTTTACGAGCGCCACGTCCTTCTTGGGGGCCGCATGGTCGATTTCGGAGGCTGGGAGCTTCCGCAGCAATACAGCTCGATACGCGACGAGCACCTGGCGGTCAGAAAAGTCGCCGGCCTCTTCGACATCTCGCACATGGGTCGCCTGTATATCGAGGGACCCCCCGCTGAGGATTACCTGCAGCGACTTCTAACCAACGACATCGCCATGCTGGCGCCTGGGCACGCAATGTACACGTTGATGTGCAACGAGGATGGCGGTGTTCTGGATGACCTCGTCGTCTACCGACAGGATCAAAACCGATTCGTTGTCGTGGTCAATGCAGCCAACCGTGTTAAGGACGTGGCCTGGATGCACGAGCATCTCGAGTCGGGGGTCTCGATGGTCGATCGGACCCAAGAGGTGAGCCTGATCGCGTTCCAGGGCCCTCGTTCGGCTGAGCTGCTGCCCGAAGGGAGCTCGGAAACCGAAGGCATTCCCTACTTCGGCTTCAGCCCTGGTGAGGTCGCCGGGACCTCCACCCTGATCTCGCGTACCGGTTACACCGGGGAGGACGGCTTTGAGCTCTTCGTCGATTCGGACAAGGTTGGACAGGTATGGGATTCGATCCTTGAAGCCGGCTCGGCCGCGGGCGTCCTCCCCGCCGGCCTGGGGGCCCGGGACGCGACACGCCTGGAGGCTGCGCTC
Source organism: Candidatus Dormiibacterota bacterium (assembly GCA_030948325.1). The sequence goes on from JALZAL010000157.1 coordinate 56,979, forward strand.
CGTCTGTACGGCAACGATATGGACGAGACTGTCAACCCGTACGAGGCGGGGCTGGGCTGGACCGTCAAGCTCGACAAGGGTGATTTCGTTGGCAAGAGCGCACTGGCCAAGGTCCACGAGCAGGGTCCCCGCCGAACCTTGATCGGACTCAAGACCGAGCCCGGCAGGATTCCTCGCCACGGGGCCGCCGTCGTCGGTGGAGGCCGTCGCGCCGGCGTTGTGACGAGCGGCACTCATTCGTTCTTTTTGGGGCACCCCGTCGCGCTGGCGATGGTTGAAGTCCCATCATTTCGGATCGGAGACAAGATCGCGGTTGAGGTCCGAGGCGGCGAGGCGGCCGCCGAGGTGGTGAAACTGCCGTTTTACCGCGGCTCGGCGCGATCGGCGGTACCGGCGAAGTCCTGAGCCACGTTCGCATTCGGCAAGAAGAGGGAGGAGTCGTATGGCTGAGCGCCGCTACACCAAGTCTCACGAGTGGCTCACCGTCGAAGGCAAGGACGCCACGGTAGGGATCACGGACTTCGCTCAATCGCAGCTTGGCGACGTGGTCTTCCTCGAGCTCCCGACTCCTGGCCGAAAGTTGGCGAAGGGGGAGAGCTTTGGCGTCGTTGAATCCGTCAAGGCCGCCAGCGATCTGTACTCGCCGATAGATGGTCGCATAGCTGCCGTCAACGAGAAGTTGAGCGAGCATCCGGAGCTCGTGAACTCGGATCCCTATGGCGAGGGCTGGATCCTGAAAATGGAGCTGGACGGTGAGCTGCCTCCGGACCTGCTCGATGAGGCGGCCTACAAGAAGGTCGCCGAGGCTTAGCTCAAAGGTTGCCGTACCTCGTCCACTCCCCCGAGGATCGCGCCGCGATGCTGGCCGCCATCGGCGTCAAATCGATGGATGACCTCCTGGTCGACATCCCGGCCTCTCTGCGCATCGCGGCCCTGGACCTGCCGCCCGGGCTCTCCGAGCTCGAGACAATGGCTCAGGTTCAGTCCCTGGCGGCAGGCAACCGGGTCTTTGTCGACCGGCTGACGTTCAGGGGCGGCGGCGTGTACCGGCGGTTCATTCCTGCCGCGGTGGCCGCGGTCACCTCCAAACCAGAGTTCTACAGCGCCTACACGCCCTACCAGCCGGAGGCGAGCCAGGGCACCCTGCAAGCCATATACGAGTTCCAGACCCTGATCTCAGAGCTGACAGCGCTGGATGTCGCGAACGCTTCTATGTACGACGGCGCGACAGCTGTCGCCGAAGGGGCGATGATGGCCCACATCCATACCGGCCGCGACGAGATCGTGGTGGCGGGCTACCTCCATCCCGAATACGTGGAGGTGTTGCGGGCTTTCAGCGAAGGGCGTGGCATCAAGGTTCGAAGGGGAACCGAGGCCAGCTCGAAGACGGCCGCGATCATCTTCCAGCAGCCCGACTTCCTGGGTCTGCTGGTGGATGCGCCAGGTCTGACCCAGGCTGCCCATCGGGCTGGAGCTCTGGCACTCGCGTGCGTCGACCCCATCAGCCTTGCGATTCTGGCTCCGCCGGGCGAATATGGGGCCGACATCGCCGCGGGAGAAGGCCAGCAGCTAGGCCTGACCCCGAGCTATGGCGGTCCCCACGTCGGCTTCCTGGCCTGTCGCAAGGATCTCGTTCGCCGGCTCCCCGGACGCCTGATCGGCAAAGCGCACGATGGCGCCGGGCGCCGTGGGTTCGTCCTCACCCTGACCGCGCGGGAGCAACACATCCGCAGGGAACGGGCAACTTCCAACATCTGCACCAACCACTCTCTGTGCGCCCTGGCCGCCAGCGTCTACATGACCTACATGGGCGCGGACGGCATGCGCCAGGTTGCGGATCTCAGCTTCAAACGGGCCCATGCCCTGGCGGAGCGACTCTCCGCCTTGCCCGGGTGGGAGATGGCATTCCCCGAACGCCAGTTCCTCAACGAGTTTCCGATTCGCGTCGCCAAGGGTCCGACCGTACTGCGAAAGCTCGCCCGCAAAGGGATTCTCGGTGGCCTCGAGGTGAATCGCTGGTTCCGTGAGCTCAAGGGAGTGCTCACGTTCACGTGCACCGAGGTCAACGACGCTCGCGCCCTGGATGAGCTGGTGGAGGCGCTCGGCGCGTGAGCGAGCTCCTCAGCTTCGAGAAGAGCCGCCCGAACGCGCATGGCCCGCGGCTGCCCGCCTCCGACGTCGAGGCGCCGGCGCCCGCCGACATGCTGGCCCCCGAGCTCTTGCGAGCTCGCCCGCCAGGCCTGCCGCGCCTGAGCGAGCCCGAGATCATGCGTCATTACAGCCGGCTGGCCTCCATGAACTATTCGATCAGCGAGCAGTTCTATCCACTCGGGAGCTGCACCATGAAGTACAACCCCGTCCTGAACGAGACGGCGGCTGCGCTACCAGGGTTCACCGGTCTGCATCCCTATCAGGACGAGGACACCGTGCAGGGGGCTCTGGCTCTGATGTGGGAGCTCGAGCAGGCCCTGTGCGCAGTGGTGGGAGTGGACCGGGTGACTCTGCAGCCGGCCGCAGGCGCACACGGGGAATGGACGGCGCTGCGCATGATCCAGGCTTTCCACAAGTCGCGAGGTGAGGCTCGGACCGAGGTCCTGGTGCCGGATTCGGCCCACGGCACCAACCCCGCCAGCGCCTCGCTCAGCGGCTTTCAGGTGGTCGAGGTCAAATCCGGGGCCGATGGCCGCATCAGCCTTGCCGACCTGGAGTCCAAGCTCTCGCCCAAGGTCGCAGCCCTCATGCTCACTAACCCCAATACCTTGGGGTTATTTGAGCGCGAAATACTAGATGTAGCGGAAATGGTACACGCCACCGGGGCCATGCTGTACTACGACGGGGCCAACCTGAACGCCTTCATGGGGATCTGCCGGCCAGGTGACATGGGCTTCGATGCGGTGCACATGAACCTACACAAGACGTTTACGACCCCACACGGGGGAGGTGGCCCGGGGGCAGGGCCTGTCGGTGTCAAGGCCGATCTGGTTCCCTTCCTGCCGACTCCGACTGTGGAGCGGCTGAACGGCCACCTAAGACTCGATTTCAAGCGGCCGAAGTCGATCGGTCGAGTGCGCAGCTTCTACGGCAACTTTGGGATGCTGGTGCGCGCTTACACGTACATCCTGGCGATGGGAGGGGATGGCCTCAAGCAAGCCTCTCTCGACGCCGTCCTCTCGGCCAACTATCTCCGCAATGAAGTCACGGGCCTGCTCGACATGCCTCACGACGGCCCCTGCATGCACGAGTTCGTCGCCAGCGCCAGAAACCTTGCACCTCAGGGCATCAAGGCTCTCGACGTGGCCAAGGGCCTGCTCGAGCGCGACTTCTACGCCCCGACCGTGTATTTTCCGCTGGTCGTGTCGGAGGCCATCATGGTCGAGCCGACCGAGACCGAGAGCAAGGCCACACTGGACGCCTTTGCGGCCGCGATCGGAGAGATCGTCAAGCAGGCCAAGGAGTCTCCGGAAGCTCTTCATGAAGCGCCCCACGGCCTCCCTGTGGGCCGGCTTGACGAGGTGGCGACAGCCCGCAAAATCAATGCCTATCTGCAGGGCCAGAGCGAGGACCCGATTCTGCGCTGGAAACCGTCTTCCTGAAGGCCCTGTTAAGGGCCGCCGGCAGGCCATTTTCGAACTCGAATCCGGTATAATTTGAATCCTGAAACTCTGCCCAGTTGATCCCTATGCGTTCTCCAGGCTGGGAGGGCTGCAATCCCCGTGAGCGAAGCACAAAATCTGCTCCCGGAGCGTAAGCGCAGGCCCCAGCCTCTAGGCGCCGACGTGGCGTATACCGCCGAGCAGATCCAGGTCCTCGAGGGCCGGGAGCACGTGCGGCGGCGTCCGAGCATGTACATCGGCTCGACGACGACGACCGGCCTGCACCACCTGGTCTACGAAGTGGTGGACAACGCCGTCGACGAAGCCCTGGCCAGCTACGCCACCAGGATCATCGTCACCCTCTTCGCCGACGGCAGCATCCAGGTCGATGACAACGGCCGCGGCATCCCTGTCGACATGCACAAGAAAGAAGGCCTGTCGGCTCTCGAGCTCGTGCTGACGCGCCTCAACGCCGGTGGCAAGTTCGGTGGAGGCGGCTACAAGGTGTCTTCCGGGCTGCATGGAGTCGGCGTCTCGGCGGTGAACTTCCTGAGCGAGAAGCTCGAGGTGTGGGTCCATCGCGGGGCCAAGGTCCACTACATGGAGTTCGAGCGCGGCGTACCCAAGGGCTCGGTCAAGGTGGTCGGCAAGACCGACCATACCGGGACGGTGGTGCGTTTCTGGCCCGATCCGCAGATCTTCCCCGACACGAAGTTCGACCGCGAGGTCATCCAGCATCGGCTGCGCGAGATGGCCTACCTCAACAAGCGTCTCGAGATCGCGCTCGCCGACGAAGCGCTTGGATTTACGAACACGTTCTATTTCGAAGGTGGCATCGTCTCGTTCGTTCGCGCCCTGAATCGCGGCAAGGTGGTCATCAACCCGCGTCCCTTCTACGTCGACAGGGAGGTCGAGGGCACCCAGGTCGAGATCGCTTTGCAGTACAACGACACGTTCGTCGAGAACGTCCTGGCGTTCGCGAACACCATCCATACGATCGAAGGCGGCAGCCACCTCACCGGCTTCCGGGCGGCGCTGACCAACGTGCTCAACCGGTACGCCCGGAAGGCAGGCATCCTCAAGGAGCAGGATCCGAACCTGACAGGCGAGGACGTGCGTGAGGGCCTGACGGCAGTGGTGAGCGTCAAGGTGCTGGATCCGCAGTTCGAGGGTCAGACCAAGGGCAAGCTGGGCAACGCTGAGGTCCAGGGTCACGTTTCCATCGCACTGACCGAAGGCATGGGGCAATACCTGGAGGAGAACCCCGGCGACGGGCGCCGGATCGTCGAAAAATCGCTCACGGCCGCCCGCGCACGTGAGGCGGCGCGAAAAGCTCGCGACCTGGTGCAGCGGAAGAGCCTCCTGGAGTCGAGCACGCTTCCGGGCAAGCTCGCGGACTGTGCGGAGCGGGACCCGGCGCTGTGCGAGCTCTACATCGTTGAGGGTGATTCGGCCGGCGGCACCGCCAAAGGCGGGCGCGATCGCCGAACGCAGGCCATCCTGCCTCTGCGCGGGAAGATCCTGAACGTGGAGAAAGCCCGCCTGGACAAGGTGCTGACCTCAGACGAGATTCGCAACCTGATCACCGCGATGGGCGCCGGTGTTGGCGACAACTTCAACATCGAGAAGATGCGCTACCACCGGGTGATCACGATGACTGACGCTGACGTGGACGGCAGCCACATCCGAACGCTTCTGCTCACCTTCTTCTTCCGGTACTTCCCCCAGGTCATCGAGAAGGGCTACCTCTACATGGCGCAACCGCCGCTATTCAAAGTCTTCAAGGGGAAGCAGGTGATCTGGTGCCACTCCGAGGGAGATCGCGACAAGGCCCTGCGCCAGCTCGGGAAGAACGCCGAGTCCGCGCGAATGAAGGGTCTTGGCGAGATGAACGCCGAAGAGCTATGGCAGACGACCATGAACCCCGAAACCCGGGTGCTGCTGCAGGTCAGGGTCGAGGACGTAGCCGCCGTCAACGACACCTTCGAGAAGTTGATGGGGCCGGACGTCGAACCGCGCAAGAAGTTCATTCAGGCGCACGCCAAGACAGTCCGCAACCTCGACATCTGAGACCGTTTCAAATGCAAATCGCTGTCGACGCCATGGGCGGCGACCACGCGCCGGCGCAGGTGCTTCAGGGTGCCTCGCAGGCGGCGGCGGAGTATCACATCGACGTGACCGTCGTCGGGCTGCCTTCAACGGTGCAGCCGCTGCTCGACCAACATCCGCTGCTGCGTTTGGTCCCGTGCACCCAGGTCATCGCAACGGATGACCACCCGAGCCAGGCGGTACGGTCAAAGCCGGACTCGTCGATGAACGTTTGCGCGCGCCTGTGCAAGGACGGAAAGGCCGACGGTTGGGTTTCGGCGGGCAACTCGGGAGCGATCATGGCGGCGGCGCTGTTCATCCAGGGGCGGATCAGGGGCGTCGACAGGCCCGCCCTCGGCTCCATAGTCCCCACCCAGACCGGCGTAGCCTACTTTCTCGACGTCGGTGCGAATGTCGACTCCAAGCCCGAGTACATGGTGCAGTTCGCCGGCATGGGAGCGGTCTACGCTCGGCAGATGCTCGGCCGTGCCAATCCTCGCGTCGGCCTGCTCAGCAACGGAGAAGAGGAAGGCAAGGGAGACGAGCTGGTCAAGGAAACCACGCGCCGCCTCAAAGGCTCGATGCGCTGGTTCGTCGGCAACGTCGAGCCGAAGGACATCTTCGCGGCCAAGGCGGACGTGATCGTCGCCGACGGTTTTGTTGGCAACATCGCGATCAAGATGGCAGAGGCGACCGCCGACTTTCTGTTTCGCAACTTGCGCGACGAGATACCCAAAACGACGAGGGGCAAGATCGGCGGGGTGCTCATCAGAAACGGGGTGAGGAGACTCCGCGAACGCATCGACTGGCGCGAGTTCGGAGGCGCGCCTTTGCTTGGAATCGATGGCATCGCAGTCGTCGCGCACGGCCGTTCCGACGCTCGCGCCATCAAGAACGCGATCAGGGTTGCGAAGGAAGCGGTGGACAACCAGCTCGTGAGTAAGATTCGGGCGGAGGTAGGCAAGTCATGAAAAATGGCCGGACGCGTGTCGTGGTGACCGGTATGGGCACTGTCAACCCGCTCGGAAAGAACCTCGACCAGTACTGGGACGGTCTCATCGAGGGTCGCAGCACCGCTCGCATGGTCGAGGGTAGCTATCCGACCGCGAAGCTCGCCACCAAGTTCGCGTGCGAGGTGCACGGTTTTGACCCCCAGGAATACATGGACCGCAAGGCCGCGCAGCGCATGGCCCGCTTCTCCCAGCTGGCGGTGGCGGCATCGGGGATGGCTCTTGCCGACTCTGGGCTGGACCTCGCCAAGGAAGACAGCTTTCGAGTCGGCGTGGACATGGGCACGGGAATCGGTGGGTTCATCGAGATGACAACGGGGGCCATTTCGTACGCAACGAAAGGCCGCCTCAACCCGCTGTACGCACCAATGATCATCCCCAACATGGCCGCCGCCTCGGTGGCGATGACCTTCCACCTTCGCGGACCCAACACCACGGTGACAACGGCGTGCGCGGCATCCACCCACACCCTGGGGGATGCCGCCCGGATCATTCAGCACGGTGACGCTGACGTCATGCTTGCGGGTGGATCCGAGGCCTCACTGTGCGAAGTCGGCATCTCCTCCTTCAATGCCATTCGCGCCCTGTCGACGCGCAACGAAGCTCCCGAAAGGGCGAGCCGGCCGTTCGATCGTGATCGCGATGGCTTCGTCCCCGGCGAAGGCGCGGGAACGCTGGTTCTGGAATCGATCGATCATGCTCTCGCTCGGGGCGCCCGAATTTACGGCGAGGTTTTGGGATTCGCCCTGACGTGCGACGCGTTTCACCAGGTCGCGCCGGATGAGACAGGTGAAGCGCCTGCGCGGTGTATCACTCTGGCGCTGAAGGACGCTGGCATCGAGCCAAAGGACGTCGACTACGTGAACGCCCATGGCACGTCGACTGGATTGAACGACGCGGCGGAAACCAGGGCGCTGAAGATGGCGCTGGGCGAGCACGCGCATAAGGTCGCGATCAGCAGCACCAAGTCAATGATCGGCCACCTGCTCGGCGCGGCCGGCGCGGTGGAAGCGATCGCGACCCTGCTCTCGATCAATCGGGGGATGATCCACCCGACCATCAACTACGAGAACCCGGATCCGGCATGCGACCTCGACTACGTCCCCAACCAGGCGCGACGGCAGGACGTGCGAGTGGCGCTCTCCAATGGATTCGGCTTTGGCGGCCACAACGCCGTGGTCGTCCTCAAGAAGTACGAGGAGTAATCGAGCTTGACTGACGAGAACACCATCGGGACGGTCGTGGGCAGAAGCCTCCAGGAGGAGATGCAGACCTCCTACATGGAATACGCGATGTCCGTCATCATCAGCCGGGCTCTGCCCGACGTGCGGGACGGGCTGAAGCCAGTGCAGCGCCGCATCCTCTACGCGATGCACCGCGCCGGGGCGACCTCAGGGAGCCGGCACCGGAAGAGCGCGGCTTTCGTCGGCGATGTCCTCAAGCTCTACCACCCGCACAGCGAGTCGGCCGTCTACGACGCATTGGTGCGTATGGCCCAGCCCTTCTCTCTCCGCTACCCGCTGATCGACGGCCAGGGAAACTTCGGAAGCGTCGACGGCGACCCGGCTGCCGCCATGCGGTACACCGAGGCGCGCCTGTCGGCGATCACCGGCGAGCTGATGGCCGACATCGAGAAGCAAACCGTCGACATGATCCCCAACTACGACGGCCAGGAGGAGGAGCCATCGGTCCTACCGGCGCGCATCCCCAACCTTCTGATTAACGGGGCTTCCGGAATCGCTGTCGGCATGACGACCAACATCCCACCGCACAACCTGCGTGAGATCACCAGCGGCGTGAAGCACCTGATCGAAAACCCGGATGCGACGGGCGAGGATCTTCAATCATTCGTCAAAGGTCCCGACTTCCCGACCGGGGGTCTGATCATGGGCACGGCCGGCATCAAGTCGGCCTATGCAACCGGGCACGGGCGAATCGTCGTGCGCGCGCGGCACACCTTCGAGCAAGCGCCGAACGGGCGGGAGCGGATCATCATCGACGAGCTCCCGTACGCGGTGAACAAGGCGACGCTGGTGGCGAAGATCGCCGAGCTGGTGTCGGACCGGCGGCTGGAAGGGATCGCCGACCTGCGCGACGAATCGGATCGCCAGGGTATGCGCGTGGTTATCGAGCTCAGGCGCGAGGCCCGCGTGTTCACCGTCCTCAACAACCTGTACAAGCACACAGCGCTTCAGACGACATTCGGCGCGATCATGCTCGCGATCGTCGACGGCCGGCCTGTGGTCCTGAGCCTCAAGCAGGCCTTGCAACTTTTCATCGACCACCGCCGCAACGTCATCATCCGGCGAACCCGCTTCGACCTCGAGCGCGCTCAGGAGCGGGCGCACATCCTCGAGGGCCTGAAGATCTGCCTCGATCATCTCGACGAGGTGATCAAGACGATCCGGGCGGCTGCGGACACCGACGACGCTGCCACCGAGCTGCAGACCAAGTTCGGCCTCAGCGAGCGCCAGGCACGAGCGGTGCTCGCACTCACACTCGGCCGGTTGACCAAGCTCGAGCGCGGCAAGATCGACGCCGAGTACGAGGAGGTCATCAAGACCATCGCGTACCTGGAAAGCGTTCTCGCCAGCGATCAGAAGGTGCGCCTCCTCATCAAAGATGAGATGGACGACCTCGCGAAGAAATATGGAGACGACCGCCGCACCGAGATCACCGACCAGGAGGCTACGGAGCTTTCGGCCGAGGACCTCGTTCCCAAGGAAGACGTAGTCGTCACGCTGACGCACCGCGGATACGTCAAGCGGCAGCCACTGCGGGTGTTCCGCGCGCAAAAGAGAGGGGGGGTTGGGCTCAAGGGAGCACGGCCGACAGCGGGCAGCGATGCGCCAAGCGGCACTCGCGAGGAGGATTACGCGCTCCACCTGCTGATCACGCATACCCACGCATCGATGCTCTTTTTCACTCAGAGTGGGCGCGTGTTCCAGCTGCGAGTCCATGAGGTGCCGGAGCGCGAGCGACAGGCCAAGGGCGTTTCCGTGAACAACCTCATCGACATCGGACCGAATGAGCGCATCACGGCCGTGTTCGTCCGGCCGGAGAACGAGGCTGAAGCACGGTACATGCTGATGGTCACCAAGAACGGATATATAAAGAAGACGGCTCTCGCCGAGTACGCCAACGTGCGGCGCAATGGCCTGATCGCGATCAACCTCCAGGAAGGCGACGAGCTTGACTGGGTTACGCCAACAACAGGCTCGGACGAAATTCTCATCACCACAGCGCTGGGCAAGGCGATCCGATTCAGCGAGACCGAGGTCCGCGCGATGGGCCGCGACACGCAGGGAGTAATCGGCATCAAGCTCGGCAAGGGTGATTCAGTCGTCGGGATGGCGACAGTGGTGCCGGGCGGCGATCTGCTGGTCATCACTGAGCGTGGTTACGGCAAGCGCACGCCCGTGAGCGAGTACCCGATGCACCACCGCGCAGGGCAAGGCGTCTTCACCCTCAAAGTCACCGATCGCGTCGGCAAGCTGGCCGCTGTGCGGGTGGTCAACGATCCCGAGGAAGAGGTGCTTGTCATCAGCGCGAGCGGCATGGTCCTCCGCACGCAGGTCGGGGCCATCTCGCAGATCGGCCGTCAGACCCAGGGCGTGATCATCATGCGCCTCGCGCCCGACGACCAGGTGGTGGCATTAGCACCGGTCGCGGCACTCGAGGAGGGCGATACCAAAGAGTGACGACACTTGGCTGGGTCGGTGTCGGACTGCTGGTAGTGGCCGGCTTGGCGGTCGTTGTCGAACTGATCTTGGCGGCAGTCTGGGGCGTGGCCGTGGCCAGACGTAGCATGAAGCTCAGCGAACGTCTGCAAGCGGAGCGCGGGATGCTGAACGCGGACATGGAGAGGCTCCGGCTGTCGATAGAGGAGATGAAGCGGCTGTGGCGACCATATCGAACACTCCTGCGGTGGCTGCGGCATCCACTCACGATCGCCCTCTTGCAGTCCTACCGGCGTAGGGGAATGGTGCGATGACCGAGACCCAGAACCCAGCTTCTACGGAGGCTGCGGAGGCCGCCCATCAGGCTGTCGAGGACGCAGTGGCGCGCGAACGGGCCAAGATGGCGCGCGAGCTCCACGACACAGTTGCCACCGACCTCGCCGGTGCGATCTCACTCTTCAAGGTCTACGTCGAGGGTCATCCAGGCTCGGCCAAGAAAGGCCCGCTCGACGGTACGTTGGTGAACGTCCTCGAAATCCTGGAGCGGATGCTCAGGCACGTCAGGGAGACGATGGCCGAGCTGCGCCCTCGACCCATCGGACCGGAAGGTCTGGTGGGCGACATCCGTCACCAGGCCGAGGAGTTCGCGCGCCTCTACGGGATTCGTGTCGAGATCTCCACCAACGGGACGGAGGACATGCTTTCCGCTCACCAGCGCGAGGTCGTCTACCAGGTCGTGCGCGAAGCTCTGACCAACGTTCGCAGGCATTCCGGGTCGTCTGTTTGCAGGGTCAGGATGGCCTTTGCCGCTCGTCCATTCTTGATCGAGGTTGCGGACGAGGGACAGGGGTTCGCAGCAGCGCGGCCCGGCGGCTACGGGTTGGTCGGGATGCGCGAAAGGTCGGCCGGAATGGGTGGCCGGTTGGAGGTCGTCAACACCGAAGGTCGAGGCACCACGGTATTCCTGTTCGGACCGACCTAGGGGAGGCGCTCCTACCAGGTCACAGCCGTAAACCCCTGCGTCGCGCGGGTCGGTCAACGAGCGCAAGGGCCATCCTGTCGGTGGTGACGAGCTTGAGCTTCCTGGCAACTCCATCTACCAGCGCCTTCGTCCTGTGTTCGTCAAACCGGATGGCCCTGGCTATCTCGGCCTCGGACAGCCCGTAGCTAATCAGCTGCGCAACCTCGTTTTCGGTCTCGCTGAGGCGTCCGAGCGGGCCACGCAGAGCGGCCACCATCGGAGCGAGCGTGGTCCCGAGGCTGCCGGCGTAGTGCACGTCCTCTTCGGAGTACCAATGGTCGCGGCGACAGCCGAGGATGAGCAGGCCGATCGGGCGCTGGCCTGCTTCACCGACGGGCGCGTACAGGATCGCCGGCCAGTCGAGCTCCCAGTCGTAGCCGTTGGAGGGATTTGGCTTCTCGATCACTGAGTTGACAACCACCGGCCGCTTCTCAAAAAGCGCTCGCCGCGACAGCGGCATCAGGGGCCGGCTCTGCATGAAGCGGCGTGATACCTCTGAAGCAGCGATTGGCTGGAGCCATCCGGCGCGCAAGTAACCGAGGAGCCAGCGATCGTGGCAAAAGACATCGAGGGCCAGTCCCAGCCGCCGCCTGGCTTCTTGGAGGTCTGGAAGCTGGCCCATGAGACGAGGTTAGGTAGGGCAGCGGATCAGAGCCTCAGCGCCGCCTCACCGTTTCCTCAACAAACGCTGAACCTGCTAGGTTGCCTGCGGGGGATGGCGGCGTGATGGCAAAGCTGCTTGTCGTGGACGACGAGCCTCGCAGCGCCGAGCTCACGGCGCAGTTGTTGCGGCGAGCCGGCTATGTGGTGGATGTCGCGGTCAGCGGGACCGAAGCGTTGGCACGGGTCCGTGTCAGCTCGCCCGACTTGATGCTGCTCGACTATGAGATGGCGGACATGGAGGCGCCTGAGGTGCTCGACCAGCTAAGGTCGGGTGCCGATCGGATTGATTTCCCCGTCATCATCCTCACGGGCGTGAGGCACGCCGCCGGCGACCAGGTGATTGGGATCGAGCGCGGCGCGACCGATTACATCGTCAAAGGCATCGACCGTCAGGTACTCCTGGCTCGCGTCCGCGGAGCGCTGAGGGAGCGGGCAGCCGGCGACCGTATCGTTGTGCGAGGCCGACTGCGGATCGATGCCGCCCGGGGCCAGGCGTGGCTGGGTGAGCGTGCGTTGAAGTTGGAGCGCAGGCCCCTGTTGATGTTGCAGCTGCTCGCCGGTCGTACTGGCGAGGTGGTAACTCGAGCGGAGGTTCTCGAGCGTGTTTGGGGCAGCACTTATGCCGGCTTTGAGCACAGCGTTGAGCAGGCGGTCCACGAAATCCGCCGAGCGTTGCAAGAGCCGGGTTGGATCGAGACCGTCCGTGGAATCGGCTACAGGTTCGTCACCCAGGACTGAGCTCGCGGCGACGCTGCACCGGCTGCGTTCGACGCTGGCTCGACTCAAGGCGGAGCTGGAGCTCTCGGAGGTCGATGGCACCGCGCCCCCGATTGACAGGCTGCTCGGCGACCTTGAAGAGGCGTTCGCGCTTCTGGGTGTGGTCGAGGATGCGAGTCAGTTGATGGTGCGAGTCCTCGTCGTGGACGACGACGTACGCCTCGCCGACATCACTGCGCGTGGGCTGCGCAGGATGGGTTACGACGCCAACGCCAGCAACAGCGTCCGCCCGCTGGGCCCGCGGGAGGTTCTCGTCTTGGATCTGGGCCTGTTGCGCGGCCTTGACGTGGAGTCGACGAAATCGGTGCGCACTGCCCGGCCCATCGTGGTTACGGGTGCCACCGACGCCGAGTCGCGGGCCCTCGCCGCGAACCTCCAAGCGAGCGACTATTTGGTCAAACCGATTGAGCTCGAGGAGCTGGTCGCGGCGATCAGGCGCCGAATGGAGGAAGTGTGACGGCGTCGGCGATCGGCAACCGCTCGCTGCGCTGTCAGCCGCTAAAGGGCGGCAGCACCACGGTGAACACCGCGCCCCTGCGGTTGCCCTCGAACAAGAGTTGGCCTTGATGCTCACGAACGATGCCGTATGACATGAAGAGGCCGAGCCCCGTTCCTCCTTCTTTGGTCGTGAAGTGGGGCTCGAACAGTCGGTGGCGGTCGTCCTCATCGATGCCTGGACCATCGTCGGCGACGCTGAAGTAAGGCCTGCCGCTCCGGCGTCCCGTGGTTGTAGTGACGTGCCCAGCTAACGGCGCCGCATCGATGGCGTTGTTAATCAGGTTGGTAAGCACCTCGCGCATGAGAAGGGGGTCGGCACGAACTGTTACATCCTCGGGCGACTCGCGGACAGCAAGCTGAACGTCCTTGATCCTGGCGCGCGGTCGCGCCATCCCGAGCGCGCGTGTCACGAGCTCGTTGAGGTCGACAGGGTCGATCGCATAGGTAACTCTCGGCGTCGCGCCCTGTGAGAGGCTCCGCAGGACTGTAACCGCGTCATCGGCAGCAGCGGTCGCGATATTGAGGCTGTCGCGGTCGACAGGATCAAGGCGGCGAGGATCGATCTCCTTCAGATAGCCCACCGCCGTGGCAACGTGGTTGCGAAGGTTGTGAACGACGCCTTCGACAGCGCGACTGTGAAAAAGGTGGCGGTCGGCATCAGAAAGCTCAAACTCGAGCACGCGACGTACACGCCTGCCGGCAATCGTGTCAGTTAGCGCGAGGGCAAGCACGCATACGATCGTTGCAAGGAGGTATCCAGTAACCGATCCGTCCAAGACGTAGCTGAGAAGAATGGCGGCAAGCCCGAAGTAGGCGAAGGCTGCGTAGAAGGATCGCGTGAAGTTGTGCCGGACAATGCTGCCGACCGATTCGCCAGTACGAATCCGCAAGCCAGCCACCACTAGCGCCAGATTGGCGCCGCATGCAATCAGGACAACAATCATGCGCGGACCCAACGACAAGTTATTGATGGTCCGAAATTCAGAAGCGACAAGCGAGCCCGCACACGTTGCGACCGCGTTAATAGCTCCGTTAGCGAGAGTTGGCCAGGGACCGCGACGGGCTTGTGGCAATGAAGTGACCAGACCGATTACCGAGGCGTCAAGAGGATTCATAAGAATCGCAGCCGCTCCGGTCACGATCGCATTTAGGCTAAGACGCCCGCGCTCGATCCGAACCTGTGGCACTGTCATCAGACAATTGGCAACGATTAGAAACAGCACTACGAGCGCTTGGTCCGGATGCATCGCGTCGTAGGGAAGGGCAAAGTAGTTGAGCACCCCCGCCACAATTGCGAGCACGAGCACGTACATCGCTGGAACTAGAACTGTCCGGCGCATTTCCTTCTTGGTAAGCTGCGATCCATCCCGAAGGCAGCGCCGGACCGAAAGGTGTACCGCGTCCTCGTAGTAGACGACAGCATGCTGCCACGCGTAGCAGCCCGAACCATGCTTGGAAATGCAACCGGCCTCAGGCACTGCGGAGAGGCCTCGTCGGGACCGGAGGCATTGCTGGCGATGGCGACCCTAAAAGCAGACCTTGTGTTGATGGACGTACACATGCCGGATATGGATGGCCCGGCATCCACTAGGGCGCTGCTTGCCCAGTATCCTGACGCGAAAGTCATCGCGTGGACTGTATCTGAGTCGAGCGACGATCTTTTACGCATGATCCAGGCTGGTTGCTCTGGCTATGTTCTAAAGGATTCTGGCCCGGGCGAGTTGCAGCGTGCACTCTGGGCGGCTGTTCGCAGCGAGAGCCCCGTACCCCGGAAGATGATTCCCGAGGTACTTCGTCGAGTTGCTGAGCGTACTCCTCTTTCCCAAACGACCACAGTGGCATTGACGTCAAGGGAGATGCAGGTGCTTCGTGGTGTGGCAAAAGGGCTAACTACGAAGCGACTCGCCAAAGAGCTTGGGCTTGCCGCACCATCGGTGGAGACGCATCTTCACAACATATTCAGGAAGCTAAATTCCACAAACCGGGGCGAGGCCGTAAGCACTGCGTTGAAATTGGGTCTCATTACGCTGGCGGACCTATAGAGCTAGTCAATAACCACCCGTCTCAATCATGGATTTCCATGACGTCCGCAGTGGAATTTGACGATTCCAAAGTCGCTCCCTTTCTCCAATGCTCTAGATACAGCACCGTGACCTGGTAGGTACAGCCGACAAGCGAGAGGGAATTTAAGGGGAGAGGAGGATTTTGACATGGTTCGTATGTTTAGGCGGCTAATGAGGAACGGTCACCGACCGCGGGTAATCGGCCACTGGATCATCTAGAGCGAAGAGTCAAAGGCCCGTTTAAGACGGGCCTTTTTTCTTGTCTAGCGGGAGCGACCCGGGCACTCGAAGTCTAGAATTCCTGCGTCTTGCCTCCGTTTCGCTCGCTTGCCTGGTCGGCCCGCCTATATCTCTTGGCAGTCATCGGGGTGGGTGCGGGTGTGGTCCCGCTTGGGTGGTTAATCCATCCCGTACATGACCTGCCTACCCTCCTACCTACCCTGCTGTACCTGAGTATTGGCACCCAAGTTGCCGCGCTCCGCCCAATTCCGTGGAGAACGGGTCTCCAAACGGTAATTGATCCGCTGCTTGTCGCCACAGGCCTTTTAGCACCAGGCGCTCCCGTTGGGGCCGTGGCGTGGCTAGCGACTTTTGACGGACGGGTCCCTGGGCGAACAATCACGTGGTGGGCCCTACTCTTCAATCGGGCTTCGTACGCCATTAGCCATGTCATTCCGTCAATAGCTGTGGCGTCGATCGGTGAAGGCAGTGTGAACTCATGGTGGGCACTGCCGCTTCGCACCGCCGTGTACGTCGTAGCCGTTGTCGGCCTGAACTATTTGACGACAGCTCTCCTTTTCTCGTACGTAAGGGGAACCTCGTTTTGGACAACCATTTCGCAGAACGTGGGAATTCCGACGTTCGTAACGCTCGCGGTAAGTTTTTCGGGCGGCATCCTATACCTGCTTCTCTATCCACAACAGCCAGTTGGCTATGTCATGGCCCTTGGCCTATTTGGATTTGTCCTTGCAGTGCGCGGCAACGTTGCCGCCGCGCAACGCCAGACAGAACTAAAGGACCAGACCCTCGACCTAGCTGCCCAAGCACTTGACGCCAGGGATCGCTATACCGAGTCTCATTCCATTCGAGTTTCGGAGCTCGCCGGGAGGTTAGGTGAGCACTTAGAGTTGGGCGATCGAGAATGCGAGTTGATTCGTACAGCGGGGTCGCTACACGACCTAGGCAAGATTGGGGTACGCGATGACATCCTAAATAAACCCGGACCACTGAGTGAAGAAGAATGGGACATCATGAGGCGCCACCCGGATATAGGCGCGGACATGATTGCCCAGCATGACGCACTAACGGATGTTGCCCCGCTCGTCAGGCACCATCACGAGCGATGGGACGGAAGCGGATATCCAGCGGGTCTGAAGGGCGAGGTGATTCCGTTCGGAGCGCGCATTCTATCGGTCGCCGACTCCTTCGACACGATCACAGGGCCACGTCTGTATAGGCAGTCGTTAATGACCCCGGTTGAAGGCGTCGAGGACATCAGTAAGCGTGCCAACCATTGGTACGACCCTAATGTGGTGGATGCACTCCGCGAACTTCACAATCTACCGCCACTTGAGGTGCTGGACCGCCCGCAGGTGCCACGGCGGATCACTAGCCTAGGCATTCTTCGATCAAATCCAGCGTTTGGAAGTTTGGTCAGCGCAACAGCGATCTCCGCGCTAGGCGATCCCCTTACTCAGGTAGCGACGCTTGTATCAATTTTCGCCGCGACTGCCAATCCCCGCGTGGTTGCGCTGGCCTTCATAGTGCAAGCACTGGGCACGATCGCGATGAGCAGTGTCCTCGGCGGCCTAGCGGACCGATTGCCGCGGCGAACGTTGGTGGTCAGTTTGGAACTCACTCGGGCAGCGATCTTGGTGGCTACGCCGTTGCTGCTTGGCAGCGGAAGGTGGTGGCTCATTATTCCAATCCTGTTCGTTCTTGCATCGATCAACGCGGTTGTCCAGCCGGCGCGGCAAGCTGCGATTCCGGGACTGGTTGCGGCGGGACAGGTTGGAAAGGCCAATGCAATCGTGGTGGCAACGAGCATGCTTGCGGGTGCTGTCGGATTCGCGCTTGCGGGCGGCATACTCGCCGCCTTTAGTTCCACAAACGCTCTATTTATCGCCGACGCAGTTACGTTCGCCCTTGCTGCCGCAATTGTCTTTGGAATACCGAGTCTTGGAGGCGGTGCATCCAAGGCACCAGTCTCTGGCGCGTTGAATCGTACGTGGTCAATAGTCGCTGCTCGATCTCACCTTGTCATAGGCACATTGGCCGCGTTCCTGATCCCAATGAGCTATCCGGCTCTCCTTGCCCTTGCATACAACTTGTCCTCACCGGTCGGTGGGCCTGTCAATACCTCCTCCCCTTTGGGTGGGCAGATCTATTCGCTCCTCGAGGTGGTAGCGTCCGTTGGAATCTTTGCAGGGTCGATCGTAGTGAGCAGATTTCGAGCAATTGGGTCGATGAGGACAGTAGGCGCTGGTCTCCTAATCACCGGCATCTTTTCGCTTGCAATTGCAATGACCCCTTCGTTCCTGAGCCAATTTCATCCGAGCCAGGATTCCGCCCCCACACTTGCTGTCCTATTTATAGGAGCTGCGCTATTTCTCGCGTCGACAGGAAACCCGATATATGCAGTTGCCAATCAGACGGCTCTTGTCGAGACGGCGGACTCATCAAACCGGGGAACTGTGATGGCAACTAGATTCGGTCTCGTGCAGACTGCGAGCATTGTTGGCGCGGCTGTTGGTGGCGTACTTACAGCCGCATTTGGGGCGTTTGCTGCCTACGGTGTTCTAGCTGTCGGGCTTGTCTTGCTCGCAATGTATGCCCTTGCCGCGGGGCGAAGCACAACCAATCCCGTTCATGGGGCAGCTTTCGAAGAAGCCCAAAGGGAGCCGTTCACCGCCCGCACTGAAGTGCGGTGAGGCCACTCAGGCTTGAACTGCGGACTTGCCCGCGTGTCGCGCGCCTCAAAAGACGAGCCTTATGGCTAGGATCCTAGTCATACTGCCCTGATTACCGTGCGTTCGAGCCCACATTCCAAAGAGGCCGCTCCCGCAAGCGAGCCGGAAGAGCCAATTCCCGTAACGGGGGTGGTGGTCGCCGCCCTGCCGATGGATCCCAAGCGCCGTAGGCGCTACCTCCAGATTACTTTTGGTCTCGCTGCACTCGTGGTCGCGTTGATCGTGATGTACCTGCTTCGGGACTTCCTTGGCGCGATCGTTCTGGGAGCCGCGATCGCCTTCCTGATCCAGCCGGGGATTGCCCGCCTTGTTGGCTTTGGGGTTCCCCGCGTCATGGCCATCGCCTTGATCTTCATCGTCATCATCGCGGCCATTGCTGGTTTGGTGCTGTTGGTCGTTCCTCTTGTCGTCAACGAGATCGGCACACTGCAAGTGCAAGCTCCGGGCCTGGCGGCCGCGGCTCAGGATCGGATTAATAGCCTCCAAGGCGCAGTCCAGGTGTTCGGATTCAAGATCGATCTGAAGGGCGCCACCGCGTCAATCAGCTCACATTTAAGGGAATATCTCTTGGGGCAGTTCGGCAACGCGGTCGGCATCGGGGTTACCGCGCTGACCACACTGCTGCAGCTCCTGCTTACATTCATCGTCGCCTTCCTCCTGGCCCTCGACGCCACCGCGATCAAGAGACTCCTTCGACGCCTTGTACCCAACGACTATCGGCAGGACTTCGACCAGATCTGGAGGCGTATCCGCAAGATGCTCTACGCGTACATGCGTGGCCAGCTGATCATCGCGGCTTTGATCGGAGTCCTCAGCGGCATATCGTGTGCGGCATTGGGTCTCCCCGACGCCATAGCGTTAGGACTGGTGGCGGGGATCACTGCGCTGATTCCCTACCTTGGGCCCTTCATCGGGGCCGTCCCGGCCATTCTGGTCGGCCTCGCTGCGGGCCCCGTCAAGGCCCTCGTGATCGCCGCCGTCTACTTCTTGATCTCAAATGTGATCCTTAACTTCGTCTACCCCAAGATTGTGGGTGACGCGGTCCGGCTGCCGCCGATTCTTGTCATCATCGCTTTCATCGCGGGCTTCAGTTGGGCGGGCATTCTCGGCATGTTCGTGGCCGTCCCGCTGGCCGCGACGCTACGGATCCTCTTCGACCACATTTATCCGCGCCTGTACGAGAAGCCAGCTTGAAAATAGCGATCTTTTCGGACATCCACGCCAACTGGCAGGCGTTGGAGGCGGTCATGCGCGACTGCCCTCCGGTCGACGAGACAATCTGCTTGGGCGACGTTGTCGGCTACGGAGGCGATCCCAAGCGCTGCATCGACGAAGTCACCAAGCAGGGCTGGCTGACCCTTGTGGGCAACCACGACCGCGCCTGCACCGATCCGGAAATCCTCGAGTGGTTCAACGACGATGCCGCCACAGTGGTGCGCTGGACTATCGATGTAGTGGGCGACGAACGCCTTGAATGGTTGGGCAAGCTTCCGGACAGCAGCGTGAAGAACGACGTCCTACTCGTGCACGCGAGCCCCCGCGACCACATTTATGAGTACGTGCTCGACACCGCTGTGGCGGCTGCCAACCTTGACCTGCTCAACGGGGGCGTTTGCTTCCACGGACATACCCATGTGCCGGGGATTTTCGGCTCGGCCGGTGGTCAGGTGACGCACGAGTATCGCAT
Source organism: Candidatus Dormiibacterota bacterium (assembly GCA_030948325.1). The sequence goes on from JALZAL010000157.1 coordinate 77,028, forward strand.
CGACACGTTCGAGTTGCGGGGACCGACCCTTGTGAATCCGGGCAGCGTGGGACAGCCAAGAGACGGCAGCCCGATGGCAAGCTACGGGATCTGGGACGTGGATCGGGACACGTTCGAATTCCGACGCATCCGCTACGACATCAAGGGCGCCCAGAGGGCGATCATGAAGGCTCAACTTCCAGAACGCTTCGCTTTTCGACTAGAAACGGGGCGATGAGCCGCCGGTCGACGGCGAAGTGGAGAAATGTGGGCTTCGCGGCAGCGGCTGGTGCGGGCCTTGGTTCGTTCCTGTTCTGGGCCGGTTACTGGTTCACGATCGTGCTGCGTGGCGACCTCCAGGGCCCGGACTTTTTTTCCTTTTACTCGGCCGCGAAACTTTACGTGCTGCGGGGTGGGTCGGCGGTGTACGACCTTGTCCTGCAGCGCCAGATTCAGATCCAGGTGACAGGGCAGCCGCCTGATCGGTTCATCGTCTTGCCGTACTTCCATCCTCCCTACTACACACTTTTAATCGCGCCCCTGGGATACCTGAGCTATCGACAGGCATACATCGCCATGGCACTGCTGAACGCGACACTGGCAGCGGCCCTGATCGTCTTGCTGGTCCGCAGCAGCCGGAACATCCACGGCCTTGCGGCCGTGATCGCGTCTGTGCTGATCGCAGGCTTCTTTCCTCTCTTCGTCACAATCCTGCAGGGCCAGTCGGACCTGGTCGTTCTGGTTCCACTTGCCGCCGCCTACGTGGCCTGGTCGCGCGGCCGGCACGGCTGGGCCGGCATCTTCAGCGCGCTCGCGCTGGCCAAACCGCAGCTGCTACTTCTCATCCCCGTGCTGTTCGTGGCGCGCCGTGCCTGGCGGGCGCTGGCGGGTTTCGCAGGCGTCGTGGCCGCCCTCGGAGTCGTCTCGGTGATCGGTTTCGGCCTCACGCCTGTTATCGGATATCTAAGGTCTCTGGGCGCTTGGGCGATATTTGGATCGCTCCCGACTGGAGGCCAGCTTGCCTATACGGACCCCGCGGTTTACTCACTGAGAAACGTCCTCGAGGTGCTGCCCGGAGAGGGAACGGCTGCGCTGGTGATCCTGCTCTTTCTGCTGGCTTTGGTGGCACTGTCCTTGAGTTGGCGCCCGGACAAGCCGCGGCTTGACTTTGCGCTCGCCATCGCCGCCTCGCTCGTCTTGAGCCCACATCAGAACGTGCATGACCTGGCCCTGTTGATAATCCCTGGTTTTGCCCTCGCCGATCTCGCGTTGGAAAACAGCCTTCGTTGGCCCCGCGCCGCTGCCGCAGTGCTCGTTACCTCGTATGCCGCCTTGAACCTCACTCTCGCGATCAGCCTGTGGTCAGCTGCAGTGGGCGCGCTTGTTATTGCCGCATATCTGATGTTGGAACGGCTTGCGGTGAGGCCCGATCCGATCCCGCTCGGGGATTTCAAATCGAGTGGACCTCGGCCTCATCGGGTGATCGTGTTGCCCGCTTATAGGGCGGCCAAGACCCTGATGGAGGTGGTCGGAAATATTCCGGCCGGTCACGCGGACCGGATTCTTCTGGTGGACGATGCGAGCGCAGATGCGACTGTTAGTGTCGCCACGGCGCTGAGCCTTGACGTCATCCGCCACAAGCAAAATCTTGGCTACGGTGGCAACCAGAAGACGTGCTACCGGGAGGCTCTCGAGATGGGCGCCGACGTGGTCGTGATGCTCCACCCCGATGGGCAGTACGACCCCGCCATCATCCCCAACCTGTGCAAGGTTATCGAGGACGGGGACGCTGACATCGTGCTCGGATCGCGCTGGCTGGGCTTGGACCCCGCCAAAGCAGGCATGCCGTGGTGGAAGATGCTCGGCAACAGGTTCCTGACCGCCGTCGAGAACCGGGTGCTTGGGTTGCGCCTGTCGGAATACCACACCGGTTACCGAGCATATTCACGCCGGTTTCTGGAGGCGATCCCGTTCCTCGAGAACAGCAATGACTTCGTGTTCGATACGCAGGTCTTGATCCAGGCGGCAACGTTCGGCTTCAAGATCGGTGAGGTGCCGGCGATCGGCAAATACCATGAAGATGCCAGCTCGGTGAACTTTCAAACCTCGACCGTTTACGGCTTGAAGACACTGGAGGCTCTGGCCTGGTACATCGCGCACCGCGCCGGGTATCCGTGTGCCTGGCTCACGCCGGCGTCAAACGCCAACAAAGAGCCGCTTGCGGTAAGCCAGGTAGCCCACCACAGCAACGTTCAGTAGTAGCGCTCCGATCTTGAAAAGCGTGAGCCTGTGGATGACCTCGTACGCCTCATAGGGGATCAGGATCCCGGTCGCGATAACAGTGAGATATTCAGCCCAGCGGCGCCGCATGGCGAGGCCCACCCCCTCAGTGCCTTCGAGCAGGGCATAGATGATGGCTCCGAAGGCCAACAGGGTGGTATGGCTGAAGTTGCCTACGTATAGGATCAGCTTGAGCAAAAGCTGGACGATCAAGCTGTGGCCTGCTTGAAGGTTCAGCTGATCCTGCGCGTAGTCCGCCCACCTTGCGAGGAGGCCTGATCGTCCGGCCACGAGCAGGCCGATCGCGAGTGCGATCAGCACGATCGCCTTGACGATGCGTTCGATGATGATGACCTTGATGAAGGCGTCGTGTTCGCCTCCCATGCGGCCCAGCTCATCCCACAGTCGCCTCGCGTAATGCGGGCGCGCGGGAGCGATCTCCTTCATGGAGATGACCTTAACAACCAGGCTTGGCAAGGTCTGCCAGCGTGACTAGGGTTGCGCTAGGTGCGCAGGCTGGGGGAGGGAGCCTGAATGGAGGTGGGGAGGGCCCGAGGTGCGGGCTGCTGGGCGGGCGTTTTTGAGGTTTAGGCCGAGTGTTCTCGGTGTTCTCGAAACAGCATGACCCGGCATGTGGCGTTCTTCAGGACGTACGGCACCGTCTTCCCCAGGTTGAACTCCCCGAACCTTCGCTTGTACGGCAGGCCCATGACGATCAGGTCCGCGCCCCACTCCACCGCCTCGTCCACGAGCGCAGGCCCAGTGTCCCGGGCCTGGACCAGCTCCGTCTCCACCGGGAGGAGCGTCTCAGCCGCGAGCTGCTCCACCTCGTCCAGGATCTTCTCGCCGCGCTCCACGACCTCGTCCAGGACGGCCCCCAAAGGCAGCGAACGGTTGACCTCGATGATATGCACCCCGTACAGCCGACCCCCCTGGGGGTCGGTCATGCGACAGGCGAGGCGCACCGTCTCAGCATCGATTCCCTGCCCCCCCACCGCGACGAGCACCTTCTTCGACATCGGCGAGTGCGAGTGGTCCGCCATCAGTGCTGCGGTCCCCGGCGAACCCTCCTGACCAGGACGTAAGCGCTGAAGGCCCACGAGATCAGGATCGTGATGGCCGCGATCGCCTGCGACACGGGATCCAGGCCTTTGTGGCCGGTCAGGTAGGCCAGAACCCAGATACCTATGCCGAGCGCCATAAGGCCCATGAACGTGAATGGGAAGCGCAAGCGTCCAAATCCTAGCAAGGCGGCCTGAGCGACCATGAGGTGCCTCCCTATAATCAACCAGCCTTGAAGCTCCTCATAGTCGGCTGCGGTCGGGTGGGGTCGCAGCTGGCGTCCGAGATGGACAGGGCCGGTCACGAAGTCGTGATCATCGACCGGGACCCAAATCAGTTCTCCCGCGCGGCGTCGCGGGGAGTGCTGACGAACGACTTCAAGGGCAACCAGGTCGTCGGGAACGGCACAGACGCCGAGGTGCTCCGCAGGGCCGGCATCGAGGACGCCGATGGCTTCGTCGCGGTCACCGAAGGCGACAATCGCAACATCATGGCCTCCCAGGTCGCCAAGCACATCTTCAAGGTGCCACGCGTCGTGGCTCGCATCTACGACCCCGAACGAGCCGAGGCTTACGAGAAGTTAGGCCTACACACGATCTGCCCCACCATCGAGGGTGCCAAAGCTATCGAGAAGACATTGTTGGAGAAGAGCTAGCAGGTGTCCCTCCGTTGTACGTGATCGTCGTCGGAGGCGGCACGGTCGGGTACTACATGTCACGCGACCTGTTGGAGCGCGGACATGAAGTCACGCTGATCGAAAGGGACGCGCGAAGAGCTGACTGGCTCGAGACTCAACTGGGCAGCATCGTCATGAGGGGCGATGGCTGTGAGGTGAAATTTCTGTCGCAGACGGGTATCGAGCGCGCTGATGCAATCGTGGCGGTGACCGCCGATGACGAGGACAACCTCATCGCGCTACAAATGGCTAAGCGTCATTTCAAAGTGAAGAAGACGATCGCTCGCGTGAACAACCCATCCAATGTCGAGATATTCAAGACGCTCGGTGTCGATGACGCAGTGTCTGCCACGGAGGTTCTGCTCGCAGCATTGGAGCCGCCGATTACGACCTGACCACAAAAAAAGGACCGCCCAAATGGGAGCGGTCCAATTCGAAGTTGTTCAGGTCGACTTGCCGATCCTGTAAATCTTGGTCCCGCAGAACGGGCAGGTTCCAACAGTTGCCGGCTTGCCGTTCTTCATGGTTATCGGATGCGGGTCCTTCATCTCGACTTTCTTCTTGTCTTTCAAGCAGTAGCCTTCCACTCTATGCCACCGCCTTGCCGATCTTGTAAATCTTGGTCCCGCAGTTCGGGCACGTTCCAACAGTTGCCGGTTTGCCGTTCTTCATAGTGATCGGCTGCGGGTCTTTCATCTCCACCTTTTTCTTGTCCTTCAAGCAGTAACCTTCCACTGTTCACCTTCCTTAGTTGAAATCTGTTTCTCAGGCAGGACCAGCCCATTCTAGGGGCGCCTCCAGACCAAGATCAACCCCAATTCAACCTGAATTCAGCGAATCGTGCTCGGCGGGTCCCCAAAACGGTCTGAAACGATGGTCAGCAATTTGGGCACCAGGGTGCTGTTTTCGATATCGGCTCAGCCTCCATAAGCGGTCCGAAACGACCTTTCGAACGCTCGTCGCGCGCCATCACCGAACAATACAAACCGCACTTCTTTGGGTTCCCATCCGCCCGCAATCGCGCGCGTCAATGATTGCGCCATGACTGTTGCGCAATCCTCTATAGGAAATCCCGCGATCCCTGTGCCGACCGCGGGGATTGCGATTGTGTGCACGCCAGCCTCCTTTGCAAGCCTGAAAGCATCGTCCATCGCAGATCTCAATGAGTCCGCCGAGGTTTGTCCACCCAGGCTCATGCTGGCTGCATGAATCACATGGTGTGCGGACAATTCGCCGCCGCCGGTGAGCGCGGCCTCTCCAACTTTCACCGGACCGTGTGCGTCACATTCTTTTTGGATCGCCGGTCCTCCACGGGTCCTGATAGCGCCGGCCACTCCAGCTCCAAGGACCAGATCGTTGTTTGCAGCGTTGACGATGGCGTCAACATCTTGCTCGACGAGATCGCCGGCGATGATCAGGATTCGCGGCGCAGGCAATCAATCACCTCCTCGACCCTTTCGTCCAATTGCGCCCGAGTGGCGGCCGCGATGCCTCTGAGTCCAATCGCAGAGATCGTCAGCGATGCACACGCCACACCCCACACTAACGCGTCCCGGAGCTGACCTGGCGCTGCGTCGGATGTAAGCCAGCGAGCGAGCATTCCTCCTGCGACCGCATCGCCGGCACCTGTCGTGTCGACCACCGGATGGCCGGTAAGGGCGGGCACATGTATGACACCCCTCTCCGTGTACGCATCGACTCCGCGGGCTCCAGCTTTCACAACCAGGCCATCCAGAGACCACCGGCGACGGAAGTGTTCCGGATCCTCACCGCCGAGCGCGGCGAATTCCTCGAGGTTGCAGAAGTACCAATGTGTGCGCTGCAAAACCTCTGCAGCGTCCGCCGAGCTCGAGTGCACGTAAGACAGCATCGAATCGGCAGCCAGCATGGCCGCGCCTTCCAGCCTGGCCAGGAGCTGGACCTGGCGGGCTGGACGCACCGAGCCGATAAATGCCCAGCCGTTGAAACCCTTAGGGACGACGGGTTCCCAGACGTCGTAGATGCTGTCTTGGGACCCGAAGTCGACGTTCCGGCCGTCCTTCTGCAGTGCGCGCCACCGAAAAGTCGGGGCATCGAGGACCTGCAGGTAGGTCGTGTCGATGGGGCGCGAGCCGATGACCGCCCTCACCCGACCTACGTCCGCTTTGCCAACGGGTGCCACCAAGCGGACGGGTAGAATCAAACTTGCCGCCATTGAGAAGTAAAGGGCTGAGCCGCCGAGCTCATCGGTGACTTCCCCGAACGGGCCGGAGAGCGTGTCGAGCGCAATTGAGCCGCCGACCAGGAGCTCCGCGGTCACGCCCGCCGCCCACTGCCGCTGCTTGAAGTGACAACGTGGCGCGCGACCCGCAGCTTCTCGAGGAAATCTGCTGGACCGGCATAGTCCTCGATCTCCATCCAGCTGCGACCAAGCTCCTGAACCGCGTGCGAGTCCGAACCGGTGCCGGCGACCTTGTCCAGGTCGGCGGCAAGCCGGGCGGCTGCCGCGTTGGCGGCCGGGTCGCACCACGGGTTGTACGTCTCGATGATGTCGATGCGGTCTGCAAGCTCGACCAACCGTTCAGGCCGGAAATGAGCTCGGCGCCGGTCCAGCGGATGCGGCACATAGGTCAGGCCGCCCATCTCATGGATCAGGTCCATGACCTCCTCCGGTGTGGCGTAAGCATTCAACTGGTCATTGATGAACAAACCGATGACCTCGCCTTCTCGCGTCTTCGCCTCCTCACCGACAATCGTTAGCTCAGGAGCCATCCGCGCGAGCTCGAGGGCGCCCTCGACGGTGTTGTGATCTGTCAGCGCGATCCTGTCAAGGCCGAGCTCCTGGCTACGTTCGATCAGGGCCTCGAGCGAGCTCTTGCTGTCATGCGAAAACACTGAGTGGAGGTGCAGGTCGACGCGCAGCATTCGATTAAGGCCTTCCTAGTCGCGACTCGCGCGGGCCAACCCCGGCTACAGCGTCGCGGCCGCTTCTCTGAGCATGCGCTCCTGAGCCCGCGCGAAAAGGGGAATGACCTCTCCGGGGCCCCGGCTGCGGCACGCTTGCTCCATCAGCGCCGATTGCGCGTCGTATATGATCTCCATCACTTGTTCCGGGCGCCGCTCGCGGCCAAGCCGGCCAGGTAGCTCGGGATGCGCCTGTCGCAGGACGACCATCAGCCGCGCCACGAGCCAGCCTGGAACGAGACGAATCTCCTGGACCAAGCATTCTTCGACCCAGAACAGCAGCTCGTCCGATTCCTGCAGCATGCGTCGCGGCGTCATGGCGCGACGTCGCCTGCGATGCCACCGTAGGGCGCGGTCCTGCTCTTCGATCGTCTCTTGAAGCATGGCTTGCGACCCACTATATCAGCGGGTTACCGAGGCTCTGGCGCCCGGTGGATAGCACAGAGTGCGCCAGCCTTCGGCCGCGGGAATCAGGTGAACCTGGCGGTCGAACGTCAGCTCCTTCCACTGCTGGCGAATGCGATAGCGCACCACCAGCCGTGCGACGTCGGTGTACATCTGGCCGTGCATTTCATCCATCCAGCTTTCGAGGACCGAAACGCTCACCACCTGCATGTCCAAGAGCTCGGTTTCCCGGTCCAGGCGCGGCATGTCTCTCTTGAAGGCCTCGCGGCCACCCCAAGCGCGCTGAGCATCTTGAGCCAGCATCTCCCACATCTCGTCAAACCTGCGTTCCAGGTGCAGCTTCATGAACCACCTCTCGAACGTCGCCGGGGCGATCGAGATCGGCTGAGGCTGGCGCAGGGGCTCGGTTTCGGGCAAAGCCCATTGGGACCGCCGAGAAGAGCCCCCAGCCGGGGCGCGATCGAGCCCCTGGAGGTCATCGTCGGGCCATGTCCTGAGCCGCCCGGCGACGCGGCCCAGCATTGCTTCCACCGCCGGCCATCGACCGAGCGGACGAAGGAAACTCTTGACCATTGGCGCTAGATGTTGTGTGATATCCCCAGACTGTATACAGAATGTGGATAACTAGCAACCCCGATCCAGCCCGCGATGCCGAGCTCCGTGGCGTTCGGTGATCCGGATTGGCGTGTCTGCCTGGAGGGTGGCTCCTCGACCTCAGCCGGCAGCTAACCGGCGCACAACGGCCGCCACATCGGCGAGCGGCAGCCCGACCGGGCAGGCCGCTGACGCCGCAGCCAGATCAGGCTCGTCTCCCGCGATGTCTGACGACGCCTCGCCCAGCCGCGCATAGAGCCTCATATAGGACGAGGCGAGGTCGGGCAAGCGCGTCTTCCCCAGGCGCCCGGCGGCAAGGGCGCAGAGTCCGCAGTTGATGCAGCCAATGAGTCGCGGATGCAGTTCGCGCTCCTTCGCGTCTAATGGTCGAATACCGTCCGGCGCGTACGTATCCACAAGCGCTCGCAGCTGCGGTCGAGATCTTGTGAATCGGCGGCGCGCCAGATGCAGGCCGTAGGCCCACGCGAGCTTTGCGAGCGAGTCTGTTCGTCCCATCAGTGAGCGGACATTTGGCGGAGTCCGCGCAGCGCACCCTGAGCGAGCTCTTCCTGCGCCCATCCTGAGGATCCCATTACCGGAGCGCGGCCCAACCAGGCGCCACGAACGAACTCTCGCACTGCGTCAAACCGCTGCGATGCGCTCCACCCCAACTGATGACCGATCACTTCGGCAGCTCTCATCACGCACGCAGCGCCGGCGCATGGTCCGGCCGAAAGCCCGACCCGACGAAAGGCGTCGGCCAGCGAGCGCACGTGCTCGGAACGAGCTGCATAGGCAAGCTCTGATTCGGTGAGCGGCTCGCACCTGCAGACGATTCGGCCCATATGTGCCTTGTCGATCACATCGCCCGCGTTCGACCCGTGGCGGCTTTGCAACTTGATAGCGGCCAGCGCCGAAATGCCGCACCTGCGCGCGAGCTCAGCCGGTGGCTCGAGCTCTGACTCGCTGCCGGGCAGAGGACGCGTGGCCGTCGTGCATGGCGCCTGGTGGCCGAGCTTGCGACATACCTCATCGCTGGTCTCCTCGGCCATCAGCCGGTACATCGAGAGCTTGCCGCCCGCGATCGTGACGAACCCCTCGGCGCCGTCCGGAGAGTGATCGATCACCTGGTAGCGCCGCGACAGCTCGTCCTCGTAACGCCTCCACTTGAACAGGGTGGGACGCACGCCGGCCGTGGTACGGACAGCCCGATACTTCCTGATGGCCGGGAAAACGCGCTCGAAGGCCTGCAGCAGATATTCGACCTCATCCTCATGGACATCGACTGCGTCGAGGTCGCCGTAGAAGTCGTCATCCGTGGTGCCGAGCAGCGTGAACCCGCCATGGGACACCATCAGCACATCCCGCCCGTCGACGGTCTCCGCGCTCAGCCCGAAATTCGAGACTCGGTGGGGGAAGACGAGGTGAATTCCCTTGGCCGGACGGAGAGGCACATTGGTGCCTGCCATCCTGCTGATCTCCGGCACCCACGCCCCGGCGGCGTTGACCACCACTTTGGCGCGGGCCTCGGACATGGCCCCGTCAGGCGATCGGTAACGCACGCCGATCACCTTGCCCGCATCGCGAAGCAGCTCCGTAACCCGCGTGTGATTCAAGGCACGAGCGCCATGAGCGACAGCATCCTGGACGTTGGAGAACACCAGCCGGTGAGGATCGACGCCCCATTCCTCAAGCGTCACGGCGCCTACAACATCAGGTGAGAGCCCCGGCTCCACCTGGCGCGCCTCCTCCCCGGTGAGCCTCACGTGGGGGTTGGCCTTCTTGAGGGGTTGGAAGCGGTCGTACACCTCCATCGCCGTCTCCATGCGTTCGATGTTGTTCCTGTCGTGCGGAAGGATCGGGACGATGAAGGCGACGCGGTAAACCATGTGGCGGGCGATCGTCACGATGTGGCCCGCGTCCTCACAGGAGAGGCGGGTTGTATCCCAGTCGTACTCGAGGTAGCGAGGGCCGCCGTGGATCATCCAGGTCGAGGCGCCACTTGTGCCCGCGCCCCAGTCACCCTTCTCAAGCAGGAGGACTGAAAGCCCACGAAGTGAGAGATCTCGGGCGATGCCCGCCCCGGTCACGCCTCCGCCTATGACGCAGACGTCGTGGGCGCTCGGGGCGCTCACCCTTTTTCTTCGTGCTGCTTCGTGAACTCTTCGATGATGACCTTGGCGAGCTGTGCCGGCATCTCGTCGTAGTGGGAGAACTTCTGATGGAAGCTGCCACGTCCCTGGGTGATCGAACGAAGGTCAAGCGCAAACCGCAGCATCTCGTGCTCGGGCACGCTGGCGCGCACCTTCTCGTAGCCGTCGTCCGGCTCGGTGCCCAGGATCTTGCCGCGGCGACCGTTGATGTCCGACATGATCGCGCCCAGGTTCTTCTCGGGCACCCTGATGTCCGCCTCGACGATCGGCTCCAGCAGCACCGGACCGGCTTCCAGGGACGCCTTGCGGATTGCCATGGATCCGGCGATCTGGAAGGCCATGTCGTTGGAGTCGACCTGGTGGAACTTGCCGTCAACCAACGTCACCCGGACGTCGACCATCGGATAACCCGCGACCACGCCTTTGGCCATGTTGTCAACGATTCCCTTTTGAACCGACGCGCGGAAGTTCTGGGGGATCGCGCCTCCGAAGATCTTGTCCTCCCACACAAAGCCTTCACCGCGTTTGGTGGGATTGACCTCGATGACACAGATTCCGTACTGGCCGTGCCCTCCTGACTGCTTGACGTGCCGGCCTTCGGCGCGGCTGTGGCCGGAAACTGTCTCGCGATACGCGACGCGGGGCACCTGGGTCGTCGCCTCGACTCCGTACTTGCGCTTGAGCTTCTCCAGGATCACGTCCAGGTGGACGTCTCCAAGGCCCGCGATGATCAGCTGCTTCGTCTCCTCAAGCCGCTCAACGTGGAGGGTCGGATCCTCCTCGCTCAGCCGCGACAGCCCGCTCGAGATCTTCTCCTCGTCGCCCCTGGCCTTCGGAGTGATGGCCAGGCTGTAGGCAGGGGGCGGCAGGTCGAGCGCCGGCAAAGCCGCTTCGTCCTTGACCCCCAGCGTATCCCCGGTGAGGGTGTGGGCGAGCTTGGTCACCGCGCCGATGTCCCCAGCTTTGACCTCAGCCGCGGCGACGTGCTCTTTCCCGCGCGGAAAGAAGAGCTGAGCCAGACGCTCCTCACCGCCGCGGCTGAGGTTCTGTAGGTGCTGGTCTGACTTGATCGTCCCCGACACGACCTTGAAGTAGCTGACGCGTCCGAACTGATCGCCGCCGGTGCTGAACACAAAGGCCTTGGCCGGTTTGGAGGCGTCCGCCTCCGGCGGCGGTAGGAGCTCGCAAATCGTTGACATGAGCGTCCGCACGCCGAGCAGCCTCGTGGCCGAGCAGCACACGACCGGCGCGACCTTGCCCTCGAGGATCCCCTCACGCAGGCCGCGCTGGATCTCCTCCTCGCTCAGAGTCCCCGCATCGAGATACTTCTCGAGCAGCGCATCGTCGCTTTCGGCGGCGGCCTCGATGAGCTGGCCTCGGTACTCCTCGACGAACTTCTGCATGTCATCCGGAATCGGAGCCTCACCACCCTTGCCGTCCGGCGTCGTCACGAAGGCTTTCAGGTGCAGGAGATCGACGATGCCGCGGAAGTCCTGCTCGGAGCCGATCGGCAGGTGGAGCGGAAAGGGACGCGGAGACAGCTGGTCTCGCATCGCGGCCACCGCTCCGTGGAAGTCGGAGTTCTCCTTGTCCAGCTTGTTGACGACCACGATTCGCGGCTTGCTGGTGCGATTGCAATGCTCCCAGGCGATTTCGGTGCCGACCGGAAGCTGGGAGTGGGCGCCGACCACCACGACAGCGCCTTCGGCGGCGCGCAGGCCGCTCAGTACCTGCCCGGCGAAATCGAAAAAGCCGGGAGCGTCGAGAATGTTGATCTTGAAGCCGCTGTGCTCGGCGAAAGCCACACCGAGGTTGATCGAGATCTTTCGCTTGTGTTCCTCGGGCTCGAAGTCAGTGGTTGCCGTCGCCTGGTCCGGGGAGCCCATTCGGGCGATGGAACCCGAGGCGAACAGCATCGCCTCGGCGAGTGCGGTCTTGCCGTCATGCGAGTGACCGAGCAGAACCACGTTCCTGATCTTGTCTGGTGGGTAATCGGCTGCCATTGCCCCCCTTCCTGATAAGTCGCGGCAGGCGTGGACGTGAAGTCTAAAGCTGGATTAACGGGCGGTTGGCTTGGGTATGATCTGATACCTATGGTCAAGAAGACCGCGTCGATCGAAGAGGTACTTGCCGCAGTGGAGGCCGCACGCGACAAGGTCATGGCCGACGAGGTCAAGTCCCTCACCAAGCTTGGCATCCCCAAGGCGATGGCCTATCAGATGATCGCAAGCAGGTTCCACCAGAAGGTGGGAAACCAGGAGGAGGCCGAGCCCGATCCGTTTGAGGGCAATGCAACCTCTTGGGAAGAGATCGGCTAAAAGGCGCGGGTGAGGCAGGCCTCCCCCGCGGTACCCCCTCCGAGTCACACGATGTCTGGAGGCGCTTGGCAGGGGCCTTGCTGGGGGACGGCCGGAGTGAATCCGGCCTAGAGCTCCACTTTGCATTGTTGAATTTGGTGGGGGCGTGAATCGCGGCCGGCGCCTCGCCCGCCTGTTGCGAATCCTCGCGGCTGTCATCGCGGAACCCGGACTCAATCCTCTCGAGCTCGCCGAACGGGCCGGAGTGTCGGAACGTACATTGCGCCGTGACCTCATCCAGCTTCGGGATCTTGGCTACGAGATCTCCTACACGGGCGGCTACGAGGTTCAGGAGAAGCTGAATTTGGAAGGTCGGTCTGCCCCACGCTCGCTGGGCCGCGTCTACGAGCAGCAGCTCGAGCTGCTGCGCCGGCAGCTGCCCAAGCGCCTGGCGGCGCAGGTGACCGAGGAGGTCGATGCCCTGGCGCCCGCGGCCCTGGCATCCCTGTTTGCCACCGCGATCGAACGCCATACAAAGGGCAGCGAATGAAACCCTTGGTGCTCATCCCGAGCGGCGTGGCCGATGCTGACTTCACGTATGCCTCCGGCTTTTCAGTGGAAACCGGCCTCTACATACGGTTCGCCGAAGGGGATGACCTCCTGGTCGCGAGCCCGCTGGAGATCGATCGCGCACGCTCGCAAGGCAAGGCCGCTCGCACGCTGGGGTTCGCTGAGGCGGGGTACGTCGACCACGGCGAGTTCGCGTCATGGCCTCGACTTGCCGCAAGGATGCTGCGCGAGAAGGACCTCGATGAAGCGCGGGTCTCGCCGCGCCTGCAAGCGGCCTACCTCGAGGAGCTGCGCTCGGCAGGGATCGATGTCGAGATCGACCGCGACCTATTCAAAGCTGAGCGCAGGCATAAGACCTCGGATGAGGCCGGCTTCATCCAGGCCGCGCAACGAGGAGCCGAAGCGGCAGTAACCGAGGTGGTGCGCCACCTGGCCCAGGCCGAGATCAAAGACGGCCTGCTCTGGCTTGACGGGCGGCCGCTCACGTCCGAGCGACTCTACGCTCGCGCGCAGCTGCTTCTCGGAGAGATGGGCTTCAGCTGCCCAGACATGATCGTCGCCGGCTCGCCCGAGTGCGCCATGCCCCACTTTCGCGGTGAGGGACCGATACGAGCCGGCGCGCCGGTCATCATCGACATCTTTCCGGTTGGCCGTAGTCATCCTTACTACGGGGACATCACCCGCACTGTCGTGGTCGGCGACATTCCCGATGAGATCCGGAATATGCACGCGGCAGTCCTCCAGGCGCTGGACGCGGGTATCGAATCCATCCGCGCCGGGGTCCCAGGCCGCGAGGTCCATCACGCCGCGTGCCAGGTCCTCGTCGACCGTGGTTACGGCACCTCGACTGCGGGTTATGAGGGTCGCGAGGGCAGCGCAAAGATGATCCACAGCACAGGACATGGCGTCGGGCTCGACGTGCACGAGGAGCCGGCCCTTCGGGGACCCAACGAGGAGCCGCTCGCGGAGGGCGACGTGGTGACCGTCGAGCCGGGGCTGTACCTGCTCGGGCTGGGCGGCGTCAGGGTCGAGGACACCGGAATGGTCACGAGCAACGGCTTTGCGAACTTCACCAGCCTCACCCGCAGCCTCGATCCGCGGGACTATCTGTAGTAAGCAGGTGTGATGGCGGACGGCCTGCGCCTGGAGCACGACGATCAGGTGACGGGTGGGGTATGCGCGAAATGCAGTGCCCCCTACGAGAGCGTGATCGGAGTCCTGTACGAGGATGAGGAGGCCGTCGCGATTTATCGCGCCGACATCTTCGACCGCTTCCATCAAGACCCGGAGCCGAGGGTCGTGCTGTCGATCGCTGTCGGCGAATGGGAGGACGGCACCGAGCCTGCTGATCGATGCTCGGCCGCGATTGAGGCCTGGGCCGAGGGTGGCCGGGTGCGGATGGCGTTCAGCGATCGTGCCGGCTCGCCGTGGCAGGACCTTGAGATCGTCAGCTGGCAGCTGTCGAGCAAGGAGGCAGCGACCAGCCCATTGCGGGACGCCTTCCTCCGCCTGGCCGACCATGTTGCCCGCCACGATCGGCGGCTTCGAAAGGCCCTGGCGCCGCGAGCGACTGACGCACCTCCCGTGTAAAGCCCCACTTTACAGCGAGGTATGATGCCGGGATGGCTCGAACCGAGACGCTCGGCCAGCGCATCCGCCGGCTTCGTCAGGACCGGGGCATGAGCCTGGCCAAGGTCAGCGGCGGCGACTTCAGCCGGGCGTTTCTAAACCAGGTAGAGCTCGGCAGGAGCCAGCCGTCGACACGGGTGCTCCGCGTGATCGCCGGCCGGCTTGGAACTGAGATCGACTACCTGATCGATGGCCGGCTGCCAGGCCTGGAACGAGAGCTGGCAGTGGAAAAGGCACGAGTACTGCTGGCGCGTGGCCATGCCCGGCGTGCGCTCGCGGCCCTGGGCATCGCAGTCGAGTCCTTCGAATGGCCGCTGGGCACTGACGCACGTCTCTGCCAGGCCGCCGCACTCCGGCTGCTTGGTCGCCTGGAGGAGGCCGGCGCGATCCTGTCAGCCGAAAAGGAGCTGATCGCCGCACATGGCGACAGCCATCGCCTACGGCGGTTGCGCTCGCTTCAACGGGGCGAGCCGTTATCGATCGGTGAAGGCGACCTCGAATCCGCGGCGCAAGTGCACTTGCGATTGGCCGATGGGGCGCAGCGTGCGGCCAACAGCCATGACGCGCTGGAACATTACCGAGCGGCGAGGATCCTGCTGGAGGTCAGAGCCCCAGCGCGAAGGTGAACGGGGGCGGAGGTGCGACCACCGGCGGCGTGATCTCGAGCGTGATGACCTCGTGATTGCCAAGCACGATCGCGCGAGGATTCCCTGTGTAAAGCTGCGGGCCTTTGCCGTCCGCTTTGTCCACGTACATCACCAGCGACTGGTCCGGCGTGAGGGTCAGAGTCGACACATGAGTAGCGTCCAGAGGCTGGGGGGTTTTACTCCATTTGGACCAGATGTCGAAGAACTCACCCAACGTGAAGGTTCGGTTTTTTGGCGACTCGATGTGGATCGTGTTGGGGTATCCGCTGTGCACGTGCAGCCAGTAGTAGCAGGTGGGCGCGCTGGGGTTGCCAGTGATCCCTATGGCGCCGGGAAGGGGATGCACGATTCCGCCGTACACGATCTGAAGGGCGGCGTGGTAGTGGACCTGCGTCTGCTCGAGGTGGTCGCACGGGATCCCGTCGACTGCCGGCACGCCGGCAACCGCCGGCTTGTTGTTGCTGACCACCCCGATGATGATCAAGACGATCGCAACCAGCACCATCAGCCCTCCGACCGCGATCGGAAGGAGAGGAAGCTCCGGCCCGCTCCTTACCCTTACCGGTGGGCGGCGCCCTGACTTTGATTTCACCTTGGCCCCGCGTACGGCCGCCTTGGATCGGGTCTGACTCACTCGACTGATAGAATACCGACCTAACCTTTCTGGCCTCGACCGGTGGCAGTCGCCCCCGACCGTACGAGGCCTCAACCCATAGGAAGGAGGTCCCCGTTGCGGGATTACGAAGTTCTGTACATCGTTCGCGCCGACCTGGACGACGACAAGGTCCAGGAGATCATCAAGCGGGTAAACACGCTGATCGAGAAGGCGGGCGGCTCTCTGGAGCGGACCAACATCTGGGGCAAGCGAAAGCTTGCGTATGAGGTCAAGCACCAGAAGGAAGGCGCATACGTCCTCCAGGATTTTCAGATCGGGCCTGACCGTATCCCCGAGCTGGAGGCTGCGCTGAAGATCACCGAGGAAGTGTTGCGGCATCTGATCGTCCGCAAGCCGGACAAGCCGATCCCGACCCCCGTAGCACCGCCGCCGGCGGAGGTCGTCCTGGAGCCCGTCGCGGTCGAAGCGAACAGTGCGGCGGTCCCTTTGAACGGTGCGGATCCGAAGGAGGTATAGATGTCCAATCTCAACAAGGCCCTGCTCATCGGCCGCCTCACCAAGGACCCGGAGATGCGTTACACGCCGAGCGGGACGGCGGTGACCAACTTCAGCATCGCCACCAACCGCTGGTCGACAGGACCGGACGGCGAGCGGAAGGAGTTCACCGATTACCACAACATCGTGGCTTACCCGATCGGCAAGCGAAACCTTGCCGAAACCGTGGCGCAGTACACGCGCAAGGGTGCCCTTGTCTATGTCGAGGGCCGGATCCAGACGCGTTCGTGGGAGGGCCAGGACGGCCAGAAGCGTCGGGTGACCGAGATTATCGCTAACGACGTTCAATTCCTCGAGCCCCGCGGAGCGACCGCGGGTGCCGGAGCGCCCTCTCGCAGCGGTGGCGCCTCATCAAATGACGACATCCCAGCGCCGGACGACGCACCCCGCGACGTCGATCCGGACGACATCCCCTTTTAGGAGTTATTGATGGCAGTAAACCGTCCCCAACGGGAAAGCAGCGGCGGCGGAGGCAGAGGACCCAAGCGCCAGCACCGCAAGGTCTGCAGCTTCTGCGTCGAGAAGATCAGCTACATCGACTACAAGGAGATCTCGCGCCTGCGCCGCTTCGTGAGCGACCGCGGCAAGATCCTGCCGCGCCGAGTCACGGGCACCTGCGCCCGCCACCAGCGCCCGCTCACCAGCGCCCTCGAGCGCGCGAGAGCGATCGCCCTGCTCCCGTACACAACCGAGCTGCACTAGGTCCGGGCTCCGCCCGGGCCGTTCTCCTCCCCGCTCTGCGGGGAGGTCCGCGCTCGTCGAAGTCCGACCCGCCTCTACCTTTAGAATCAGGACGCCGCCGCAATCCTTTAATGGAGCGCGCCCATGACCTTCCAGACCCAGCTTCGCATCCCCGGTCCGACGCCCTTACCGGAGCGCGTCGTCCGCAGCATGAACCGGCCGATGATCGACCACCGCGGCCCGGAGTTCGCGGCGATCCTGTCGGAGATCACCGCGGGTGCGAAGCGGGTTTTCAAGACCACCAACGATCTCCTGATGCTCACCAGCTCCGGGACAGGTGGCCTCGAGTCGGCCGTCGCGAATCTCGTCTCCCCAGGCGACGAGGTGGTGGCGGCGATTTGCGGCAACTTCGGGGAACGATTTGGTGCGCTCGCGGCGGCATACGGTGCGGACGTCGTTCGCCTCGAGTTCGAATGGGGTCAGCCGGTTGACCCGGAAGACCTGGCGGCCGTGCTCGAACGGCACCCCAGGGCCAAGGTCGTGCTGCTCACTCACAACGAGACTTCGACCGGCCTGACCAACCCTCTGCGAGCGTTGGCTCGCGTTGCGCACGAGGCCGGCCGGATCGTCGTCGTCGACGGCGTCAGCTCCATCAGCTCGATCGCGATCGAGACCGACGCTTGGGGCATCGATGTTGCGGTCAGCGGTTCGCAGAAAGGCTGGATGGCGCCCCCGGGCCTGGCTCTGGTCAGCGTGAGCGAGCAGGCATGGGCACAGCAGGCGAAGGCTCGCTCGCCGCGGTTCTACTTCGACTGGAAGGAGGCCAAGCTCTGGGCGGAAAAGGGAATGACCCCTTTCACCCCTGCGATCGGGGTTGTTTTCGCGCTTCAAGAGGGGCTGCACATGATCGAGGAGGAGGGTCTCGACGCCGTTTACGAGCGTCACGAACGACTCGCTCGAAGCGCCCAGGCAGGCCTCAAGGCGCTGGGCTTCCAGCTGTACGCCCAGGACGGTTACCGCTCCAACACGGT
Organism: Candidatus Dormiibacterota bacterium; assembly: GCA_030948325.1. Next base: position 95,146 of record JALZAL010000157.1, read on the forward strand.
GACTTCGGCGCTGCCGCCTGCGGGCCTGGACGTGGCTGCGCTGCGGAGTCTTCTCAACGAGAAGTACGGAGTCGTGATCGCAGGTGGGCAGGGCAAGATGTCCGGCAAGCTGGTTAGGGTCGGACACCTGGGTGCGGTCGCCGAAGGTGATGTGGTCCAGGTGCTCTGGGCCATCGAGCAGGCGCTGGAAGAGCTCGACATCGCCCCGGCGGACGGCCGCGGCGTAATCGCCGTCACCGCTTCACTGCAGGGCGTCGCCGCCGCGACTCGGTAGGCGACTTGCCACGGATCCTGGTCGCCGACCCGCTCGCCGAGGACGGTCTCGAGCGGCTGCGTCGCGCCGGTGAGGTCGTTGTCGTGAGCAAGCTCAAGGAGTCGGAGCTGGTTGAACGCATTCCCGATTTCGACGCGCTCGTGGTGCGCAGCGAGACCCGGGTCACTGAGCCGATCCTCGAAGCGGGCCGGCGCCTACGCGTGGTGGGCCGCGCAGGGGTCGGTGTTGACAACATCGACGTACCGGCTGCGACCCGAAAGGGCATCGTCGTCGTCAACGCCCCACGCGGCAACATCGTCGCCGCGGCCGAGCACACGATCGCGCTGCTGTTCGCGGTCGCTCGGTGGGTGCCGCAGGCGGACGCATCGGTCCGGCGCGGGGAGTGGACTAAGTCGAAGTTCCTCGGTACCGAGGTACGCGGCAAGACGCTGGGAGTCATCGGGCTGGGCAATGTCGGATCCGAGGTGGCCAAGCGCGCGCACGGCCTGGAGATGGAGGTCGTCGCCTACGATCCGGTGGTTTCCGTGGAACGCGCTGAGCTCTTCAATGTCGAACTGGTAACGCTGAACGATCTGCTGGAGCGTGCCGACTTCGTGACCATCCATGTGCCGCTCGTGGACGGCAATCGCAATCTGATCGGCGCATCAGAGCTGTCGTTGATGAAAGGCACCGCGCGTCTCGTCAACACCTCGCGTGGAGGAATCGTCGATGAGGACGCCCTTTATGAAGCGCTTGGATCAGGCCGTCTGGCGGGCGCGGCGTCAGATGTCTTCGTCAATGAGCCGGCGGGCACGAACCGGCTGTTCACGCTTCCCAACTTCGTCGCCACGCCTCACATCGCGGCGTCGACGATGGAGGCTCAGGTCTCGGTCGCGTTCGATGTCGCCGAGGAGGTGGCAGCCGTTCTGGCGGGCGACCTCCCGCGCTACGCGGTCAACGCGCCGGCGTTGCCGCCGGAAGAGCTCGCGTATCTTCGTCCTTTCGCAGGCCTGACCGAACGCCTGGCGACTCTGCACTCGCAGGTTTTCGGCGGCCGCGTGAGCGCGATCGAGCTGGACTTCGAGGGCGAGCTGGCCGAGCACGATGTCAACCTTCTCGTGGCGGCCGCCATCAAAGGCGTGCTTCAGCCGTTTACCGAGGATCGCATCAACCAGGTCAATGCGCGCCTGATCGCATCCAGCCGCGGCGTGCGGTTGGTCGAACGGCGCAGCCCAGCACACGGCAGCTACGCGAGCCTGGTGACGCTTCGCATCGACGGTCACGAGATAGCGGGTACGGTGCTGATGGGCGAAGCCCGGACGGTGCGGATCGACTCGTTCCGGGTCGACCTTGTGCCTGAGGGCCGCTTCCTGGTCAGCAGGCATGAAGACCGGCCGGGCGTGGTCGGCCGCTTCGGCACCATCCTCGGCGAGCACGACGTCAACATCGCGAGCATGCAGGTGGGACGCGATGGCCCGCGCGGGAACGCGATGATGATCCTTGCGGTCGACGATGTGGTCGGGGACGACGTGCTCGTGCGCCTGCGCGAGGTGCCTGGCATGTCGGACCTGCGCTACGTCGACATGCGGCAAGACTCCGATAGCTGACGTACGGGCGCTGCCCGGAATTCGATACAACAGGGCCCGGGCGGGCGGTCTGACCGATCTCGTTGCGCCCCCCTATGACGTCATCCCGGAACCGGACCTGGCCAAGTACCGCGCCCGCTCTCCTTTCAACGTGGTCCGCCTCACGCGCCCCGGTACGGACTACCAGGGGGCGGCGACCACCTTCGATACCTGGATGCGGGATGGCGTCCTGGAACCCGACCCTCCTTCAATCTATGTTCACGAGGTCACGTTCGGCGGGCGCAGGCGCCGGGACCTGATCGCCGCGCTACGCCTTCAGCCCTACGAGGACAGGGTGGTCCTGCCTCACGAGCGCACTCATCGCGGGCCCAAAGAGGACCGCCTGGCGCTCCTCCGCGCCACCAACGTGAGCCTGGAGCCGCTCTGGTTCGTGTACGCGGGGCGCGAGACTGAGCTCGCGCCAATCCTGGAGCGCTCCGTGGAACACTATCCCGCCATCGCGTTCAACGGCCCAGAGAGAACCGCCCATCGCCTATGGGTGATCTCGGATCCGGCAGTCCATGCCGCCGTCCACGGTGCGTTCGAGAGCCTGCCGGTCCTGATCGCCGACGGCCACCACAGGTATGAGACGTCACTGGCCCACTCCCAGGAGGTCGCCGGCGATCCGGACGCCGCCTCCCGATTCACTCTCGCGCTCCTGACCGACCTGGACGAGCCGGGCCTGGAGGTCCTGCCGACTCATCGGGTCCTGAAGGCGGGGGTTGCCGTCACCGGCGGCGAGGAAAAGCCCTCGCTGGAAGCGACGTTGGACGCCCTTCGGGGCCGGGTGGCCGCCGGGACTTACAGGGACCACAAATTTCAGGTGCTTCCGTTGGAAGGGGAAGTGGCCCTGGTGGAGTTACATAGGCAGGTGATCGACAACATCCTGGGCAAGCGGAGTCCGGAGGATTTCCTCCTGTACACGCGCGACCCGGCCGAGGCGGTGCGTTGGGTGGATGAGGGAGTGGGCGCCGCCGCCTTCTTTCTCGGCCCGCCGGACTTGCGCCAAGTTTTGAAGCTCGCCGAAGAGGGCAAGACACTTCCACAGAAAAGTACGTATTTCCACCCCAAGCCGCCCTCCGGGATGGTCTTCCACCAGATGGATCCGGGCCGGCGGCTATAGTGAGGAACCCCTAAAAATGCCCACTTACGGTTATCGCTGTGGCAGTTGCGGCCACGAATTCGAGATTCGTCAGAAGATCACCGACGAGCCTCTGACGACGTGCCCGAAGTGCAAAGGCAAGCTCTCCAAGATGCTGTATCCGGCCGGAGTGATCTTCAAAGGCAGCGGCTACTACACGACCGACTACAAGGGCTCCGGTAACAGCGCAAACGCCTCCAGCAACGGTGCCGCGCCAAGCTCCGCGGCGAGCGATCAGTCGGGGTCATCCGACTCGAGCTCGGGCTCCTCGGACAGCAAGCCGGGGACGAAATCGGAGAGGAAGTCGGAGAGCAAGTCGGAGAACAAGCCCGACTCCAAGTCAGAAACCAAGTCGCAATCCAAGTCAGACTCAACCGACAAGAAGGGGTCCTAAATGTCAAACATCAAAGCAGTCACCGATAGCGAGTTCGAAGCCTCGGTCCTCAAGTCCGACAGGCCCGTGCTGGTCGACTTCTGGGCGACGTGGTGCGGTCCGTGCCGCATGATCGCCCCCATCGTCGAGCAGATTCACGGCGAGCTCGGCGACAAGGTCACGTTCCTGAAGATGGACATCGATGAGAACCCGGCGACCCCGATGTCGCTCGGCATCATGTCGATCCCTACCGTGATCATCTTCAAAGACGGCAAGGCGGCGGAGCGAACCGTAGGCTACCGGCCGAACATGAAGGGCGACCTCACCGCCAAGCTCGAGGCGCTGATCTAGCCCGTTCCGGGCCCGGGGATGATCGGGGGCTGGTGCCTCCCGCGGTCTTCAAAACCGTTTGCGGGGCGCTGCTGAGGCGTCCTGGGTGGGTTCGATTCCCATCCATCCCCGCCAACTCTGACATTGATGACAGCCGCAGCAGCGACCGCCTGCGAACACAGGGAGACGCTAGTCGAGGGTTAGTTCCGGCCGAGTCGTGTTGTATCGGCTGCGAGCGGCCGTGAGGTTGGCAAAGAATGCGGCAGGCAACGAGGCTTGTAGCTCACAGCCGTGACGGATGCGGAGACGCCAGTACCGCCTCCATTGGAAACGGATCACCGTCTCGAGGCGTTCGCGATTCCTGGCACCTGACGACGGCGGTAATTTGTACTAATCGTCGCTTGCGGCGATCCTGCCCATCACGATCTTAAGTGTCGCCACCTCCTCAGAGCTGAGCTTGGCCAGGAATTCATTCCGAATTCCCTTCGCGTAGACCGGCCAGGCGCTGCGTAGTGCCTTCCTACCCAGCTCGGTAAGGCCCAGGACGACGCCACGCCGGTCATC
>JALZAL010000259.1 GCA_030948325.1 Candidatus Dormiibacterota bacterium
GAGAACGGCGAGCTCATGCCGCGGCGGGTCGTCGGCAATCCGCGAATACGCGTCGGCGGGGATGATGGCGGTGGACGCACTCGAAAACGTCTCCATGGCGGCGACAACCACTATAGCATGCGGAAACGTCCCTTTTCATAAGCTATGTTGAGCCCTGAATAGGCTCTCGCGCGACAGAACGGTCATTTACGTGCGCATTTCCGAGGGTGTTCACAACCTGCAAGGTTGTGTACTAACCTGCAACTCGTATGGACACCGAACCCGGCGCGCTGGCCTCCCCCGATGCCGTCTGGCTGAGCCCGTCCGAAGCCGCCCAGCGCCTCGACAGTAGTCGTTCGCTGGTGTATCGCCTGGTCCGCGATGGGCGCCTCGACGCTGCCGACGCCGATGGCCAGCCCGTGCGCATCTCGGCCGCCAGCCTGGCGCGCTACCAGGCCGAGCAGCGCCCGCCCGGCGCCCAGCTGGCCCCGCCCTCCGCCTGGGCCGTCCTGGCCCTGGCCAGCGGCGATGCCGCGTTCCGCGCCCACGTGGCCAGCCGACTGAGCGACCCCGATCGGTCGCGCGCTAAGACACGGCTCGCCGAACGGGGATTTCTTATGCTCCTGCCACGTCTGCACGGTCGCGCCGGTGCGCGCAGCTTTGAGGCCAGCGCTGCCGATCGCATGGTCGACCTGCTGACGGACGAGCGCCTGGTGCTGGCCGGCCCGAGCGCGGCGCGCGCCCACGGCTGGCCGCTGCCCGGCGGCGACTGGCCGCTGGAGATGTACGTGGCCGAGGACCTGCTGGTCGACGTGGTCGAGGGCTTCGCGCTCGATCGCGTCGCGGACGGCGTTGGCGACGTGGTGCTGCGCTCGGTGCCCGGCATCTGGCCGTTCCCGCCGCACGCGCGGGTGGCGCCGAGCGTGGTCGCCGCGCTCGACCTGGCCGAACACCCGCACCCTGACCTGGCCAGCCTGGGTCGTGCGCAGCTCGCAGGGCTGGCGCCGTTGGCGGTTCCGGCGTGGCACCGCCGCCCGACCCGTCCCCGCCCGCAGCGGCCGATCGTGCCCACCGGCGCTCGCCCGCGGCGATCTCGGCTGAGTGCGAGCGCACGCTTCGAGACGATCTGGGACGACCGCGCCGAGCAGGATGCCCGTCACCTGGTGGCGTTGTTGTTCGTGGCCGCCGGGCCGCAGCGCCGGGCCGACGTCGCCGAGACGCTGCGCATCTCGCCCGCGCGCCTCGAGCAGGCGTGCCACTTCGTACGCGCCGAGCCGCCCTACGGCCTGGTGCTCGTAGAAAGCGGCGAGCGGCTGGGGCTGGTCTCGGCGCCCGACTGCGCCGCCGTCGTCGAGCGTCACTTCAAGGTCGCGGCGTATGAGCCCCTGTCGCAGGCGGCGCTGGAGAGCCTGTCGATCGTCGTCTACAGCCAGCCCGTTACGCGCGCCGACATCCGCCACATCCGCGGCGTCGACAGCGACTCGGCGATCGAGACGCTCATGTCCCGTGGCTTGATCGCTGAGGATCCACGCTTCGGCGGCCGCGGCCGGCCGTCATTTCTGGTGAGCACGGCTGCCTGCCTGCGTCTGTTCGGCGTTGGCTCGCTGGCGGAGTTGCCACCTTTGCCCGCCAACCATCCAGTGCGGATCTGACCGGCTACCCCGACGAGGTCAGCGCCGGGCGGCTGGAGCTGCTGACTTACCAGATCGACATCGCCATCCACGTCGAGCCGGTTCCCGCCAGGGTGGCCGCCGACCGGGCTGAGCCGGCAGCGCGCACGGCTGGAATCCTCCCGCCGCGCAGACGCGGGCAATGGAAGGCTGTACGACCCCGAGCTGGAGGCGGCCGCCGAGGACGCAGCCGACCTCGCGCACCGCATCGCCCGCGGCCAGTCCCGGCTGTTCCGCACCAGTTTGTACATCACCGTGCACGCGAGCCCGATCGCTTCGCAGCTCCTTTGACGCTGACGCCCTGCCTATTGCTCCCACAGCACGCCTAGGATGTGCGCGACTTGTGTCGGTGCGCGGATCGCCTTCGACGATGGGGCGCGGCTCCTCCACGTGCCGTATCGTGGCCGATAGCGAACAGGAACGGCGACCAAGGCGATGGTGTGAATCAGCTGCTGATCGGGGCGTCGATCGCCGGAGCGTTCTTGCGCGCATCGAGAGTTTGAAGAAGGTACCAGCACAAGGTGGCCGCGGCTCCGACGACGAGCCTTGCGTGTCGGGGCTCAAGCGCCACCCTGATTTCTCGCCCGTGGCCTGTCCCGTACAAGTTTCGTAGCTCGGCGGTGCCGCCTACAACCTGGGCAAGCCCGGAGACGACCTGCCGTATTGCACTCGATCCCTCCCGAGATCGGGGAAGCTCCTCCAGCCCCGGATTTAGTGACTTCAGTGCGGCCTTCACCAATTGCTGGATCGAGTCGAGCCCGCTAGGGTCCTGGCCGCACGCGACCAAAACAAGTTTCGCCACGGATTCCACGAGCTCCTTGGCGGACCCGATAGCTTGGGCGGGATCGGTCTCTAGCCCGGACTCAATCCGCTCGATGTGGTCGTGGAGCACTGCCGCATCGATCAAGTTGGACGCGCTAGTGATGCCTGCGAGACCGGTCGAGCGCCGCTGGCGCAATCGACCTTGGTGATAGTCGAATCCGTCCCGCACCAGCAGAGCCAGCAGCGCCTGCCGTTCGACTGTGTCGTCGATTCGTCGGAGGACCTCTTCGAACGCACGGACCACACCCGCGACGCTTTGCGGCGATGTCCAATCAACCGCCGCGAAGTAGCGCTCAACGAGGGAGCGCCGCTCCCCGGTGGGGAGTTGTGCGGGCGGTACGTCGCTCGGGGTAAGGTCCGCCGCATCGAAGAGATCGCGAATTGCGCCCAAGTACCAGCCGCTTAGGTAGGTCCGGAACGCGAGGCGCGTGTGCTTTGAGATGAGATCCACGGCCAGACGTAAGTATCCCGCACCTGGGGCGTCGTCGACTCCCGGGTTACCCAGACCGGCGTCGCGGCTTGTCTACGGCGGCCGCTCAAATCAACGCGACAGTTTGGGCCTCGCGCTCCTCGCGGGGCCCGAGATTGGTAGGCGCTCTCGGCTGTTAAGGCAAGATTTCCTTCCAGAGACGCTCAAGTTCGACCTGCTCCCACGCGCCATACGATGCAGGGTCTGCACGAAAGCGAACCCAGGCGTCACCAATCAGTGCTGCGACATCCTTCTCCTTGATGCTTGCGTCGTATCCGCTTACGCCCAGCGAACGGCAACCGGCCACGACCGTTTGCGCCAAGCGTGAGAGCAATGCGTCTGGATAGCACACGTTGTAGTCCGGTGGGAGCAGCTGGCCACTCAACGTGATGTAGGTATTCAGGGCAGCGTCAAGCTCTGGTGTGCCGGGCGCGCCCATGGCGGTAAGGGTGGTGATGATGCCCCTGAGGCGGGCCTCATCGGCGGGATGGGTGGAGATGTCAGCCAGCGACGGCAGATACACGAGTTTGCCACCACCGGCGCAAAGTTGGATGTGTTGCCATCCAAATGCCGGGCCGACCAGGTAAGTCGCCACGATGTCGCCCACGAACTCGAGCATCCAACTTCGGAGCCACTGAGCCAGAAGCCTGTCATACAGGGCGACGTATCCGACGGGACGCTGAAGGTTCCGTACTCGCCGCTTCTCGCTCTCGATGTACGCGACCAGGTGGGGCAGGAAGGGGCCGATCAGCACCGCGGCATGGCGATCCATCAGGATGTGGCCGAGCTCGTGGCAGAGGTCCGGCCATCGGAGCAACGAAGCGTCGTCCACAGCCGGTACACAGATCAGGTTGAGCTTCGCGAGCGTCCAGTAGTACTGGTTGGAGGAAGTGTGAACCAGGGGTGGAGGCAGGGGCCATCCAACCTGCGTGGCAAGCCGAGCGCACAGACGCGTCAGGCGCCGGTCGCGATCGTTGTAGCGCTCGAGAAAGGGTAGTGCGTACGACTCCACCAGCGCAGCCCGCTGTTCTATCTCTTGCGCCACACGCAAGTGGTTCCCAAGCAGTGTCGGCACGCCGAGGGTGGGGTCGCCCAGAAGGTTGGCGGCCTCGCGACGAAGCGACTCGGCTTCCTGATAGGCGTCGAGAGCGTGCGCGCTGAGATCTGGGTCGAATGGGATCGCGGCGAGCCGGTCGCGGATCACCGTCGCGCGGCGTTCTAGCGCGTGGAGGAAGCCTCGCAGAAAGGTGTCCATGCGCTCGCTTTGGCCCGCCAGGGCGAATTTAGTGTCGCATCAGGCGACGGAACGCGCTCGCAGTCTCACCCGCCGTCACGTTGCCCAGCGCATCGAGTCGGTCAACGTCGCCGTCGGTGAGATTCGCCGCTCCCTCGCGGAGACGGTTGGCCGTCGCTCGCAGATCCTCCAGGAAGTACTGAAGAGTGCCCGCATACGTCTCCCGAAGCTGGGCCACAAGTGTGCCCGGGACCTTCACAGCGGCGGTCCCGTCGAGATCGGACAGCTCTTCTCCGCCGGGCCCAACGAGGGCAGCCAGCGCGTCCAAAATCTCAGCCAACTGGCTCAGCTGGCCAGACACCTGTTCTCCGGCAACCATACCGGGCATGTGCGCGAGACGGGCCTTCTTCAGGTCGATGACTGCCCGGTTAAGCGTGTGCGAAAGATCGGCGGCAGTCTGGTACTCCTGCGATAGCGCACTGACCTCGCTCATCTCGGCCTCATCCTTCCGCTAACCGGCTCCGCTACGCCGCATCCACACGCGTGCCGTCTCCAACGACGGGAACGCTTTCTTCAGGCTCGGCGCCCTCATCGTAGAGGGCCTCGTCGTCCTCCTCGGCTCCCGCAATGGGCTCGAGGAGATCATCCGCGAGCTTGATGGTGACCGGTAGGCGAGCACAGCGGTCCGGGGCAGTGAACACCTCCTGAGACAGGGCGAAGGCGTCCTCGAGAACCCACTCGATGTTGAGGTTGCCTTCAGAGATCACGAGCATGAGTGGCTGTGCGGTGCCCGGGAATGAGAACGGCCAGCCTGTAGTGCACACCACGCCAGATCGCGACGTATAGACACGGAAGCTGCCGATCGTCGGGTTCTCCACCTCCTCGAGTCGTACCCCCTCAACGATGCGCGCTGGAACTCCCATCGTCTTGCGCACGTCAACCATACCCACCGTGACATCCAGCGGCAGGAGACCCTCGCGCTGCAGGTCCTCCACGGCCTTGCGGAGTCCGACAGGTTCGGACGACAACGCCCGCCCGTCGCGATGGACGACGAGGCTGCGCGGCCGCAGCTTCAGCGCCTTGAGGTCAGCACTGAGCTGACCAGCGATGATCTCCCGCATCTGGCGGGAAGTGAGACGTTCCGGCTGCGTACTCGGGAAGTCACGGAAGTAGATCTGACGCGCGTCGTTGTAGACGAAGGTCGCGCCGACTCGGTGGTTCAACACGTCGATGCCCACGTACACGTCGTAATGGAGCGGGGCAGCCAGGGCCCAGGGCCACTTGCGATTGACGGCCAGCATGGCCAGTGCGCAGTTGCGGACGTAGCTGGCGTACTTGCTTTCTCGGCCCTGGACGACGCGATACTGTTGGCCGCCCTCGACCGGCTGGTAGAACCCGAGCACCGCCTCGGCGCGGGCACATTGAACCTGTATGTCCCGCCAGAGCGCGGCCTTGATCTGGTGGTGGAGCTTCGGATGCGCCCGCGGGGGCAAGACCAGCAGTATGAATCCGCGGCCGTGCCCATTCAGTTCGAGGGGATCACGGATGGCTTTCAACTGCTTTACCAGGCTTGTGGCGCCGCGGTCCTGGTACATGATCCGCCGAATGTTGTAGGTCGGCTGGCCTGATACCTGGCGCATCGCAGCAACGAACTTCTGCTCGAAATCGTCTCCGACCTTCCGCGGGACGCTGTACGGCATGACCAGGTACTGGGGATCGAACGGCGTGACATCCAGCGGGCCGGCTTGCGGCGACAGCATGAGCTGCATCCTTCGTCGCCCGAGCTCCTCGAGGGGCACGAGGTCGGTGACGGACGTGTCTGGTCGAGGTGCGGGACGGCTGCTACTCACGGGTGTGACCGCCAACACGCGGTCGTGGCCGAACCGCATCGGTGGCACCGCGAAGATGCGCCGCTCCTTGTCACGCGGAGCGGCTTCAATACGGATGCGCTGGCCACCCAGGGACGCTTGTTGAAAGTACGTCCCGACGATCTGTCCCGTGCGCCGAAACCGCGCGCCGGGATTCGAGATCGAGCGGCGATGAAGGCCGGCCGCCTCACCCTCCTGCGTGGTGTACGTACACTTGCAGAGCGCGAGCGCCCCGTGGCGCTCCTTCTCGTTGCCGGGATAGCGGTACATGACAGCTGGACTATCGGGATCAAGCTCGCTGATCCAGCGAGGCGCGGACGGACCGCACTTCTCGCGGGTGTAGTCCAGCAACCCCACGATCTCCTGCGTGTCCTCGAGAACGAATCGTTGCTCGCCAACGCTTTTGCCCGTCGGGTGCCTTAGCTGCACGATGAACCACTGATCGCCGAAGTGGTACAGGCACCGACGCAGGAACACGTCCTCTACCGTCTTCCCGCCTCGGGCGAGCCGTTCCGGCAGCCAGAGACGATCAACGTAGCGGTTGCGCACCTCAAGGCTCAGGAATAGACGCCCATCATCTTCCGCCTCGACTGACCACCCAAAACCGGGGTAGATGTCGATGGTCGCACCACTGTCCTGTGCGTTCAGCGCGCGCTTTTCAAAGCAGCTGTTGCCATCGTCCCATAGACGCTGATGACCCCACAACGGCCGGCGCAGCGCAAACTGCAGGAACGCCAGCGCGATCGGGGTGGTGGCCAAGTCCAGACTGGCCAGGGAGAGCGGATGCACGTCTTGGTCGAATACGAGATGAACGGCGTGCGGGATTAGTCGCTGTTCCTGCCTCGGCAAAGCGGAGTCGGCCGGGATCGCAAGGTAGCGGATATCACCCCGCCGGACGAGTGCGACGGGCTGTTTCAGCTCGTATCGCACCTGTTTGAGGAGCTGATTCAAGTTCTTGTCAAAGTGCTCGCCAGGAGGCAACCCCTGAATTTCAAGGAGACGGTAGTCGCAGGTGAGCGCCAGCCGATTGCTGATCTCGTAGCGGTTCTCCCACTGTCGCGGCGCGGTGTACGAGCTGCTTTGTGTTGCCATTGGCCCGTCTGTCAAAACAACCTCCCCTGAATCACGACGGCCGCCTCCGGTCTACCCGCCTCGATAAGCAGCCGGGTGCAGAGCGGTTCCAAGGTGCAGTACTGGCAGATGATCGGCTTCTCGGGAATCTCGAACTCGTTCAGGTCCAGGTCTTCGTACGTGCGTCCGTCGATTAGCGCCTGGAGTTCGAAGAGGCTGCCGTAGACGAAGTCCTCGGCTTCGTCCAGCATCTCGCGCGTGATCTGGTGCCGTCGGACGTCGTCCTTAAGCAGGTTGACCTCGTACAGCTCGACGTCGTCCGGACCAACCGACTGCCAAGAAGTCGAGCGGGTCACCGCCAAGGCATAGACCAGCATCTGCTGACGGTAGTCACCGAGACCCTTCGTGACTTTCCAATCGATGATCACGGTCTTTCCCGAGGCGCTCACGAAGACCAGATCCAGCATGGCCATCCCCAGCGGGAGCCCAGGTGCGAGGCGGAAATGGTGCATTGACTCCGTCTGATGACGGCTGCCGCCTCGGATCAGCCTGACGATTTCGGAGTGTTTTCCGAGGTTCGTCAGGCACTGGACGATCGTGCTGTCGACGCCATCAAGGGTTGCCTGGCCGACAGTCTGACCACGCTCGTGGTCGATGAGCGCGCAGTAGTCGGTACCTGCCCCGGTCTTGGTCTGCCCAGGCTCCCGATAACGCCTTGATTCCGAAAAGGAAAACTGGCGGCGCGCGAGGTCGCGGGCGGATCGAATCAGCAGGTCGGTTCGCAACGATTGTGCCGCCAGGACACGAGGCGTCAGCAGATCGGTCGCTAGGACCTCGTGCACGACTGAGCCCTGCCACTGTTCGATGCTCTGCAGCTGCTTGAGAATGTAGGCCTCGCGGCGGTCCTGGTCCCGCGCCACGGCTGACGCCATGCTGTGCCCTAGCACGAGGAGCCGCTGGCAACGCCTTGACTCGCGGTGGGTGCTGTACGACCAGATCACGCCCGACTCCTACATACCGCCGGTGGGCTCGCGGCCATCGAGGTACGCATTCAGGTCTCGCCAACCCTCGGGCGTCTTGATCACGTCGGTGGCACGTCTGAAAAAGCGGAGGGCTTCGCGGTCGCCCGTAATGGATTGGAAGGCCGACGGCACTTTGTTGGCCAGGGCCATCAACTCGAGCTCGTCGACTTCCAGCACCCCTGCCATGTCGTGGAGGGTCTTAATCGACGGACTGTGCTCGAGCCGGTCGTTCTCCATTTTCGAGACGTAACTGAAGTCGACGCCCACCCGGGCTGCTAGCTGCCGTTGAGTCAGCCTCGCCTTGCGGCGCAACTCCTTGAGGCGCATACCGAGGGTCATCGTTGCGGACTCCGAACCGGAGCGTAGCACAATGTTGACTTGACTTCAACACCAAGTTTACTAGTCCCTCGCGCAAGTTGCGTACCGACACGAAAAGCTTCTCGCGCCGAACATCTGTACTAAGATCCAGTAAGTGCGCCGCAAGCTGATGGATCAGGATGCCGCCCGATGTTTTGCGCGACGCCGGACGACGAACAATGCTCAGCCGTTTCTGTACGCAGCGCGCATGGAACAGGGTGTCGTGCACCTGGAGGGCCACTTTGATGAGCAGCTTGACATCTGGGTTGTTGAGGTGGATGGTGCGCTCGGGCCGCTGGTCTACGCAGGGTCAGTGCTGGCGCGAACGCAGACGGTTACATTCGTGAAGGGAGAGGCCTCCGATGAAGACTGAAGAAGAGTTACCTATGACGATTCGGACGAAGCCCTTCCTGTGTGCGTTTGCGATCCCCGCAAAGCAGGAAACACCAATGCCCGCTCGTTATGCGCCGGAATTGGACATATGGGTGATCGACGATGGCGTTGTGCCACCGCTCCCCTACGCCCTTCTGCCAGTGGCTGCGGGTCGGACCCAAACCTTTACGGAGACGAAGTCGGAGGGATCAGATAATGATTGAGCCACGGATACCGAGGCCTGTTCCAAACGCCGCGGAGTCGCCCGTCGTGTCGGCCCCCTTTCTCTGGGCATTTGGGGAATCAGACGTCGTTGACGCCGACTGCCCTGGCACCTATGACGAGGATATGGGGCTTAGGACTGGCCTGGATAGCCCCTCCGTTCCGACTGTTCTGCTCCCCACGGTTATGCGCACGGGGACAGCTACAAAGGTCCATGGTGAGACCAGCGACGCTGACTAAGGTACAGGACCTGTTCGTCCACACCCACAAGAATGATTCTGATTGCCACGAACAAGGAAGACATCACAGCGGATCTCGTCGTTCTGCGCTTCCGCGAGCGTAATGTCCGCTATGCCCGCTTCAACACTGAGGACTTCCCGCAACAAGTCGGGCTGACTTGGACGATCAGACAACAAGACAGCAATGTACGACTCCGCTTGCCAATAGCCCACATTGATCTCGCCGATGTCTCGGCGATTTGGTTCCGCCGGCCCGTCTCACCCAAAATCGACCGATCGGTTGGTGATTCTGCGGCGCGCGACTTTGCCGAGGGGGAAAGCGTGGCGGCACTCCGCAACCTTTGGGCACACTTTGGAGGATTCTGGGTCAGCCACCCGACACGAATCGCCGCGGCTGAACAAAAACTCGTGCAACTTGCGGAGGCTGCGCGCAACGGACTCGATACACCCGAGACAATGCTAACTACGTGCCCAGCTGACGCGAGGGCATTCATTGAGGCCCACCGCGATGTCGTCGCCAAGCCCCTCAAACGCGGGTACATCGAACATGATGGCCACGCCTCAGTGATCTATACCACCGTTCTAGCAGACCAGGATCGAACTCGGCTCGACGAGGTTCAGTTCGCTCCGACGCTCTTCCAAGAACGTATACCTCGTGGGTTCGATCTGCGTGTCACTGTGGTGGGACGCACGGTGTTTGCCACGGAGATTAAATCCGGGCTAGCGCCTGAGGCGGAGGTGGACTGGCGCCGACTGGATCCAGCTGCGCTTCACCACACGCCACACACGCTGCCCCCTCAAATCGAGGCGAGCGTGCTCGGTCTCCTTCGGTCGTTTGGGCTGCAGTTTGGCGCCCTGGATTTCATAGTGCGGCCGGACGGACGGTACGTCTTTCTCGAGGTCAATCCGAACGGGCAGTGGGCCTGGATCGAGCAACTGATCGGAACGCCCATTTCCTCGGCGATCGCCGATCTACTAATGGGGCGCGCGGAGCGACTGTGAGCGAGCCTCCGACAGCCATAAGAGTTGGATCAGAGTTCGACCTTAGCTCGATCGATGTCGGGAGTCTGACCGCAGATATGGTCCTTACGTCGATCACGATCACCGATCCGGATGCGCTGGATGAGGCGATCGAACTGGCGGTGCGCGCCTATGAGGATGAGGAGAAGCGAACAGCAACGATCGAGAGTAAGGCCACCACGATAATTGCCGCGCTTGGAATCGCCGCAAGCGTAATTCTCGGAGCCAGTGGACTCCTGCTGAACAACGCAGACAAGCTGCGGCTAATCCCCATCTGGGTGTTGATCGTCCTCCTGATTCCGTATGTGGCTGCTCTTGGCTTTTTCAGCTTCGCCCTGCAGACCGGAATGCAGGCAGCACGAGTGGGATTCATGGCGCGACCCGATCCAGGTGATATTGTGCGCCTCCAGGCCGAGCCCGACGAGAGTCGGGTGGGCTTGAAGCAAACCTACCTCGCGAGTCTGCTCGTTTCCTACGAGCGGAATCGTCGTGCGAACAACGATAAGGCTGGGAATCTGCAGGCGGGTCACGAGTACTTTCTGCGGGCGGCGGCGTGTCTCATGGCTGGAGCCGTTGCGGTAATGATCGTCGTCATTGGAATCCGGCTGACACTCTCCTGATCACGGAACAATCAAGACGAAAAAGGGCAAGTCACACGATGACCCATGTTCGCATGTCAAAAGCGACTACCGACCACACGTAGAGTCCCCTTGTGGCATTGAGATCGACAGCTCGACACGATCCCGTCCTCGCGCTGGCCGTAAACGTCGAGGCGAATCCGGGCGTTTACGCAGTTCTGCTGGGCTCGGGCGTCTCGCGGCCAGCCGGCATTCCGACCGGCTGGGAAGTAGTGGAGGCCCTGTGCCGCAAGCTCGCCGGCCCGGACGCTTCTGGCGACCCGGCTGCCTGGTACCGCGAACGATACGGCGAGTCGCCGCAGTACGACGTTTTGCTCGATCGGCTCACGAGCACACCCGCGGAGCGCCAGGCACTCCTCAAGGAGTTCTTCGAGCCGACACCTGAAGAGCGCGAGCAACGCATGAAGATGCCGACCGATGCGCACCGGGCCATCGCCACCCTCGTGGAGGGCGGGTACGTTCGATTCATTGGCACGACAAACTTTGACCGCCTAATGGAGCAGGCGCTCGCGGACGAAGGGGTCGTCCCGCAGGTGATCGGGTCGATCGACGCGCTCAAGGGTGCCGCGCCGTACGCACATTCGTCCTGCACGATCCTGAAGATCCACGGCGATTACCTCGATGCACGGATCCGCAACACGACCGCCGAACTCGGCGCGTACGAGCCCGCGATGGACGCCTACCTGGAGCGGGTGCTCGACGACTTCGGGCTCATTGTTTGCGGGTGGTCCGCCTCCGACCCGGCCTTGGTCGCAGCGATCCTGAGGGCGCCCAACCGACGCTACGGAATGTACTGGTCTACGCGGGGCGGAGAACTGCCGCCGACCGCAAAGCAGGTCACGGCGAGCCGCGCCGCGGTGGTGATCGCAGGCTACGACGCCAATCAGTTCTTCACAAAGCTCGAGCACACCGTCACCGCCTTGCGCGAGATGCGGCAAGAGGATCCGACGTCGACAGGGGTGGCCGTCGCTCTCTTGGAGCGGTATTTACCCGATGCCGCTAAGCACGTGCGTCTCGACCATCTGATGTTGGAGGAGTGTGATCGTCTCCGCCAGGTCTGGGCGGAGCTCAATACTGACTGGGGCGAGGAGATCAGCAACGAGAGTGTCGCGCGCCGCGAGCAGCTCTACGCCGCGATGTCGGAACGCCCGGCCCACCTCCTGGCGGCACTCGCGCGACACGTCCGCGACGTTCAACAGGTCGGATACGCCGTGCCGCTGCTGCGAGCCACGATGACCGGCGCGTACGCACGTCCCAGCGGGGGCTTCTACGAGCCGTGGTTGGACTTCGCGGCCTACCCTGCCTTGCTGACGTTCTACTCGGGCGGGCTGATCGCACTCGACCGGCTCCTGTTCCCGTTCGAGGAGAAGGATTCTAGGATTCCCGCACTGCTACTCGCGCAGTTGCTCGGGCTTCGAGTCCAGGACCGCTGGAACGAGGTGAACGTCTCCGTACTGGACTTGCTCAACAACTATCGCGTCTTCGGGAAGCTCCACCAGCACCTGCCGAACAACGTCAACCAGAACCTCCTCTACCCCGGCAGCAACTTGCTACGCCAGAGAGTGCAGCCACTGGTGCTGCCGTATCTCGCTGGCAACGACTACGAAACCCGCTTCGATCAGTTCGAGTACTTGATGGGACTGGCCCACCAGGACGCTGAGAGCGGCTGGGCCGTTACCGGTGAGTTTGTATTCCGTCGCATAGGACGGATGGCGGCCCCAGGAGTCATCGATGAACTCCGCGTCGCACTTGACGACGGCGCCGGGCAGCGACTCGTCGAGGCCGGCCTCTTCAAGTCGCGCGAACGCCTCGTCTCGGCCGGTGAAGCGTTTGCCGAGAGCATTCGGGCGAGCGCGGGACGAGGGTATCTTTAGCGCATCTCGGCCCACGTTTTGTTCGATCCGTCCCGAGTGGTCGCCTCCGGATCTCGCGCTTGTTCCTACCTCATCCCAGACGGCCGCGCGTAGCCCTCGATTTCACTACCAGGCAGACTGGAAAAAGTCTGACATGTGTACCTGGGCGATATCGCGCCTTAGTCGGTACCCGGAGTTGGAGTTCCCGGGGTATTTGGCGTGGTGTACAGTGCGCGACGTGTGGGGCCGAATACATGTGTGCTAGGGGTCAGTGAAGCTACTTAGCGCCCGCCAGTCGACAAGGAAGCAGTGCGCTGCTGGCTGCGCTCGCGCAAGCGGCTCGGTACCAGCATTCCGCCAGGTTGGCTCGCGCACGACCCAGGCTGATCCGGACGAGTTGTCGGAACGGCGCGGCAGCTAGGGGTTACTGGCACGGTGTGGGCTACGGTACGCCGCCTGTTTCCGCTAGCGGTTCTTGTCAATATCTGCTTGCTGATAGTCGAGCGGGCAGCTGTGTCTGGGAATGTGACCAATCTGCTGGAAGTGATGTGCGGCGCAGGCGTGAGCGTCTTTACCGGTTATGTCGCGCGCGCGCGCCGCTGCGGTCGACGCCAAGCCGTGTGGTCCGCGTGGTGGCTGGGGGCCTTGACCATCCCGTTGAACCTGCTGGAAACGGCCACCGGACTGCGTCTGGCCGTTCCGCCGAGCCCGCTGCCAGTGCCTCCCGGCGTGTCAACCCTGGTCAATGTGGCAGACCCAAACATAGCAGGGCTGCTGCTGGGCACGGGCCTGGCTGTGGTCCTGATGGTGGGGCTCGCTAGCCTCATCGTCGTGACGCCTTTCGCGCTGCTGGGCTACTGGGCGTACGGCGACAGCAGCCAGAGCCCGGCAGACGCGTCCACTCACCGTACGGGGAGACAAGCGTGACGAGCATCGACGAACTGCCACTGGACCAGGTTCTCAGCGCGGTCCTGCCAACCTATCGTGCTCTCGATGTCCGATCGATAGCTATCGGGCACGGCGACCAATGGCACCTCGGTGCCGTCGTGATCTACGCGACTGCCGAATCTGTCGAAAGCGTTCACGACCGACAACTGCGGCTCTTGGCCACGCAGCCCACGCCCCAAGCTGAGGCCTTCAGCCTAGCGCTGGAGGCAATCGACGCGAGCACCCTACCAGCCATCCTCGAGGGTCTGAATAAGGGACGCGCCCCGCTTCAGGGGCATGAGCTGAACTGATGGAGGCCGAACATCGGCAGGATGGCCGATTCAGTATCAACCTCACGACTACGGCTGACTGGTTCACGCGTTACCAATTTGCAATTCGCGGGCCACGTCCGGCCGAAGAAATCCTGGCCTCATCCGGCCTGCACCCGACCGCCTTGGGCCTCTCGTCGTGGCGGGCTCTAAACAGCTGGCTCGGCTGTCCATTTTTCGGCCAGGACGGCAAATCCGCTCTCCAGGGGCTCCTCGTCCTGCCGATCTACGCGGCACTTGACCCAAATCCAACCGTACGGGCCAACCGAATAATCCTGCATGGCCGGGCGCACGGTCGCTTGCAACCCGATCTCATGATTGCAGGCGAGGTGTTGAGCCCATCGGGAGACATCAAAGGGACACCGCGCCCGGTGATTCCAGCGCCTGAGGATCCTGATGGGCTGAACGCCTTCGAGCTTGCGGTGGACCTGGACCCATACGGGTTCACCGTGAACGAGAGCACCCGGTTTCAACTGCTCCACAAGCAACTTCACGCGCTTGGTTATCCCGCATCTGTGACACACAACTATCTGCATGCCGGTAACGTGGATCCACTCAGGCAAACAGCCCGTCTGTTCACTGCACGCGAATGGCTTCCAACGTACCTGTTAGATCAACGGCCGTTCAAACAGCCTACAAGCGTGGCGGGCTTTGAGATCGCAGTGGTCTGGCTGCTGGAGCTTCTTCGAATCCGCACCTTTCCGCTATTCCTCTCCAACGAGGGTGAGAAGCTCATGAGCGGCGGCGTAGAGGTGGGGGCAGCAGACATCATTGCGTTCGACGCCGCGTTCGGCCTCTGTCTGTTAGATTGCACGCGCACGATTCCGAAGTCCGAAAAGGGCGCTCGCCTGCGTGAGGTCGCACGGATTGTCTCGGAACAACTCGGGATCCCGGTCGGAAGCGCCATCGTGGCCCCAGTTCGGTTGGACATGCTGCGAGCGACTTGGTCGACATATGGCGTGGCGCTCGTCGACCGCATCGATCTCGAGCGCGTGAACGATCTCATCGAGAGCGGCAACGTTGAGGTCGCGCGAGAACATCTTCGGCAACGGCTCACGAATCTCCCTACGGTTGCCGACAGTTGACGAGACCGCCTTTACGACGCTTGGGAAGAGAAGCTAGACCGCGGCGCGACTGATCGACAGCGCTTGCTACTTACGCGGCCGGCGGAGAAGTGGCGTTCGCGCTATCCGTTGTCGCCGGTCGGCTGAGGGAAAGCCAATGAGCGCGGGCACTTGCGACACCGCGAACTCCAGGCGGCCCAAAGGGCCGACCGCTACCAGGCGGCACGCGGCTAGACGTCTGGCCTAAGGCAACGGTTGATGGCCTCATCGACTGAGTCGAAGTGCGTGAACTCGGGCTTACCGTTTGGCTTGAAGGACCAGACGGTGAACCCAGTTGAGTCTTTCATTGGCCCGCTGGCGTTTACCAGCCCAGGAGAGACGAATCGGACAAAGACCCGGGGCGAGGACTCGTCTGCGGGTCGAAGCTGTACAAGTTTGCGCATCGCGTCCGTATGGAGGTGCGGACCCTTTGTGTCAATGCCATACACGTCGGAGCCGCTCCACACAAGGAAGTCCGGGAAGAAGTTCTCGGTCTTTCCTGGTTCAACTAGCGGAATACCATACCCTGTCCGAGATGGGTTTCTACACCAAGTGAGACCCGTGCGATCTAGACCGTACGCAAAGTTCAATTCATCGCTGTTGAGCCCTTCATAGCCCTGGTGAAGAGCGTTCTTGAAGGGAATGAGTGCTTCTTCCTGTTGGAGCAGCGGACCGACTAAATACGGGTTCGGCTTTCGTAGCTTAAGGTAGACGTTCTCAACAAACGCGTCGGCTACTTGATTTGCAACGCCCCCGATGTGGACGGCGGCGTTGCTACCCAGACCGACACGAGCGTCAAACTTGGTTGGGTGTCCGTCGCCGCTCGACGTCACGGCGATGCCGAGTGCGCCCGGGTATACGCGGCGGACCTCCCGCATGAAGAGCCAGCGGGCCAGGACCATCGCCGAATGCCCAGCTTCCTTCCAGACAAAAGACTGGTTGCCTGGGCCTCCCACAATCTCTTGAACGCGGGCGGTCCTGCCCACGCCTAGCGTGTTTGTGCCGTCGTCGTTGCGATAGTCCGTCATCGTGGCGAGACACCGCTTGATCGGTTCTTCTGCGGAATCAGTTACTATCGCGGCGACTGGTACCGTCTTGCTTTCCTTCGCCTGATACCCGATCCTCGGCTTTGCACCTGGGAGACTCTTTACCAGTTTGATACTCAGCTCTTCGCTCTGAATCTTCTTCTGTACCGAGGACACCACCTCATCAAACACGCCTGCAGATTCCACGCGCACATATAGTTCAGCAGTATTGAGGCGCTCGGCGGAGTAGTGTTGTCTACCAGGTTGCCGAAGAAGACGTCCAACCACCTGTTCCGCTTGCACTTTTGAGCCCATGCTCTTGTCGATGTAGGCAAAGAAGACGAGAGGGTCATCCCAGCCTTCCTGCAGACTTTGGTTGAAGATAATATGACGAAAGGCACCATTTACGAACTGGTCGTAGTCGCTGTCACCGCCGTTGAACAGAACGAAATCCGAGGGCAATGGGTAGTTCTTATCGACTTTGAGGTCTGAATAGACGGCGACTTCGGCAGGATCAATTCCCAAGTTCTCAGTGAGATGCCGCCAGATCACAATCGGCGGCGCTTCTCGCTCACTGAATCGGCGCTTGTGGTTGTCACGCTCGTCTGACCCCTCTATTACGTTGGTCTTACAGACGTAAACAGCTTTGGGTAGGCCCTGGAGGTTGAAGCTCCTCGCGTCCAATTCGCACTGCTTCAACTCATCCACCATCTCTTTGACGACCTCTTCCATCGGAGCTTGCCTGCCGACTAGTTCGATCGTTGTCTTGATCAGACCCGAGTCAGCTACGGCTTTCGCATCCACCGTCGTGATAAGGTCGCTGTCAGTCTTGCCGCCCATCTTCTGGAGAATCTCGATAACCTCTTCGCTGAAGCGTTTCGGAATTCTCTGCGTAGCCGTCGCTAGAAGGAAGGCATCGGGTTCAAGTTCTAGGAGAAGCGCCGTTTGCTGGTCGCTCAGATTCTGCGCCTCGTCATACACAACGATGAGCGGCCGACGGTTCCTCGCCGGATCTGGGCGAAGCTGCAGTGAATCCCACGTGGACCTGTTGGCTTCATCCAGCCCGCTTTGGAAAACCTTGCGGGTTCCCTGCTCCTTGTCTTTTTGATTGAAGGTGCCGACAGTCGCGAAGAATAGGAATGGGTTATCTGAATCGGCTACCTCAACAGGATCGTAGTCTGCGAGCGGCCGGACTAGAAACTCGTCGATCAGGCTGTGAAGCGCGCCTCCGGCGTCTAGGTTGGCGTAGGTCTGTTCAACAACGACCGTCGCCTTGGACAACCAAAGAACCACGGGACTGAGGGGGAGTTGTTTCGCTATCGACGCTACGGCGTCGGCCAAGATAATGGTTTTGCCTGAAGCAGTAATGGACGAGAGGAGCTGGATGAAGGGTATTCGCCGCGTCTTTCCACCGTGGCCGAACTCCAGCGAGTCCAGTGAGTACGACACAACGCGATCGGCGATCTGATCAGATGCATGTGCCTGAAAGTCATAGAGGCCGATCACTCGTCGGGGCTTTCGTCAGTGAATGGTTCGCTTCGCATATCCAGGCCAAAATCGGCAAGGATACGGTCCGGAATTTGGTAAAAGCGGACGCCTTCCGTTTGGTATCGGTAAAGCCGAGCATAGACGTGATACGGAACTGCCTTGAGTTCTGCCCGGGCAGCCTCAGCGGCGCACGCTTCATAAACCGACTCGGTCAGGTCGGTGTTCGCGGCAGGGCCGTCCCACACTAGAAAGAAACCTTCGCCCTGAGAATTATGAGCGATTAAGTACCGGTAGCAATGTTTCGGATTATCGATGCGGACGAGCTGATCGCCGCGGCGGCTGTTAACGTCGAAGTAAGACGCAATCACCGTGTCAAGCATTTCGTCTCGCTCCATGCGTAGCAGAGCACCTGCATCGACCTTCTTGCCAAGCTTTACGAACGAGAAGCCGCCGCCAAGCGCGACGCCCTGGCCATTTGCCCATTCCCCACTTGCTGCGCGCCGCAGTCGTTCCGCAGTGAGGGTCTGTGCGTAGGAGTCACCTCGCTCGGGCCTCCCTTGCTCGATAATCGCAAACCGTCGCCTAGCACCGGTCAAGTAGTTGAGTCCGAGCACGGCGTGCCCAGTGGTGCCTGATCCACCGAAAGGGTCTAGGACGAAACCTTCTGGGGGACACCAGAGTTGGATGATCTTCTCGAAGAGCCGCATTGGCTTTACGGTTGCGAAGCCGTGGTTGGGTCCGACAATCGCGTCGAGTTCCCTAATCCCGGTTTGGGAATGCCCCGATTCTTCGTGCTCCCAAGACGTAGCTCCAAGTTCTTCAGGGATGTCATAGTCTTCGTCGGCCCAGTACGTCATGGGAACGACACCCTTTTTTACCCGTTCAAAGTACCGCTTAATTGTTGGACGTCCTTGCCCATTGGGCCCAAAGTAGATTCTTGGCCAGGCGCCAATAGCAAGCTTGGCTTCGGCGTTGCGCCGAGCCTCATCTAAGGGTTCCGCGAGAACGACGGCCTTGGCCGGCTTCAACTCACTTGCGTCGATGCTCAGCAACCTTGCTCTGATCTCGTCATCTTCGAGAGCCCTCAACTCGTACTGCACCCCCCACTCACGTAACGTTTGGAGCAGCGTGTTCTGCGCCATCCGCCAGCAACCTGTCGGTGGCGGGTAGTGGAGCTCGCCAGTAAACGGGGATTGGATTGCATACACCATCCCTTGGTTGGTGCGACCTTTGCCGGCCGACGCATCTCCTGGTCTCCAAAGACCTTCTGGGTCGTTATCTGGGTTGGTGTATTTGGCGTTCATGGCGTCGGTTCTGCCGAGCAGTCCCGTGCGTGTTTTAGATATATCTTTGGCGTAAATTAGCACGTACTCGGTAGCAGTCGACAGGTGTTTGTTGTCGTTGCGCGGCGCGTAAGACTTTTGCCAGTTGATAATGCCTAGACGGTTTTCTTGGCCAAACAACTCCGGCTCGTCGAGCATTTGGCCGAGGCGAAATAGCTCTCGATGGTCTATGCATATGGCGAGCACTCCCCCTGGCTTGAGCATTGACTTCATCATTCGAAGCCTCGGCCACATGAATCTCATCCACTTGGTATGACGGGCTCCATCATCTAAGGGGACGAAGTCGCCAAGGCCGGGGTCGTTGGGATCCTCATCCCATCGATCGTTGTACCGAAAGTCATTGCCAGTGTTGTAGGGAGGATCTGCAAGTACAAGATCGACATGGCCGCGCTCTTTGTAGAGTGTGACCATCGATTGGAGATTGTCGCCTTCGATAACGGTGTTTCGGGCGCGCTCGGTAGCCGGTCCGTAGGCGAGCTTGGCAATGTTCCGCGTGATCCGTGGGCGGACCAACCGAGCCAGCCGCCTAGCATTAGACTTGCCCGCAAAATTGATTCGGATTCCCCCCTCGCCATCAGCCTCCAAGAGTTCGAGGAGTTGGTCGCGAGTCAGATCCTCAACTCGGAGCGGTAAAGCCGTCGACGAAAGCGGTAGGTCAGACATGATGCTGGCCGTTTCGGCTGCGGGCGAGACGCGCTCGTCGGAAACCGCGGTTGGCTTGCGATTCGTGGATCAGGGGCCCGAATCTCACGCCGATAGGGTCGCCCCCACACGCGTGCCTTAGATGCATTCGCACTTGCTTGTGGCGTGGGTAGGCTCTCGGTGCATTCTGTAAATCATGCGCCTGACTGCATTTGGACACGAGTGCCGATCCTTACTCACAGAGCTGTCGCCTTCCTGCCCAGATTATGCCCGCCCGTCATCAACGTAGGTGGCCTGGGCGAGTTTGCCGCGGCGAATCGATCAGTGGCAGTGCCTTCCGCAGTCGAGCCGGAGACGAGAGACGGTAGGGCTACGTCACGGGCTTACAGCGCTAGCGGCCACAGCGAACGGAACCTTAGGCTAGACAGGCCCGCCTCGTCGCTCAGACATATCGGGCTCGGCAAAGCTGACGCTCGTCCCCAGCATGATCCTCAAGCTGTCGGCGGTCAGAAAACCGATGCCGCGGGTGCTCTCGCCCACCGGCAAGGCCGCCAAGCGCCTGGCCGAAGCCAAGTTGCGCGACGCCTACACCATCCACCGCCAGTTGTTCAGCCTCGATCGGCAGCGGGAACAGACGAAATCGAAGTCCCGTGGTCCTGAAGTCGAGCTGTACCTGCCGGCCGATGCAGTCATCGTCGACGAGGCCTCGATGGTCGACCTGCCGCTCCTGGCCTGGCTGCTGCGCTCCGTTGGCCCACAGACGCGGTTGATCTTCGTCGGCGACAAGGACCAACTGGCCAGCGTCGGCCCAGGCTCCGTCCTGC
This sequence comes from Candidatus Dormiibacterota bacterium, assembly GCA_030948325.1. Next base: position 20,518 of record JALZAL010000259.1, read on the forward strand.
GCGACCTTATCGCTAGTGGTCGCATCCCGGTGACCCTGCTGACTGTCATCAAGCGCCAGGACGAGGGCTCGCCCATCGTCGACACCGCCCACGCCATCAACCACGGCCACCTCCCCGTTGCGCGCTCGACCGACGCCGGCGACCTGTACATCTTGCGCGCGAAATCAGCCACCGAGGACGAGGGTGCGCACACCCAGCGGCTGGTAGTCGAGAGTGCTGTTCGCCTCGGCGCCCAGGTCCTCAGCCCGCAACACAACTCTGCCACTGGGGTCACCGCGCTGAATCGCGCGCTGCAGGCACGCCTGAACCCCTCATAACCGGGGAAACCCGAGGTGCAGACAAGTAGCGACGTCGTCTTTCGGCTCGGAGACAGGCTTCTTGTCGGCAAGAACAATTACGTGACCTTCTGTTTCAACGGCGAGACGGGTGAGATCGTGGGCATCGGCCCTGCATCCCTGACGCAGCGCACGGAGGACCAAAGTCGACGTCAGACCGGCACGCCGGCGCATGTCCTGCTGGTTGGAGCCTGGGACTTTCTAGCCGCAAGTTCGCGTGCTTGTCCCACCTTAGATTTGAAGTGTTGCCCGCTTGTCCGGGTTGACGATATACATTGCAGCACGTTGTCAAGCCTTCGAAGTCCGAACGTGAAATAAGGCCGGTCTTCGCGTCGCACGTCGATGACGGGCTACCGCCGGCCAACGGGGGCGCCAGCCCTTGTCCGGCGTGCTTGTCCCCTTGTCCGACGTGCTTGTCCGCCTTGTCCGGGGTGCTTGTCACGGACCGTTCTTATGCTCGGCTCCAAGATCCATTTGCTGGCTTGGAGCTGCCCGATGCACGGTACCGATGTCCTGGTCATAGGCCCACTGGAGCCTCTGCTCCCACGCCCTCTCCG
>JALZAL010000263.1 GCA_030948325.1 Candidatus Dormiibacterota bacterium
GAGTAACCCCATTTCTCACTGGTGTAGTTGACCCAGCCGGGGCTCGGTCGACCGCGCGGCGTGGCGTTCGGCGTTGGCTCGGGATGCGGGATAGTAGAGGTGGAGGCGGTCGGAGCGGCTGCCGAGCGCACCGTACCTGACGCGCCACATGCCAGGACAGCGGAAGCCGTCAGGCTCATGGCCAATGCCCGGACGACGAGGCTGCCGAGGCACATATGAAGCGAATTATCAGTGAGGGAGGCTCAGCCCGCCTCCGCGAAACCAGGCGGTCACCAAGAAGCACCTCTCTTGCGATGCTGCGACGGACGGAGCGCAGCCGGCGAGCCGTGTAGCAACACGTCTAGAAACGCGGGCCCGGCAGGAATCGAAGCTGCTTCCCTTACGGATTGGCAAACCGCTTTACCCACTCACGGTCTCCGGCCCCGTCGAATGGGGCAACCAATGCGGCAGGGACGCGCCATCACCGTATGGAGATCATGCTTACGTGGGTGAACTGGTCGCCATCCACTTGGATCGCGTAGCAGCCCGGCCGTGGAAAGGACCAGTAATGGCTGTAGGGCGGCAAAAGTCGATCCGATCTCAAGCTGCTCTCTCGTAGACATGGTGGAGCCCACCCAGGACCGGTCGGACAGCGATCCCACCATGGCTGGCCTGCGGCTTCGGAACCGGTGCCCGCAAGCCGAGGCTGCGGTGAGGCCGATCGTGGTTGTAGTAGTCGACAAACTCGGCCAGGATCCTGCGGAGATGACGCTCGCTGAGGGGAATCAGATGGTCGAGGCACTCCCGGCGGACTGTCCTGACCCACCGTTCCGCAATCGAGTTCGCGCGGGGCGCCAGGATCGGTGTCCGCAGGCTCTGATTCCCAGCCCGGCACTGCGCCGGCTGAAGTCGGCGCCCCAGACCCGGTCACGGTCGTGGATCAGAAATCGAGGCTTGCGGTCCCAGGGGCGTGGCTTCGATCAGCTGCCTCCAGACCCAAGCGCCGGTCGGATGGGCGGTCACCTCGAAGTGGACAAGCTGGCGACTCCCATGACTGATGAAGAAGATGACGTAGAGCGTCTGGAAGGTCAGGGTCTGGACGACGAGCAGGTCAGCGGCCCAGATCGCCTGAGCGTGGTTGGCGAGGAAGGCTCGCCAGCTTTGGCTGGGCCGTCGGGAGTGGCGCCGGCGGCGGTAGCGTCGGATCGAGCGAGAACTGACCACGATGCCGAGCTTGAGGAGTTCGCCGCGAATGCGCTCGGTGCCCCAGAGCGGATTCTCGCTGGCCATGGTGGCAATCAGCTCCCGAATCTCTGCGGTCAATCGAGGCCGGCCGAGGTGGTGGCCTGAGCGCCAGCGCCAGTAGAGGCGCCAGCCTTGGCGGTGCCAGCGGAGGACGGTTGCCGGTCGGACCAGGATGAGATGCTGCTTCCAGTCGGGGTAGAGGCGCCGGACCAGCAGCCAGAAGAACCGGTCTCTGGTCTTGAGGTCAGGCCGAGGACGGGAACGGAGCGCGACCTGGAGTTGGTGCCGCAGAAGCAGGTTCTCGACCAGCAGGTCGCGCCGCTTCCTTGGAGAGTAGGTCCAGGTGGATGGCGTTCACCGGGGTGGGCCTGGTGCCGCTGGGCGCCGTTCTCATAGGCCTCCACTTGGTTGATGGGATTGCAGTGGATATTCTCAGAGGGGTCGCGCACGGCCGACGGGATCGCCCACCATTTCACGTCGCCGGTCACCGTGCTCGTGCAGGAATTTCTCCTTCTCGAGGGCGGCTTTATCGTTTTACTCTTCGGCGTGATGGCTCTGGGTGATCACCTGATCGCCAGCGGTGGAGGTCGATGGGCCAGGGTGGCGCGGATCTTCAGCGTGACTGCAATAGCCATGTTCCTCCCGGCTGTCGCTCTTCCGATCCAGGTCTTTCCGGGCCTCGCTGACTTGTATGTCTCAGGTCATCCGGAGGTGGGCGTCGCCATCCTGGCCCTTGCCCCCGGTGGAAGAGGATTCGGGCCCTACTTCTCGGTGGTAATCGTCGTCCTGCTTGTAGTCGCCATCGGAGCCGCAGTATCCGTAGGGGTCGCGGGCTGGCGATCCAGAGCCATTCCGCGGTGGTGTTGCATCGCCTACCCAATAGGCTTCGTGCTCAATATCACTGACACTCCTGTGATTGCCTGGGTAGGTCTAGGCCTGCTGCTCTGGACTGGCATTGTCATGGCCAGATCCAAGCGCGCCGCTGATGAACTAGCTGCTTCGAGCGCCCGGTTTGAGCCTGCCGCCTCGTAGGCCAGGACCACCAGTTGCACGCGGTCGCGGAGGTGGAGCTTCATCAGCAGGTTTCCGACATGGCTTCACCGTCGCCTCTCTAAGGTGAAGCCTTGTCGCGATTTCCGCGTTGCTCAGACCCCGCGCCACCAGGAACAGGACCTCGGCCTCACGCCCGGTCAGATCGTCGAGGCGGCGCTCGGCGCCGGGGCTCGACACGAGGGGCTCACGAAGGCTTCGATCGGTGGTCGTACAGACGATTCTTCCCGAGGAAGGTGGCTTGAGATGAGAGAGCTGACCCGCGTGTACCCTGGCGAGGGCGAGCCGCCCCTGCCTCCCCGGGCCCTCTTTCGGCGGCCGGGGACGGCCGTCGAAGGAGAGTCAGTGGGGAGGTCTGGTGATGGCTAGTGTTCGAACACCGCTGCCCTAAGCCGGGTCCGGCAGTATCCTCCCTGTGAGCGCCGGCTCGTCTCCGGAATTCTCGGCTCGAACGCCTCCCAGAAACATGCAGACCCCCGTGACCAGGATCCACGCCTGCGACAGATACCAGCCGATCGGATACACCGCCCCGAGGGCATCGTTGTTGGTCTGCTGGTCAAGGGCGGCCACGATGAGAGTGAGGCCACCCACCACACCCAGCCATCGAACCCAACGCGGCAGCGCACCCAGGCCCAGCGCGAGCAACGACGTCGTGAGCACAAAGAGACCCAGGAACAGCGCTCCAACCGTCACGATCTGACCGGAGATGGCATAGACCGCCATCACTGTTTCCGCCGTGGAGCTCTGAGAAACGTTGACCAGGGCCCCCATGACGCCCTGATAGGTTGCGTACAGGGCAACGGTAACAATTGCGCTGCCGAATGCGACGCGGCGCAGAATTCGTGAGACCGCAACATCGCGGCTGAGGGAATCGACGACGCCCACCGCGAACAAGACGAAGGGAATCATTGCGATCAACAGTAGGAAGCCACCCCATGCCGCCGAGCTGCGGCTGTTGGTGATCACCTGCGCAACCTTGGCCGCGTCGCCGGCATGACTTGGCAGGGAGATGAGTGCAATGCCCCCGCTGACCATGAGCACCACCGAGAGAATGCCGGCGATTCCGACGTAGCGATTCCACCATCGAACAGACATGAGCATGTCCTCCATTAACGATTCGGCCGGTTGTATTAATTGAGAAGCTAGGGCCGGGCAGAAGCCCTGTCGTCAACCCAGGAGAGGATCTCTGCTCAGCATTTCGGATGTCATCCTTCCGAGGGACGCAGGTGAACGGGTTGGGACGTACGCTGCACGCGATGCCAGGAACGTGGCGCGCTGCCGTGACTTACCTGCGCCGCGCCTCTCGCGATGTCACCCGCAGAGATCTCTTGATCGGAGCGGGATTCGTCGTCTTCGGATTCGTCGAGCTCGCCAGCCACAATCCAGGCCAGCTAGCGAGCTGGCTCCCAGTGGTCGCGGCCCTGTCAACCATCACCCTCCGGCGTCGATGGCCAGTGCTCCCCCTGGCCGCCATCGCGGCAACCGTGGCCGCCATGGAGCTGGCCATCATGTTGTTGCCGGGAGTAGGTCATGGCGGGTCGGGCCATGCGTCCATCACCTTCGGCCTCATGTTCGCCACCTTCTCGCTCGGGATCCACGGCAGCCGGAGAGAGCTCGCCATCGGTGCGCTGCTGCCTCTGCTGCTAAACGGGCTCATCAATGGACTTCTCGGCTACCCGGTGATCGGAGGCCTGATCTTCACCGCTGCTGTGATGGTGGCCGCTCCGCTGTTCGTCGGCCGCCTGCTCCGGGATCGATCACGACTCGTGGCCGAGCTTCGCCGGCGGGAGGTCCTCCTGCACGCCGAAGGGCAAGCAAGCGAGGCGGCCGCCCGCGCGGCCGAGAAGCTGGAGCTGAGCGCGCAGCTGCAGGCGATCCTCGCGAACGGAATGGACCAATTGGTGATGCAGGTGGAGGTTGCTCGACAGGCACCCGACCACCAACGACCCTCGGCGGTCGGCGCCATCGAGGTCATGGCTCGCAGGCTGCTCGGTGAGCTGGGGCAGGTGCTGACGTCGATCTCTCCCGTGGCGGACGCGTCGCAGTGGACCAGTGAGGGTCTGCGCGCTGCGCTGGAACGTGCGCGGACCATCGCGCCTGCTTCTGGTCGTCCAGGACTGGTGGCAGACCGCCTGCCGCCTGAGCAGCACAATGGCGAGATCAAAGCCCCTGTCTGGGCGGGCGCCCGCTGGGACATCTGGGCAGCTGGAGCTATTTTCGCCGCTCTGGCATTCCAAACGCAGTCCGGCTCGCAGGCCGGAATGGCAAAGGGTCTCGCCGTCCTTGCCTGCCTTGTCGTGGCCGCGCCGGTGGCGATTGCGGGGCGGCGGGCGCTCCTGGCCACGGCCACTTCCTTCGCATTCGCGGCCGTCTTCAACATCTCGGTGCTGCCCCTGGACAGGCTGTTCACGGCCCTGAGCCTGGTCTTTGTCCTCCCCTTGGCGGTCGCAGCCCTCGAGGACCGTCGTCGGGCCCTGGCAGGCCTTGGAATCTGTCTCCTCGGCGCCTTCGCAATCTGGGGCCTCAGCTCGTTCTTGGGCGTGACCCCGATCGTGGTCGGGGCTTGGTGGGCCGGCCGCATGCTCCGCGATCGGACCCGCCTCGCCGGGGTCTTGGCGAATACAAACCGGCGGCTCGCGCTCGAACGCGAGAGCAACGATCTCCGGATCGTGCTCGAGGAGCGGGCCAAGATGGCCCGGGAGGTGCACGACGTCGTTGGTCACAGCCTGACGGTGATCGCACTCCAGGCCGGCGCCGCACGCCGCCTCTGGGAGCGCGACCGCGGAAAAGCCGAGGCGGCTCTGGTCACGATCGCTCGCGTTGCGGAAACCGGCAGGCTGGACCTGAGGCGAGCAGGCAGCCTCGAGGCGATCTCAGCCCAGTCCCCCCACCTGCTGGAGATCGGCAAGCTGGTCGAGCAGGCGCACCTCGCCGGACTCACGGTGGGAGTCAAGGTGCTGGGAGCGAAGGTGCCACTCGATTCTTCCGCGGAACTGGCTGCGTACCGGCTGGTCCAGGAGGCATTGACGAATGTCCTCAAACACGTTCCCAAAGCAAAGGCTGAGATCCGACTTTCCTATTTGGAGTCGGGTTTGGAGGTTGCCGTCCACAACGCCACCACCGGACTGCCAGCCGCCGAGCCGGCGATTGGCCGCGGGTTGAGAGGTATGCAGGAGCGCGTCACCGCCTGTGGCGGCACGCTGAGCTGGGGACCGAATCAGGATGGTGAATTCGAGGTCCGAGCCTGGTTTCCCTCACAGGTCGGGGCCAATTGATCCGGGTCGCGGTCGCCGATGACCAAGAGCTGGTTCGGACCGGCCTGCGCATGATCCTTGAGGGCGAAGCCGATTTCGAGGTCGTCGGTGAGGCCGCCGATGGGGAGGAGGCAGTCAGGTTAGCCGGGCGCCAACAGCCGGACGTCCTTCTGCTCGACGTGCGGATGCCGGGGATGGATGGCTTCGAGGCCGCCCGTCGGATCCTGAGCGAAGAATCCAGCAGTGGCGTCCGCGTGCTCATGCTTACGACCTTCGACCTCGACGAATACGTCTACGAGGCGATGCGAGCCGGCGCCTGCGGCTTCCTGCTCAAGAACATGGCGGGCGAGGACATCGTCGCGGCCGTCAGGCAGGCGGCGCGAGGCAGCGACTCGATCCTCGCCCCCGCCGTGACCCGACGCTTGATCGAACGCTTCGCCGCTCGCCACCGTCCTACCCAGGCTCCCGCAGACGCGATCGCCGACCTGACGGCGCGTGAGGTTGACGTTCTACGGCAGATTGCGAACGGACTGTCGAACTCCGAGATCGCTCGATCCCTGGGGATCGGAGAGGCCACCGTGAAGACTCACGTCGCGCGCGTACTGATGAAGCTCGAGCTGCGCGATCGGGTGCAGGCCGTGATCTTCGCGTACGAGAACGGATTGTTGAGTCCCGCCTAGAAACGGGACCGTAGTAACCTAACTACCAAAGCGACTCTCGAGCCGGTCACAACGGTATTGGGACCGCTTGATTTTCACCCGTTTTCGGTCAATCTGAATTCAAGAACGGCTGTGGTGTCTCAAAA
>JALZAL010000281.1 GCA_030948325.1 Candidatus Dormiibacterota bacterium
CGGCAATGTTTCGCCAAAAGGAAAGGCCACGGCGTCGCGCGAACACGGCGGGGTAGGCGACGACTGACGGCGATTGGCATCGGTCCCGGCGCGAATCGAGAACGCAGCCCGGATCGGAGACGATGGAATAGGGCTGGCCATCCGGTCGATAGCCAAATGCGCCGGTAACTGAATCGCCAAGCGCGATCAGTCTCAAATCGTGAGTGGTGAAGGAACGCGATGCCGACGGTGTACTACCTGTCGAGTTCTTCGCGACGACGCGCCACGTGTGGTCTTGGAAATCAAGAGGAACAGTGGTCTGCGTGTCCGCAATACCGCTCTTGACTACGTTGTCGTCGACGATTAAATCGTAGGTATCCGCGCCTTCGGCAGCACTCCACTGGAACGTGACGTTCTTGTCAATCAAGATCGCATGGTCCGCGGGGCTGATGAGCGTCGGCGCGGAGGGTGGCTGCAGGGGTGCGTCGCCGCTGAGGCGGGTAAGGGCCGCGTAACCAGCACCCTCGTAGCCGCCAACGAGGATGCCGCCGTCGGCCGTGATGGACACCGCCGTTGCCGTCAGGAACGTGCCGTGGGTCGGAAACTGAAGTGCCACGTCGCCGGCGGTACCGAAGCTCTGGTCAAGTGCGCCATCGCGGGTGAATCGCACGATCCCGATGCGCTCGAGGCTTGTCGCGCGGTCGAGAGTGCGACCGGCGACGACGATCTTGCCATTGGGCTGGATGGCAACTGCCTCACCAAACGAAGCGGTGGAGGCGGGGGTGCCTCCGTCAAAGCCGCTGAAGGCGAAGCCAGCCGAGCCGAAGTCGGTGTCGAGTGAGCCGTCGGTGTTGTACCGGGCGGCGACGAAGCGACACACGCCGCACCCGTTACCGGAGGCGCTCCCGGCGACGACAAGCTTGCCATCGGACTGCAGGGCGAGCCCACGCGCCACGTTGATGATGTCGCTCCCTATTTGCGTCAGCACTTTGCGTTGGGTGCCAAAGCCTGGGTCGAGCGCACCGTCCGCACTCAGCCGAGTCAGGGCGAAGACCGTATCGGGGAAGCCGCCCACCACCACGGTTGCATACCCGGCTGCGACGAGGCGCTGGTCTGGAAGCATGACGAGCGACGTGGCGGTGGAAACCGACGGGGTCGGAGGGCTCGAGAAAGGATTGACGGGAGCGAGCGGAACGACGGTCCTTCCCTGATCGCCAAACCCCGTGTCAAGCGAACCGTTCGGCGTGTAGCCGATGAACGCGAACCCGGGAGCCGGACCGTCATGCGAGAAGTTGACGTCTCCGGCGACGACAACCCTGCCGGATGCTTGCCGCACCAACGCGTAGCCATGCGCGTTTGCGTCGGGGCCAAGAGTCGTAATGACATTGCCGCCACTGCCGAAGCTTGTGTCTGGCGATCCATCGCTATTGAACCTTGCCAGTGCGACCCCGGCATGCCCTGTCTCGTCTGACGCGCTGCCTGCAACGAGAATTGTGCCGTTGGGCCCAGGTATCACGGCCTCCGCGTTCCCGCCTGGCTGCGGCCCCACCTGCTCAATGACGCCCCCGCCGGTGCCGAAGGACGTGTCGAGTTCCCCCGTCTGCTTGAACCGGACGATGGCAAAGCCGCCGCGTCCGTCTATGTCATGGCCGCCTCCGACAAGAAGGATGTCGCCGTTCGGTAGCGGGAGTTGCCCGCGAACATAGAAGAAGTCCCATGTCGCGGGTCGGTCGATCACGCGGCCCGGAAGTGAACTCGTGGTCCCGAAGGTCGGATCAATGTCGCCGGGGGATCCCCAGACTGATGTCGCCATTGCCAGCGCAGCGACCAATGCTGCGAGAAGTGCAAGGAAGATGCGCCCAGCATGCTGGAGCCTGCCTGGGATTCCAAGCAGCGACACGAGGCTAGGGCCGTCCCACCGAATAACAGCGCCAGCTGAATGCGTCGTTCTTGTCGAGGGGGTGCGCCTGGACGGCGTTGAGCCCGTACTGCCACTGGCAGGCCTGCTCAAAGCTGAACGGATGGAAGGAACCGTCCTTGACGCAGCGCCAGTCGTTGAACGTGGTATGGCCGGTGATCACGTCGCCCGGCACCCGAGCGCCCTCGTAGCCGAGGCTCTGACAGTAACCGTTCAGGTCGAGGCCGCCGAGCAAGCGGGGCGGCGAAGCAGTCACTGTCTCAAGCCCCAGGGTCAACGTGCAGGCCGTTATGGCGATGGCTGTGAGAACCAACCGTTTCATCCGAGAACCTCCCCATCCGTCAACAAGAACCTAACGCTCCGCCGGATGCCAAAGCAAGGCCGCCGGCTTGGTGAAGGATTAGAAGGCCATCGGCGGCGCCACGTCAATGCGCCAAATGGCTGAATTGCGACAGAACCGTCCGTAACTCGCGGCGATTCGCGAATTAACGCGGGAACACCGTCGCGGTGATCCCTGCGGCCGCGTCTGCGACGATGATCGTGCCTCTCCAGGCGCTCGGCCGGCGGTGAAACCGATACGAGCAGCGGAAGCTCGCTCCGGTGCGCGCACAGCGTATGCGCCTCGAGGCGGCCCGGGTGTAACGCCGCCCGTACCTTTTGCGCAAAGCCTTCCTGGCTCGCCAGGTAGCGCCTCGTTTTGAGAGGTGGACACGCTGTGCCAGCGTGCGCGGCGGCGGCCGCGACCCCTCGGGCCCGGTCAACGTTTGTGGAAGAGGTGGGGTGACCTGCGGCCCTCCCGGACGAGGGGGCAACGCAGGCGGCCAGGGGTTCAGACCCCCGTGCATACAAGGGTCGGCGGAGGCGGACGCGGGAACGACAATCCCGTCGGACTCGGCCAGCTCGACGACGCCGGTGCTCAGATACGCGGCGAGCGCCTCCGGGACGCTGCCGGGAAAATCAGCCACATACCAGCGGAAGAGATCCTCGGTTGGATCATCGCCCGGACCGGGCCGAGCGAGTTGCGTAAAGCTAGTCACCTTCAGGCTGGCGTTGACCCGGTCGAGCTCAGGGACGCCCGTATCGGTGGGCGCGGGGTCGGGCTTCACGCTCGCATACGCGGCAGGGGTGAGCCTGATGACGGCCTCGCCAGCCATGTAGCAGCTGGTCCCATCGAAGCACAAATT
>JALZAL010000307.1 GCA_030948325.1 Candidatus Dormiibacterota bacterium
GGAGAGCTCCATCAGGTCGATCAGATGGCGCATGTGGATGAGGCGCTCGCGGAGATCGTCATCGACCGAGTAGCTGGTCTGAAAGCTGCCGTTCGCACAGACGTCTTGCGTCGCGAGCATAAGAGAATGATACGAACAAATGTTCTAAAAGTCAATCACTGAAGCTACCTAAATCCACACCAAAACGCCTTCATCCCAGCCCTCAGCCCCAGCCCTTTCTTCCGCGTCTGCAGACCACCCCGAAAACACCTTCTTCCCAGCCCGTCAAAACCCAGCACCGCCAATCCACCAGGCGCGCGGCCCACTCCCCGAAACGCCTTCTTCCCAGACCGTCCAACCCGCGTCGCCGGACCACAAAACGGCCTCATGGCTCCAGTCCGTCGCCGGCAGAACTCAGCCTCGTTTGTCTTCGAGCCCGAGCCCGAACATCGCCTCCAGGTCGTGAGCTGAGAACTGCTGGAACGCCACCATCGTCTGCGTCCGCTCGATCTCTTCAAGCCTGGTCAGGCCCTGGGTGACCACCTTGGCAAGCTCGTCGTGCTCCCGAACGCGAACGATGGCCACAAAGTCCCATTCGCCGGTGACCGTGTAGACCTCAGCCACCCCTTGCACATCGGCAAGCCTTGGACCCAGTCTGCCCAGTCCAACCCGAGTCGATTTCACGAGGATGACCGCAGTCAGCACGTGGGCGAGTCTAGCTCTTCGACGTAATGGGAGCTATTGCCCCAGTCGCCTCTCCGTAAGCCCACACATCCATCTCGCCGTACGGGATGTCGTGGTGGCCGAGGATGGTGCAGATGTGAGTGCGGTGGTCGTTGCCGTGGTGCAGAGCCTGGATGATCACCACGCCCAGGTGCAGCTTGTACGTTCCCTCGTCGGAGCTCGTCTCGACACTGTCGTCCGGCGTTATCTTCGAAGCGGCCGCGATCAGCCGATCACCGCCTCCGGCGGCCAGGTCTCTCAGCCCGTCAATGCCCGGAAACGTGTCTTTCTCGTTGAGTGCCGGCTCGCCGCCGTCGAGCCGCCGCAGGTACCGCTGCTCAGCGGCGATCAAATGCTGAAACGTGGAGGCGATGGTGCCGTAAGTCCCTGGAGCTGTCGACTCCAGCTGCTCGTCCGAAAGCTTTGCGCAGACATCGAGGAGGAACAGGTTGGCCCACCGGTGGTAGCGAAAGCTCTCGATCCATAGCGGTTCCAAAGCAGTCAGGATTCTAAGACTTGCTAAGCTGTCAAGGTATGGCCCTTGACACCCTCCAGGCTCGAAGCAGGTACCTGGCTTTGTTCGAGCGATATGGCGCGCTCCTCACCGAGCACCAGAAACAGGTGCTGGAGCTGCACCTGAAGAACGACTGGTCGCTTGCGGAGATCGCCGGCCACCAGGGTACGTCCAGGGCCGCGGTCCACGACATTGTGCGCCGCTCGACTCGCTTGATGGAGGACTACGAAGCTCGGTTGGGGCTCCTCGCCGAGGCGGGTCGCCGCCGCCGGGCCGTCGCCTCTCTGGAGCGCGAGCTCGTGGGCCTGAAGAGACACATGGCACAGCTCGAGGCCAGCCTTTAGATGTTCGAGACCCTTGGCGAGCGCCTGGCCGCGGCCCTGAAGAAGATTTCCGGACGGGGCGTTCTTCGCCCGGAAGACGTCGACGCAGGCCTCCGCGAGGTCCGTCTTGCGCTGCTCGAGGCGGACGTCAACTTCAAGGTTGTCAAGGAGTTCATCGAGCGGGTGCGAGAGCGGCTCGCCGGCGCTGAGGTGGCGCCTGGGCTGACCGCGCCTCAGCAGGTGGTGAAGTCAGTGCACGAGGAGCTGGTGGAGCTGCTCGGTGGCAACTCGGAAGGTCTTCGCTACGGAGGCTCACCTTCGGTCGTGATGCTGGTCGGCCTCCAGGGCTCAGGTAAGACCACCACCGCGATCAAGCTCGCGCTTCTGGCGCGGCGAGATGGCCATCGCCCAATGGTGGCGGCCCTGGATCTTCGCCGCCCCGCCGCTGTCGAGCAGCTGCGAACGCTCGCAGAGCGTGAGAAGGTGGGCTTTCACTCGGGGTCCGGAAAAGTCGAGGAGATCGCCGCGGCCGCGATTCGAGAATCGCAGCGGCTGGGACACGACGTCGTCATCCTCGACACCGCGGGCCGGCTCCAGCTGGACACCGATCTCATGGACGAGCTCAACCGCCTGAAGGCAGCCCTACCGGTGACGGAAACGCTGCTGGTCGCGGACTCGATGACAGGCCAAGAGGCGGTGAAGGTGGGGGAGGCGTTCGCCACGAGAGTCGGACTTGATGGAGTCATCCTCACCAAGCTGGACGGCGACGCGCGAGGCGGGGCCGCCCTCTCTTTGAGAAGTGCCACGGGCCAGCTCATCCGCTTCGCCGGAACGGGTGAGAAGCCACAGGACCTGGAGGTCTTCCATGCGGAGCGGATGGCCTCGCGGATCCTCGGCATGGGGGATGTCTTGAGCCTTATCGAGCGGGTGGAACGAACCGTGGACAAGGACAAAGCCCTGGAGGTCGAGCGCCACATGCGCTCCGGTCACCTCACCTTTGATGATTTCCTTACGCAGATCCGCCAGCTTCGGGGGATGGGGCCGCTGGAGGGTGTGCTCGACATGCTTCCGGGCGCCGGCGGGCTGAAGAGCCAGATTTCCGGAACCGATACCGAGCATGAAGTCCGAAGGATGGAGGCCATCATCCTTTCAATGACGACGAAGGAACGGGCGCATCCGGAGCTGATCGACGGCGCGCGGAAGCGGCGGATCGCGCGTGGCAGCGGCGTCCAGCCGGCAGATGTCAATCGTCTGCTCAAAGCACGCGAGGCGATGCAGAAGCTCGCCAAGCAATTCGCTGGCAACCGCAAAGGAAAGGTCGGGGTGGCCCGGCTGTTTGGACAAGGAGGTCCAGGTTGGTAAAGATCAGGCTGAGGCGGATGGGGGCGAAGAAACACCCCTTTTACCGCCTCGTTGTTGCGGACGCGCGGTCGCCGCGCGATGGCCGTTTCATCGAGCACCTTGGGTACTACGATCCGATGACAGACCCGGTGCAGATCAAGATCGACGGGGACAAAGTCGTGCGTTGGCTCCAGCAGGGCGCTCAGCCCACCGAAGCAGCGCGGAGCCTGTTGAAGCGGGAGGGGATTCTTGAGCGACTTGCAGAGACGCGGAAGTCGACCGCCTCGGCGTGATGGCGGCCGCGGTTCCTACAACCGCGGCTTTAGGCGTGAGGGTCCAGCCGGTGCGGCGGGACCGGCCGTTGATTACCGGGCGCTTGTGGAGTATGTGGCGAAGTCGCTGGCCGAGAAGCCAGACGAGGTGGTGGTGGAAGCGATGGAGCGTGGCGGCGGGACTGTGGCGATCAAGGTGAAGCTGGCCGACGAGGACGTCGGACGATTCATCGGAAAGGCCGGTCGGAACATCGAGGCCGTCCGGACGCTGGTTCGCGTCGCATCGCTCCGTGATCGAAAGCGCGTGTTCGTGGACCTCGCCAATCCATCCCTCGCTCACCCCACGTCAAGGGGTGCCAGGCAAGCAGGAGGCGAGGCGGAAGAGTGATCCGGATCGGGCAGGTTGCAGGTGCTTATGGGCTCGATGGGGCTGTAAAGGTTATCTCCTTGACAGACTTCGCCGACCGCTTCAGTGCCGGTGCGACTTTTCTCGTCGACGGCATCGAACGCACAATCGAGTGGAGCCGCGCCGGCCAGGCGGGACTGGTCGTAAAGCTGCAAGGCATCGACAACCGCACTGTCGCCGAGCTGTTTCGCGGTAGGTACCTGGAAGTGCCTGAAACTGATGTGCGCCCCCTGGTGGAGGGTCGTTTCTATCATCACCAGGTCGTCGGTCTTGCTGTCAGTACGAGCTCTGGCAGGCCACTCGGCACGATAGCCGAGGTGCTCGAGCGCCCGGCAAACGATGTGTGGGTGAGCCGGGAAGGCGTGGTCGAGCACCTGATCCCGGCGACCAGAGACGCTGTCGTCGATGTCGACATCGCAGCAGGGCGCGTGGTCGTCGCCGACTGGCTGGTGCAGGCTGAGAACGCATGAGTCAACGAAATGCGGCGATGCGATTTGACGTGGTCACGATTTTTCCGGGCATGTTCGCGCCCGTGTTCGAAGAGGGCGTGGTGGGCCGAGGCATCGAACGCGGCCTCATCGAGCTCCACGCACACGACCTCCGCGACCATACCCACGATCGTCATCGCCAGGTTGACGACATGCCGTTTGGCGGCGGCCCCGGCATGGTGATCAAGCCGGAGCCGGTTTTCGAGGCGGTCGAGGCGATCAGGCCCCACAATTCGGGCCCGGTCGTGCTGATGGAACCATGGGGCGAGCCGCTCGACCAGAAGCTTGCGGCCGAGCTCGCGGCCGAGCCCGGGGTGATCGTCGTTTGCGGTCGTTATGAAGGCATAGACGATCGGGTACGTACTGGGCTGGCTGCGCGCGAGGTATCGATCGGCGACTATGTGCTGAGCGGTGGCGAGATCCCCGCCATGGTGCTGATCGATGCGATCGCGCGGCTGGTACCTGGGGTCGTCGGTGATCCCGAATCGCTTACCCAGGACACGTTTTCAAGCGAGCCCGCGGGGTGGCCGCAGTTCACGAGACCGGCCGAGTATCGCGGCCTGGGCGTCCCCGACGTGCTCCTTTCCGGCGACCACGCGCGGATTCGCCAGTGGCGCCGCCAGCAGGCAGCAGCAAGACATGTGTCACACATCAAGGAGTTGAAAAAGACATGAACGTCATCCAGCAGCTCGAAAAGGAGCAGCAGAAGGAAAAGGTGCCGGCTTTGCGCGCGGGCGACACCGTCAAGGTGCACGCCAAGGTCGTCGAAGGGACGCGCGAGCGCATCCAGGTGTTCGAAGGCACTGTGATCAGGGTCACCGGCGGAGGCCTTCGCCAGAATTTCACTGTGCGCCGCGTCACGCACGGCGTCGGCGTCGAGCGGACATTCATGATCCACTCCCCGCGCATCGACAAGATCGATGTCCTTCGTCATGGCGACGTGCGCCAGGGCCGCCTCTATTACCTGCGAGGCAAGGTCGGCAAGGAAGCGCGAATACGCGAGCGCAGAAGCCTCGTGGCGGCTCCAGCTGCCGCGACGGCACAAGAGCCCGACCAGGAGCCCGAAGACGAAGATCGCGACGAGTAGGGTCTGAGCGCGGCCTGTTAAGGGCCTGGCGTCCGCGTCCGCGGCTCGGTAATCTCGGCGCATGGTGAGCTGGTCGTGAGCCGACCCATGCTCTGGCGCTACGAACGCATGGCCAGCGCGATGGGCTACCAGGTCGTCGCAGGGGTCGACGAGGTCGGGATGGGTCCGCTCGCCGGTCCAGTGGTCGGTGGCGCGGTCGTCCTGCCGATTGGCGTGCGGATTCCAGGCCTGGACGATTCGAAGCTTCTGAACGCGGACCAGCGCGACCGACTGGACAGAGCCATCCGCCGCCGTGCTCTCGCCGTGTCTGTTTGTGCCGTCGATCATGCCCAGGTGGACAGCCTCGGTCTGCTGCGAGCGCGCCATCTCGCCACGGCGGGCGCCGTGGCGGGCCTCAAGGTGTCCGCCGAATACCTGTTGGTGGATGCATGGGACGTGCCGGGCGCACAGATCGCCCAAATGGCCGTCGTGAGGGGCGATCGGATCTGCGCCTCGATCATGGCGGCCAGCATCGTCGCCAAGGTCGCCAGGGATCGCGCCATGATCGAATACGATCGCGTCTACCCAGGCTACGGGTTTGCCGGTCATAAGGGCTATGCGACGCCAGCGCATCGCGCCGCCATTCGCCGCCTGGGTCCCAGCCCAATCCACCGGACGTCATGGGCGCCGTTTCGAGACCAAGCCCAGCCCGAGTAGAGCTTGGCCGCGCCGGGGAGAAGGCGGCGGCGGCACTCCTGAGGCGGCGCGGCTACGAGGTGATCGGTACCGGCTTCAGAGCCCGGCGTGGCGAGCTCGACCTGATCTGCCGCCGCGGCTCCGAGCTGGTGGTCGTGGAGGTCAAGACAAGGACGGATGAAAGCTTTGGAACGCCGCTCGCGGCGGTCGGCGCACGCAAGCGCCAAGCGCTGACCGCTGCCGCCGCCGAGTATCGCGCCCTCGCACACTGGCGGGGCGAGATTCGCTACGCGATTGTCGGCCTTACCGTCGGCGCGGGCGGCACCTTCGATGTGGAGCTCGTCGAAGATCCCTGGTAGGCGCGCTACGTGTTCGCGATCGCGGCCTCATAGGAGCCGAGACGTGAGTTCGCCAGCCAGAGCAGCAGCCCCACTATGGTGAGTGATCCTGCAGCCATCACCACCCCAACCACCCATACGACCGCTACTATCGGCGTCGAAGGCAAGCTCCCAAGCTGGGTTGTGC
The DNA here is from genome assembly GCA_030948325.1 of Candidatus Dormiibacterota bacterium. The sequence continues at coordinate 6,334 of JALZAL010000307.1, forward strand.
CGGCAACAATGCCTGCACCGAGCGCAAACAAAGCGAATGCGCCGATGCTGAGGAGACCGAACCCAAGCGAGCCGCCGAGGCCGGCCAGCGTACCGACTAGGCCCACCGCGCGCCTGTCGTCCACGGCGTCGAAGCGAGGGTCAATGCCGCCCGCACACACGCTGATCGCGACAAAGCCGCACCCGAGCCATATGACCAGGCCGCCCAGCTCGAGGATGCTGCCCGGGCCGCTACCGCCGACCACCGCGACGACGCTGGTGAACAGGATCGTCATTGCCAGCACAGGAGGCAGCGTCAGCAGGATCTTGGCGCGAAGCACGTGCCACATGGGCAGAGGCGCCATGCGCAGAAGCTGGAACCCGCGGCGTTCGCTCGGGATCGACGGCGTGGCCAGCGACGTGGACATGAACATGGACATGAAACCGACCAGGAACACCTCGGACCAGAAGCCGTTGACGCCCGACGAGGGGCGGCTCACAGCGAAGACATAGCCGATCGGAAAAAGCAGCGCCGGCACAAGCCTGCTCAGCCGCCTGATATCGCGCCGAAACCCCAGCCAATCCTTGCGTGCGATGGCTGCTGCGGGCTGGTCGATAAGCAAGCTTCTGACCGTTTGGGCAGGCAGGCGCACAGCCGTGCGTTGTGCCGAACGTCTCCAGGTGGCAGGCGCGCCGCCGAAGATGCCCAGGCCTGTCATCAGCGTGCGGTGATACAAGATCTCGGCAGCGACCACTGTCAGAGCAGCGAGAGCGACGGTGAGGAGCGTCCACGCGGCGGCTCCTGCTGCATTGCCCGCGACGATCGCACTGAGCGCGTGGCCCGGCCAAGCCGTCGGCAGCCAGTCGGCGCGCTGGACCAGAGTGGTCAGATTGCTCAGGTCCGGCCGGGACCGATCGCCAATCGCCTGGCGCAGGCTCACGTTCCAGGCGATATAGAGCCCGGCGCCCGTGAGGCCGGCCACCGCGGCGGCGACATCGCGCGCCATGCGCGCGGGCACCCATCGCAACACGGCCCCCATCAGGACGGTCTGCATGGAGGTGATCACGAGCACCTGGAGGAGGATCAGCAACACTGCGAACAAGACGTAGATGGGAGACGCACCTGCGCCTGCGCCGAGACCCAGCACGATCGCGAGAAGGATCGAGCTGATCAGGAGGTTGGCCCCCATCGCGATGATGAGGCGCGCGGCAAAGATCTCTACAACGGCGATCGGCGCGAGTGCGAGCTGAAGGAGGTCGCGGCCGACGAAGAACGTCGCGATGACCGTTGGGAACCCTACGACAAGCATTAGGACCGATAGTCCGGTGAAGCCACCCGACAGCAGTGGGTCTATCGCTGCGGGTAGGAAGTGGGCTGCGGTCGCCGCCACCGTAAAGGCGCCACCGCCGATGAATACAGCGGCAGCGAGCATGAAAATTGCCAGCAGTACCAAGCGCACAGGGCTGCGTTTCATGAGGCGATTACGCACGGCCCTTGCCTCCGCTCCCAGGATTGTCCGCGTCGAGGCGAGCGTGGTCACGCGAGAAGTCGGTCGATGAGCTCTTTCGACTCGGGCCCTGCCGTCAGGCTCAGGAAGAGGTCCTCCAGGCTCGCCTTCTCGTTACCCGCCTGCTCTTGCAGCTCCTTCATCGTGCCGGTGGCGGTGATGCGACCGCGATCGATGATGGCAACCCGCCGGCACAAAGCCTGGGCCACTTCGAGGATGTGGGTTGAGAGCACCACCGTGGTGCCACGGCTCGCCAGCTCCTCGAGCAGGTCTTTGACCAGCCGCGCCGAGCGAGGGTCGAGGCCGTTGGTCGGCTCGTCCAGCAACAGCACCGCCGGTTCGCGAATCAGCAGCGCCGCCAACCCGATCTTCTGTTTCATGCCGTGGCTGTAGCCGCCGATCAGCTCACCATCCCGGTTGGCGAGCTCGAACAATCCGAGGATGCGATCCATCCGGAGCTCACGGTCCGCTCCGCGCGGCATCCGGTATAGGTCGGCGACGAAATTGAGGAATTCTCGCCCGGTGAGATGAGGATGGATGAACGGCTCTTCATCGAGGTAGCCGAGCCTCGCCTTCGCGCGCAAGGGCTCGTCGACGATATCGATCCCGTCGATGAGCGCAGTCCCCGACGTTGGGGTCAAGAGGCCGCAGAGCATTCTTAGCGTGGTGGTCTTGCCCGCGCCATTGGCGCCTAGAAAGCCGAAGATCTCACCTCGCCCGACCCGGAAGCTGACGCCGTCGACGGCCCTGACGATGCCATAGCGCTTGACCAGCAGCCTGGCTTCGACGGCCGCCGATGGATCCGGGGCGGTCGAGGTCATTGTCTGCAGGGTACGCGGGCCCTCAGCGCCAGTGCCGATTTAGAGCTGATGCGTAGCGCCTGCCGAGGGAATCCGCGCTTGACAGGAGCCAATCGTCCACGCGCCTGGTGCCACGAGGCGGCTCATGGGAGATCAGGACCTCTTTCATCAGGCCCTGGAGCTCCTGGCGCGTGAGGACGATGTCGCGGACCGCAACGCCCAGAACGTCAGCGGCCATCAGGGTCAACCTAGGCGGCAAATACAGGAAGCGTGGCCTCCGGCCCACTGCCACTGCCACGCTGCCGACGAGCTCTGCGAACGACATCATCTCGGGGCCTGCGGCGTCCACGGCGATGTTGCCGGCGTGGGCCGCGGCCCAGGTCGCGATTTCAGCCACATCGTCCCCTGCCACCGGCTGAAGGCGGTAGTGGCCCAGCTCGGGAATCACGAACAGCGGCGTGTGCCTCAACAGCCACGCGATGTTGTTGAGGAAGATGTCGCCGGGTCCGAAGATGAGGGTCGGCCTGATCAACGCCCAGGGGAGGCCGGACTCGCGAACGATATATTCGGCCCGGGCCTTGGCCGCGTAGTAGTCGAGGTTGGAATCCATGGCGGGATTGCTAGCGCTGATGTGGACCACCTTGCGTACTCCGGCTTCAGCCGCAGCCGACATCAGGGTTCTCGTGTTGGCGACTGCATCGCCGAACCCGACGCCGGCGTGTCGGAACCGGACCCAGTACGTGTTGTAGAAGACATCGGCTCCGCGAAGGCTCTCGACCAGGGCTGCCCGATCGGTGAACTGCAGGGGCGCGACCTCAACATCGAGGTCATGCGTACCGGGTCGGTGAGGATGGTTGGTGAGAGTGCGCACCCGGCGGCCTCCGGCCAGGAGCCGACGCGCGATGAACCTGCCCGTGAAGCTGAACGCGCCGGTGACGACGTCGAAGCCGCTCCCCACTACTGGACCGTACCAGCCATATCTGGCCGTTACAGTCCACTAGAACGGGAATCGGGTCAGGTCGTAGGCCAAAGAGCCAGGGGCGACATGCCCCGAGATCACAACGCGAGGACGGTGTCGCACGGCTTCGGCCGGATGGACCTCGGGCCGCAGACCGTTGAAGATCGGAAATCGCAGCGTGCCGTCCGGCGACCATTCCGAGTAGCGCACGCTGACCACCAGCTCGGGCCTCACCCAGTGCACAGGCTTGGTCATGATCGGGGGTGGCTCGAGCGGAGATGACTCGCTGGCGAGGGAGGTGAGCGCATCGCTTACAGCCTGGATGGCGGCATCGTCGTAACCACCGCCAACCGTGCCGCACGGGAGCAGCCTTCCATCCTCGTGGTAGCCGACGACGAGCGCGTCGAAGGGTTTGTCTCCAGTCCAGCCGATGACGACGAAATCGTCTGATTTGACCGCTTTGACCTTGAGCCAGAATGGGCTGCGCTGGCCGGCCACGTAAGGGCTCATCTTGTGTTTCGCCACAACCCCCTCGAGCCCTCGCTCGAGGCAGGCCTCGAACAGCTCGACACCGTCCTCATCGATGTGATCGGGGACGAAGATGTGACCGCCAGCCTCGACTGCTTTACGCAGTCGCGCCCGTCTCCGTGCGACGGGCTGACGCATAAGGGGTTTCTCTTCAAGGTAGAGCGCATCGAAGGCGAGATAGGCCACTGGAATCTGCTCGCGCATCGCTGCGCCACCGATCAGCCGCCGACGCAAACGCCGGTAATCCGGGCGTCCATCGGGATCCGTTGCCACGAGCTCCCCATCGATGACGCTGCCGGGCGGGATCCTCTTGGCGGCGGCGATCACCTCTGGGACATCAGCGCTCAGGTCGTTGAGCCCCCTGTCCTGGAGGCGGATCCGGCTATCTCGGTCGCGGAACACCAGGCAGCGAAGGCCGTCCCATTTGACCTCGAACAGGTACTCCGGCGAACTGAACGGAGCCTCTGCGGATGCAGCTTGCATCGGGCGCAGCTCGGCGGGAAAGCTCTCGAGCTCGATCTGGAGCTGGTCGGGATCGCCGGTCATCGCCTCAGACTAGGCGGATCTGCCAGTCACGCCCCCTCCGGCGCTACCGAAACTATGTCATGACGCCTTGCGGCGTCTCTTGGCTTCAGCGGGCGGTGCTTCGCGACCGCCCGTCTTTCGTGACTTCTTAGCCGCCTCGACCGATGCCCGCAAGGCCTCCATCAGGTCCATCACCTTCGCAGTCTGCTGCGGCGCGGGCGCTTCAATGACCTCGCCGTCAATCTTCGCCTGCACGACCTTCATCACGGCTTCTTTGTACTCGTCCTTGTAGCGGCTCGGATCGAACGAGTCGGCAAGGCTCTCGATGAGGGCCTTGGCCATCTCGAGCTCCTTGGGATTGATCTTGACGTCGCCCTCGAGACCTTTCAAGCCTTCCATAGAGCGGATCTCGTCCGGCCAGTTCAGCGTGTTCATGATCAGACCGGGTCCAGTGGAGTGCAGCGCGCACAGGTGCTCGCGGTCCCGCAGCGCGATCTTCGCGATGGCCATCCTCTCGGTTGCCTCGAGCGCCTTGCGCAACAGCTGGTAAGGCTTCTTGCCGAGCTCTTCCGGCTCCATGTAGTACGCGTTCTTGAAATAGAGCCCGGGCTCAATGTCATCCCTGGGCACGAACTCCGTGATGTCGATGCTGTGCGCAGTCGCCAGCGGCAGGTTGTCGAGGTCCTTGTCGTCGATGATCACGTATCGATCCTTTCCAACCTCGAAACCCTTGAGGATCTCGCCGTACGCGACCTCATGGTCGCCCTCGGCGCACCAGCGCTTGTAGGTGATGGGCGATTTGTGGTCAGGGCAGAGCTGGCGAAAGGACACCTTGGCGCTCGATTCCGTCGCGTTGTAAAGGCGAATCGGGATCGAGACCATGCCGAACGAGACGACGCCCTTCCACATTGATCGCGGCACTGTGCTGAGTTTATAGGTAAACGCACAGCCGCTGGCTACTTTTCGTAAGCCGACATCTCCGGCTCTGCCGGGAGGACAGACCGGGCTTTAGCTCGGCCAGGTGGGTGGCGCGACGCAAGTGCAGAGCAATCGCTCAGCATATGAGTCGTCATGCAATTGGGCGACCTGGAGCTACACCTTCTCATCGCGGGTCATTGGAAGGCGGACGGCGGGCTGATGTTCGGTGTCGTCCCGAAGGTCATGTGGGAGAGGCAGAAGCCCGCCGACGGAAACAACATGATCGACATGGCGTGCGTCGGTCTCATCGCCCGCGTGAACGGGCGCGTGATCGTGTGCGAAACGGGGATCGGGACCAAGCTCAGCGAGAAGAGAGCCCGGCAGGTGGCGTTGCGAGAGCCGGAGGGATTGCTCTACGCGCTTCGGCGCTTGGGGATCCGGCCGGAGGACGTCGATGCCGTCATCACGACGCATCTGCATTGGGATCACGCCGGCGGGCTCACTCGACGTGATCAGCGCGGGGGCCTCGAGCTCACGTTCAAGAACGCTCGCCATTTCATTCAGCAGAGCGAGTGGGACTTCGCTCTCCATCCAGACCAGCGAAGCGCGTCCGCTTACGTGACGGAGGACTTCACGCCTTTGGCCGATGGCAACAAGGTCGTCGAGCTGTTGAGCGGCGACACGGAGGTCATGCCGGGCGTCCATTTGCGCCACGTGGGAGGTCACACGCCCGGCAGCCAGGTCCTTTTGCTGCGCTCCGGTGAGCTGGCCTGCGCTGTGACTGGTGACCTGGTCTGCCAGACGCCTCACCTTCGGGTCCCATGGACGATGGCAGCTGATATCGAGCCTCTGCGCGTCCTGGAGCAAAAGGCGAGGCTGCTGGAGGAAGCGGAACGCCACCGATGGCTGTTGGTGCTGAGCCACGAACCCGACCAGCCGGCCGGCTACCTGGAAGAGGGTGGGCGGTGGAGACCGGAGCCCAGGCTCGCATGAGCATGAAGATGGCGGATCGCGGGGTTCCTGGAGTCTTGAAGGCCGTCCCTTAACAACCAGGGCTGCATCGACTCGTTCCTGCCACTAACGTCCGCGCGTGCTCGCATCGGTCGACTCCTGCGTGTTGGTAGGGCTCGAGGCGCGCCGCATCGAGGTGCAGGCCGACAGCTCGCGCGGAGAGCCCGCGTTCGTGCTGGTCGGCCTGGCCGCGACGTCTGTGAAGGAGGCTCGTGAGCGCGTACGGTCGGCCATCCGCAACAGCGGGTTGGAGTTCCCTCGTCAGAGGCTGACCGTGAACCTTGCTCCGGCCGAGCTGCGAAAAGAGGGCAGCGGCCTGGACCTACCCATCGCCGTCGCGACAGCGCTTGCCGTGTTGCGGGCGGCGCCGCCACCCCGCTCCGCATTCTTGGGAGAGCTGTCCCTCGACGGGACCGTGTGCCACGTGGATGGCGTCCTCGTGGCAGTCCGGTGGCTGCGTGCCAGCGGCTTCGAGCAGGTTTTCGTGCCCGCCGTCGATGCTCCCGAAGCTGCCCTCGTGGACGGCATCCAGGTGATTCCCTGCACCAGCCTTGCGGCTGTCGTCGGACACCTCAATCGCGAGCAGGTCATCGAACCCCAGCCGTTCACGAAGCCGGCGATGGGGAGCGAGGTCGAAGCGTCCGAGCACGACCTGGTGGAGGTTCAGGGACAGGAAGAGGCCCGCCGCGCGATCGAGGTTGCGGCCGCCGGTGGGCATCACCTGCTGCTGAGCGGTCCGCCTGGCGCGGGCAAGACGATGCTGGCTCGCTGCCTACCTGGAATCCTCCCCCCATTGGAGCTTGCCGAAGCGTTGGAGGTGGCCCAGGTCAGAAGCCTCCTCGGCGATCTTTCCACGTCGCGACCGCTGGACTGGGCGCGTCCTTTTCGCGCCCCGCACCACGGCGTGTCGATGGCGGGCCTGATCGGAGGCGGGGCAGGCCTTGCGCAGCCGGGGGAGATCTCGCGCGCGCATCACGGAGTCCTGTTCCTGGACGAGCTGGCGGAATTTCAGGCGAACGTTCTGCAAGCACTGCGCCAGCCGCTCGAGACCGGCCGGGTGGCGATCACGAGATCCGGCGGCTCGGTCAGCTACCCCGCTCGCTTCGTGTTGGTCGCGGCCACGAACCCGTGCCCTTGCGGATGGGCCGGCGACGGGCGTCGCGCCTGCCGGTGCACGCCCGCGATGATCGATGCCTACCAACGCCGGCTGTCGGGTCCGCTCCTGGATCGCATCGACCTCAAGGTGGGAGTACGGCGGGTGCCACTCGAAGCGCTCGCCTCGGAGTCCAAGGGTGAGCCGTCTGCAGCAGTGAGACGCCGCGTTCTGGACGCGCGCCGCCGCCAGCTCGAGCGCCAAGGCTGCCTCAACGCCCAGTTGAAGCCGGCGCGGCTTCGCCTGCTGGCCGGCCTGGATGCCGGGTCGAGGCAGATGCTCGAGCGTTGGGCGGAGCAGCGCGGACTTACCGCTCGCGGCTTTCATCGCGCCTGGCGCGTGGCGCGCACGGCAGCCGATCTCGAAGGGGCTGAACGGATTGCAGAACGCCACATCCTCGAAGCGCTGGGCTACCGGCTTCACGATGTCGCCGCCTGACCTCTCCGACCTCCCCAACACCCTGCGCGTTCGCGGGCGATGGCCGCCTCCGGACGGTCTCCGCGTGGCGATCGTCGGCTCACGCCGTCCTTCACCGTACGGTGAGGCGGTCGCAGAGCAGCTTGCCAGCGAGCTTGCACGGGCCGGCGTGATCGTGGTCAGCGGCCTCGCTTTGGGGATCGACGCGTCGGCACATCGCGGCGCTTTGAACGGCGGAGGTACCACCGTCGCGGTGATGGGGACGGGCGTGGACGTGATCTACCCGGCTGCGCACGGCCGGCTCGCCGAGGCAATCCTTTCCGCGGGCGGTGCTCTGGTCAGTCAGTTCCCGGATGGGACGGTCCCGCGTCGCCAGAACTTTCCGGCCCGCAACTGGACCATGGCCGCCATCTCGGACGCGGTGGTGGTCGTCGAGGCGGCCGAGGGCTCAGGAGCGCTCATCACCGCAGAAGCCGCAATGCAGCTACATAAAGAGGTAATGGCTGTCCCAGGAAGCGTTTTCTCGGCGCTGTCGGTAGGTACACATGCTCTGCTCAGGGACGGCGCCGGGCTCGTCCAGAACGCGCGCGACGTCCTCGCTGTGGTGGGCCTCGGCGGTGAGGTCCTTGACGACCCTCTGCGAGCGCCCGGCCGCCTTGGTTTCGCGCTGCGGCCCGAGCGAGACGGCATCCTGGCTCACCTTTCGGACGTGCTGGCTCTGAGCGCGGCCGACATCGCCCGAAAGCTGCAGCTTCCGGTGTCGGAAGTGCTGGGCCGGCTCACGGCCCTGGAGCTTGACGGCGCTGTGCGCCGTCATGAGGCCGGTTACGTACGGGCATTGCGCCGCGGCAAAGAACGAGCGTAGGATTGCCCGCCCAGAAGCCGTCCGGGGAAGAAACAGGGCCGGCTGGGTATATAGAGGAGCGAAGTGCCAGAAGGTTTGATCATCGTCGAGTCGCCCGCCAAGGCGAGAACTCTGAAGCGGTTTCTAGGTGACCGTTTCGACGTTCTTGCCTCGATGGGCCATGTCCGCGATCTGCCGAAAAGCGAGCTCGCGATAGACGTGGAAGCCGGCTTCAAGCCCCACTACGAGGTGGTCGAGAGTCGCAAGAAGACCATCGGCGAGCTCCGGGCTGCCTCCAAGGGTGAAAGCGAAGTGATCCTCGCCTCCGACCCCGATCGCGAAGGGGAGGCGATCGCCTGGCACCTTTCCGAGGTGCTCAAGCTGCGGTCCCCCAAGCGGATCGAGTTCCACGAGATCACGGCCGAGGCGGTCCGCCGCGCCCTCGAGTCGCCGCGCGAGATCGACATGCGTCTGGTCAACGCCCAGCAGGCACGCCGGGTTGTGGACCGCCTGGTCGGCTACCGGCTGAGCCCATTCCTGTGGAGCAAGGTTCAGAAGGGGATCGGTGCGGGACGGGTCTCCTCAGTCGCACTGCGCCTGGTCGTCGACCGCGAGGAGGAGATTCGAAAGTTCGTCCCCGTCGAGTCCTGGACGATCGACGTCGAGCTCGCGAAGCAGAAAGCCGACCAGCACTTCTTCGCTCGGCTCAACCGCCTCCGCACCGAGCCGGCCGAGGCCGCCGCCAACGGCGACACGAATGGCGAGGGTGAGACCAAAGCAGCCGACACCAAGCTGGTGGTCAGGACCGAGGCCGAGGCCAAGGAGATCGTGCGCAAGCTCGAGGGTGCGAGCTACAGGGTCATCGGCGTCGAGAAGAAGCGCCGCACCAAGAGCTCCTACCTGCCTTACATCACCTCGACCCTGCAGCAGGACGCTTCGAGCCGGCTGCGCTTTGCGCCGCGCCGCACCATGCGCGTGGCCCAAGACCTCTATGAAGGTATCGAGCTCGGGGCCGAGGGCTCGACTGGTCTGATCACCTACATGCGAACGGACTCAACCCGCATCTCGCCCGAAGCCGAGGCCAAGGTGAAAGGTTGGATCAAGGAGAAGCACGGCGACAAGTACCTCGGTGGCCCGCGTACCGGCAAGGTAAGCCCGGGTGCGCAGGATGCGCATGAGGGGATCAGGCCAACTGACGTCAACCGGACCCCCGAGTCCGTCCGCCAGTACCTCAGCGCCGACCAGCAGAAGCTGTACGACCTCATCTGGCGGCGATTCGTCGCCAGCCGCATGGCGCCTGCCGTCTACGACCAGACCCAGGTGGAGATCGAGGGCGGCGACTACGTGTTTCGCGTGACCGGCTCGGTGCTCGCCTTCGATGGTTTCTACAAGGTCTGGGAACGCGACGAGAAGGAGGAGCCGGACCTGCCCCAGATGGCGGAAGGCGAAGCCCTCGATTACCACGGCCTCAAGCCGGAGCAGCACTTCACCCAGCCACCTCCGCGATATTCGGAGGCGACGCTCATCAAGGAGCTCGAGCAGCGCGGGATTGGGCGACCTTCGACCTATGCCCCGATCGTGGAGACGATCAAGGATCACGGTTACGTCGAGATCAAGGAACGGCGCCTGCACCCGACGCGGATTGGCGAGGCCGTGAACAAGATCATGGTCGACCACTTCAAGGTCATCTCGGACGACGACTACACGGCGACGCTCGAGAACCGACTCGACGAGGTCGAGCAGGGCAACCAGGAGTGGGTGCCCGTCGTGAGCGACTTCTACGGGCCGCTGCAGAAGATGCTCACGGATGCCGAAGAGGCCATGCCGGCGGACACGGACGAGGTCTGTCCGCTCTGCAACGAAGGCCACCTGGTTCTCAAGGCGAGCAGGTACGGACCGTTCATGGGATGCTCGCGGTATCCGAAGTGCAAGTTCCGCCGGGCGCTGACCCCGAACGGCGAGCTGCCTGAGCCCAAGCTGCTCGAGGAAGCCTGCCCACTATGCGGCAAGCCACTGCAGCAGCGAACCGGACGGTACGGCGAGTTCGTCGGCTGCTCCGGATATCCCGATTGCAAGTACATCAAGCGCGACCCGGCACAGTCCGAGGCGAAGCCGACCGGCGAGAAGTGCCCGCAGTGCGGCGAGGGGGATCTCGTGGAGCGCACCGGGCGCTTCGGGCCGTTTGTGGCGTGCTCCAGGTATCCGGAATGCAAGTACAGGGCCAACATCGGCAAAGACGGCAAGCCTGGACAGGGCCCGAAGCTGCTCGACGAGCCGTGCCCCATCTGCGGCAAGCCCATGGTCGAGCGGCGCGGCAGGTACGGCATGTTCAAGTCGTGCTCCGACTACCCCCAATGCCCTGGCCCGAAGGGCGTCAAGAAGGTCGAGGCTTAAAAGGATGCCGCTGCCGCCGATCGAGACCTTCGGCGATACAGTTGTTGCCACCGATGCGATCAATGGCCGCCCTCGCGGCGATCACCCTGGTGGCAATCTCTTGCGGAGGGTCGCCGTCCGTTGGGCACAGTCCAGGCCCGTCGGCAGGTGCTTCCGCCCATCCTTCGACTACGCCCTCAGGGAACCCAGCTGTATCGAGCTACGGGCTGCTTTTGTCGGCTGGATCCCTGGAGATGATCACACCAAGCGGGACCATCGCGGCCAAGGCCGCTGTGGCAGCACCTTCCGTGCACACCTGCGGGCAGGGCACGGGCACCGTGCTCCAACCACCGGTGAGCGCCACGTCGGACAAGGTCTTCTTTCGGGATGGCGACACCAAAATCCGATACCTCACCCCTGACGGCCAGACGGGCGATGCGACGACGGTTCCTGGTGGCGCCTCGAAGGTCAGCTTCTTCTCAGTCAGCCCTGACGACCTGCGCATCGCGGTCCTGGTCGAGGACCTGTCGCCCGCCACCACCATCAGCCTGAGCCTGTACGTCGAAGACCTGAACGGCGGCAGCAACCACTCCGTCATCTATACGAACACGGCGCCCAAGCTCAAGAACGGAAACACGCTGTGGTTGATGGGCTGGCACCAGGGAGAGCTTGTGCTGGCGGTCTACCCGCCTTGCACGTTTGAGCCGGCCGGGATAACGCCGACCGAGTGGCACGTATCGAATGCGACGACCGCGGTGCGAATCGCCACCATCCGCTCGACGAACTGCACTTTGAGTGCCTTTCCCTCACCGGCGGGGGTCGGATGCATAGGCCCTCAGGGCGCGACAACTCTTTACGACTGGACGGGGAAGGTGGCTCGGACCGTGCCGGACACCCAGGGTGGCCCCTACTCGCTGGCCGGTGTCTCGCCAGCCGGCCAAAGCGTGTTTCTCGCGACGGGGGCCGGCGTTGGCGCCCCGTCGACACCATCCACCCGGATCGTGCAGCTGAGCCCCGGTCCGTTTTCGACGGTCCAGGGTCATGCGGCGTGCGGCTGGATAGACGAGGATCACCTGCTCGCCCCTGATGCCGTGATCCAGTTTCCGGCCGGGACCGCTGGGAACGTGCAGGTTGCGGCCAAGGTGACGGCCCTGGCCGCGAGCGGGGTCTGCGCGGGCCGGTTTCCCGGCGATCTGTGATGGGTATACTCGTTCAGCCAGTCAGATCGAAATGCGCCTCCGGGCGCTCGGCGCGACTGAGTTAGCACGCTCGGGGCAAGACCCCTGTCCTTCGCGAGAAGGCCGGAACCGGGCGGAAGTTCAACAGGGAGGCAATCGAACGTGGCTCAAGTGACGCTCAAACAGCTGCTCGAGGCGGGTGTCCATTTCGGACACCAGACGAGCCGCTGGAACCCCAAGATGCGGGCCTATATCTTCACGGCGCGCAATGGCATTCACATCATCGACCTGCAAAAAACGGTGCGACTCCTTGACGAGGCGTGGGACTTCGTCCGTGGTGTCGCCGCCAGCGGCCGGCCGGTGCTGTTCGTAGGCACCAAGAAGCAAGCGCAGGAGACGATTCAAACCGAGGCTGCGCGCTGCGGGATGTACTTCGTCAACCGGCGCTGGATGGGCGGGATGCTCACGAACTTCAGCACGGTGAAGAAGCGGATCGAGCGCTTGCAGGAGCTGCGAAAGATGCAGCAGGAAGGACAGTTCGAGCAGATGTCCAAGAAGGAGGCCAAGAAGCTCCAGGACGAGCTCGACCGCCTGATGTTCCATTTCGACGGGATTGCGGACATGAAGCGATTGCCGGGCGCCATCTACGTGGTGGATCCGCGCAAGGAGCACATCGCTGTCACCGAGGCAAACCGGCTGAAGATCCCCGTGGTGGCGATCACCGACTCCAACTGTGATCCCGACCTGATCACCTATGTGATCCCCGGCAACGACGACGCCATCCGCGCTGTCAAGCTGCTGACCGCGAAGATCGCGGATGCCTGCCAGGATGGCCGCCAGGAGGCCCAGGCCCGTGGCGAGATCCTCCCAGAGGTCGAGGAGCGCGAGTTCCTGGAGACGCCCCGCTACGAAGAGATCGAGGAATACCTCGAGGACGAGGAAGACTACCTCCCGACTGTCTCGGAGGAAGAGTTCAGCGGCAGGACCGTCGACGATGAGGAGGCGCGTTAGTGGCCAAGGTGACCATGGACCTTGTCAAGAAGCTCCGCGAGATTTCGGGCGCGGGGATGATGGACTGCAAGAACGCGCTCGAAGAGGCAGATGGTGACGTCGACAAGGCCTACACGATCCTGCGCGAGAAGGGCATCGCAAAGGCGGCGAAGCGGGCCGGGCGCGCCACGGGCCAGGGTGTGGTCGAAGCCTATCTGCACAACACTGGCGACGGCTATCCGCCGCAGGTCGGTGTGCTGATCGAGGTGAACTGCGAGACCGACTTCGTGGCCAAAGGCGAGGAGTTCCGCAAGCTTGCGAAGGAGCTCGCGCTGCAGGTGGCCGGCTACGAGCCCCGCTGGGTGTCGCGCGAGGACGTCCCGGACGACGTGCTCGTCCACGAGCGCAACCTCTACGAGGCCAAGGCCCAGCAGGAGGGCAAGCCCGAACAGATCGTCCCAAAGATCGTCGAGAGCCAGGTCGAGAATTTCCTGAAGCAGAACTGTCTGCTGGAGCAGCCATACTTCCGCGAGCCCAGCCACACGGTCGAGCAGCTGATCGCCGAGAACATCTCCAAGCTGCAGGAGAACATTGTTGTGCGCCGGTTCGCTCGCTTCAGCGTCCGAGAGGCGTGATACAAGCCGCCGCCCGCATTGCGATATGCGCAGGGCGCGCGCTGGGCACACGATGAGTACCGAAATGGGAGTCGGCTCGCCGAAGTACAACCGAGTCTTGCTCAAGCTGAGCGGTGAGGCGCTTGGCGGGGCGCGTGACTACGGCATCGATCTCTCGGTCGTCCAGACCATCGCCGGCCAGGTGAAGAGCGTCCATGAGATGGGCGTGCAAACGGCGCTGGTCGTAGGTGGCGGCAACATCTTCCGGGGGATGGCAGCCAGCGAGCTCGGCTTCGACCGCGCCACCGGTGACTACATGGGCATGCTGGCGACGGTGATCAACGCCCTGGCGCTTCAGGACGCGCTCGAACGGATCGGAATCCCCGCCCGCACGATGACCGCGATCCAGATGCCGCAGGTCGCAGAACCTTACATACGGCGCCGTGCTGTGCGTCATCTCGAGAAGGGGCGGGTCGTGATCCTCGCGGCGGGCACCGGCAACCCCTACTTCACCACCGACACCACCGCCGCGCTCAGGGCGGTCGAGATCGAGGCCGACGTCATCCTCAAGGCGACGAAGGTCGATGGGGTCTATACAGCTGACCCGATGCGCGATCCCACGGCCGTCAAGCTCGATCACCTTGACTACCTCGAGGTGCTCAACCGCGGCATCGAGGTCATGGACAACACGGCGGTGACGCTGTGCATGGACAACAATGTGCCGATCGTCGTGTTCAACCTGTTGATCCCAGGCAACATCGAGCGGGTCATCATGGGCGAGGAGATCGGTACCCTGGTGGGCGCAACGAGGTGAGACCGACGTGAGGCCGGAGGTGATGCGCAGATGATCGAACCGATCCTCAGGGACGCGGAGTCGAAGATGACCAAGTCGGTCGAGCACTTCGCTACGGATCTGGCCACCATCCGGACCGGTCGGGCCAATCCCGCCCTGATCGACAAGGTGATGGTGCCCTACTACGGCACGCCGACACCGCTGAACCAGCTGGCCCAGATCAGCGCACCGGAGCCGAGGTTGTTGATCGTGCAGGTCTACGACAAGAGCCAGATCGGCGCAATCGAGAAAGCCCTTCGCTCGGGTGACCAGAGCCTCAACCCGGCGAGCGACGGCCAGGTGATCAGGGTACCGATCCCCCCGCTCACCGAGGAGCGCAGAAAAGAGTTCGTTAAGCTCGTGAAGCAGAAAGCCGAGGAAGCACGCGTTGCCATCCGGAACATCCGCCGGGACGAGATCCACCGAGTCGATCAGATGGCAAAGCAAGGCGAGGTCGCCGAGGACGATGCGAAGCGCGCAAGCGCGCGCCTCCAGAAGGTGACCGAGAGCCACGTAGAAAAAGTCGACGCCGTCGCCGCCCGAAAGGAAGCGGAGGTCATGGAGGTGTAGGTCGGGCTTCGCCGACCCTATGAGAGGAAACCAGTCGGTTTCCTCTCATCGACACGGCGGCTACGCCGGCGTGCCTGCTCTCCTTCCCGGGATGGGATGTATGACGAATTGGCTTCTCCTGGCCTCGATGGCAGTCAAACAGGACAAAGTTATGTCCGGGGGGGCCCCGGCCAACCCTGCCGCGCGGGAGGTTTAGGTCTGGCTACGCCGACCTTATGAGAGGAAACCAGTCGGTTTCCTCTCATCGACACGGCGGCTGCGCCGGCGTGCCTGCTCTCCTTCCCGGGATGGGATTTATGACGATTGGATTCTCCTGGCCTCGATGGCAGTCAATTAGGACAAAGTCATGGCCGAGGCGACCCCGGCCAACCCTGCCGCGCGAGCACTAAATAAAAGCCACGTCGGTACTCTTGGAGGACTTTGGACTCTGTTCCTGCTCATATCGGGATCATCATGGATGGGAACGGGCGTTGGGCTCGGCGCCGTGGCCACCCTGCGAGCTTTGGACATCGCGCCGGCGTCCGCTCAATCAAGCGGGTGCTCGAGGGGTGCGAAGAGCTGGGAGTGAGAGTGCTCTCCGTCTACGCATTCTCGACTGAGAACTGGACCCGCCCGCGGGCAGAGGTACGGGCGCTGATGCGGCTCTTTCACGAGACCATGCAGCGCGAGATCGACGAGATGCACCGGCGAGGGGTGCGCATAGTCGTGAGCGGCCGCCGCTATGAGCTGTCGCCCCGAATGCGCGAGCGAATCGACGAGGCGATGGTGCGAACCGCCCGTAATCAAGGCGGCGTCCTGAACGTGTGCCTCAACTACGGCGGGCGGGCTGAGCTCGTCGACGCGGTCCGCCGGTTGGTGCAGGACGGTGTGCCCGCGGGCGAGGTCGACGAGGCCGCAATCGCCGCGCGCCTGTACGTGCCCGAGCTCCCAGAACCCGACCTCATCATCCGCACGGCGGGGGAAAGGCGTGTCAGCAACTTCCTCCTGTGGCAGTCGGCGTACTCGGAGATGCTCGTCACTGACACGCTCTGGCCCGACTTCGGGGTGGACGACCTGAAGGCAGCGCTGGCTGATTACGCTTCGCGGGTGCGGAAGTTCGGGGGCCGGCCACAGGACGGGGCCACATCCGTCGCTTCGACCTCCGCCCGCGCGCTCCACGCGGGGGCCGCGGAGGAGAGAGAAGGAGCTCGGTGACCACCGAAAGCCGGCCGCTCTTGGGAACCAAGCCCAGCCCTTTGATGGTCCGCATCTTGAGCGCCTTCGTGATCCTGGCAATCGTCATCGGCGCCATCTATGCCGGGACCTACGGCGCTTATGCGCTCGCGGCCGTGCTGGGCGGCCTGGCCTTGTGGGAGTTTCGCGGCCTCTCGGACGGCATGGGCTCGCGAGCCCCCAGCTGGCTCCTGTTTCCCCTCGGGGCGTTCTTTGCCTACAGCGGCACATTGCTCAAGCAGGTGGACGTCAACCTGGTGCTCTCGCTCAGCCTGGTTGTCGGCCTCGCGGCTTTCCTGTTCGTTCCTGGAAAACGACAGGGCCTCGGGCGGTGGGCGATGGGGGTTGCGGGTGCGCTCTACATCGGCATGCCGCTCAACTATTACCTGCTGCTGTACGCGTCGCAGCCACACGGCCTGGTTTGGGTTCTGTTCACGATTTTTGCGATCGTCGCCAACGACTCCCTCGCCTTGCTCATAGGCAGCAGATTCGGCAGGCATCCATTCTTCCCGTCGATCAGCCCGCGCAAGACTGCCGAGGGCGCGATTGCGGGGGTGGTCGGATCGGTGATCGTGATGCTGGTCGGCGTCTCCGCAATCATCGGTCTCGCCCCGATTCACGCCATCGCCCTCGGCATCCTGGTCGGTGTGAGCGCGCAGATGGGTGATCTCGTCGAGTCTCAGATGAAGCGAATCGCGGAGGTCAAGGACTCATCGAACCTGATCCCGGGCCATGGAGGGGTGCTCGACCGGCTTGACTCAATCCTCTTTCCCCCGATCCTCGTCTACTTCTACGTGATGATGTTCCACATCCTGCAATGACGCGGCCGGTCAATGTCGCAGTCCTCGGCGCCACCGGATCCATCGGCCAGCAAACGCTGGATGTCATCGACCGCAATCCAGCTCGTCTCCGGCTGTTCGGCCTGACCGAGGGCCGCCGATCCGCCAAGCGAATGGCCGAGTACCTCATCCAGGGTCAGGCGGGGGAGGCCGACTTCGACGTTCGGGTCGTGGAGATGGTGACCGATCCTCGATGCGACCTGGTCGTCGTCGCGATACCCGGCGCACGCGCTCTTGCGCCGACCCTCGCCGCCCTCAAGGCCGGGAAGGACGTGGCGCTGGCGACGAAGGAGGTCCTGGTCATGGCCGGCGCGCTGGTGATGAGGGCAGCCGGTGACAGATGCATAAGGCCGATCGACTCCGAGCACAGCGCGGTGTGGCAATGCTTATGGGGCGAACGCCCCGAGAGCGTCCGCCGCCTGATCCTGACCGCCAGCGGCGGGCCGTTCTGGGCTCATCCAGACCTCGACCTCGACCAGGTGACCGTCGAGCAGGCGTTGAATCACCCGCGCTGGTCGATGGGCCCGAAGGTCACGGTGGACTCGGCGACGCTCATGAACAAAGGCCTGGAGGTGATCGAGGCGCATCATCTCTTCGGGGTCACGCTCGAGCAGATCGCCGTGTGCATCCACCCACAGAGTGTTGTGCATTCGGTGGTCGAGTTCATCGACGGGTCGCTCAAGGCGCAGCTCGGGCATCCCGACATGCGGCTGCCGATCGCCGTCGCCCTCGGGTATCCGGATCGGCTCGCCGATGCCGTGCCGCCCACCGCCCTCGACGAGCTCAGCGGCCTGGAGTTCCACGCCCTGGACGAAGCGAGGTTTCCAAGCGTGCGGCTGGCGCGCGAAGCCGCGTCGTCTGGGGGTGCCCACCCCGCGGTCCTGAACGCCGCCAACGAGGAGGCGGTGGCCGCATTCCTGTCCGGGGCCATCCCATTCAGCGGGGTCGTCCGGACGGTTGAAAGGGCTCTGGCCGCCTTCCCGGGAGGCGGCGACTCCTTACAGGAGATCCTGGAGGCGGACCGCTGGGCCAGGGAGTACGTAAAAGTCAACTCCGGTAGGCTGAAGACGTGAGCACCCTCCTCAACTGGCTCCTGGTTGCGGTCGCCATCGGCGGCATGTTCCTGATCCTCATCGCGCCGCATGAGGGCGGACATTTCCTCGCCGCAAAGCTGTTCAAAGTGCGCGTGATCGAGTTTTCGATCGGCGCCGGCCCCAAGCTCTTGTCATTCGTCCGCGGCGGCACGCTCTATGCGCTGAGATTGCTGCCGATCCTCGGTTATGTGCGAATGGGCGGGATGGAGGCAGGGGACTTCGATCAGCCGGGTGGCTTCCACTCCAAGCCGCCGCTGCAGCGTATCGCCATCCTGGCGGCAGGCCCGATCGCCAACTTCATAGTCGCGATCCTTCTTGTGACCGGGTTCGGCCTCACCCAGCTCAACAGCGACCCCGGCAAGGTGCAAAGGGTGCTTGCCGGCCGGCCGGCCGCGCTGGCGGGACTCCAGGTGGGGGACAGCATCCGCAGTGTCAACGGCAAGCCTGTTACGGCGCCGGGATTCATCTCGCAGGAGGAGAACGCTCACCCCGGCCTGCCGCTCGTGCTGACCGGAGTTCACCCGGACGGAAAGCCCTTCACCGTCACCGTGGTGCCCATCTGCAATCCGCCGGGCACTTGCCAGATCGGCATCGGTGTCGCACCGAGGCTCGTGACCGTCCAGTCGGCGGTCATCGAAGGAGTGACGTTCCCGATCGTGGCAATGGACGGCATCGTCCAGGGCCTCGACGCCCTCGTCACGGGCAAGATCCAGGGCGGCCTGCTCGGGCCACAGGGTCTGACGGGCCCGATCGGGATCGGGGCGATCACCGCGGCCCAGGTCAACCAGGGTCCGCCCGCGTACATCTTCCTGGTCGCCCTTCTGTCGGTCGCGCTTGGTTTCACCAACCTCTTACCCCTCCTTGCGCTCGATGGTGGAAGGATCGTGGTCGTGATCATCGAGTGGCTGCGCCGGCGACCCTTCGACCGGAAGAGCGAGCTGAACTTCCAGCGCTGGGGATTGGTCGCGCTGCTGGGCCTTGCGGCGGTGATCAGCTTCCTTGATGTCCAACGGATCCTCAGCGGGCAGTTCACCGGGGTCCATTAGCGATGCGACTGAGGAGTCTCTGATGGTCACGCGGCGCAAGTCGATACCCGTCAACGTGGGGGGAGTCGTGATCGGGGGCGCGGCGCCGATCGCCGTGCAGACGATGACCAAAACAGACACACGAGACGTCAAGGCCACGCTGCGGCAAATCCACGAGCTCAAAGAAGCGGGATGCGAGATCGTTCGACCCGCGGTGCCCGATCGCGAGGCAGCCGAGGCGCTGAAGGAGATCGTCAAGGGCTCGCCCCTGCCGGTCATCGCCGACATCCACTACGACCACACCCTCGCCCTGCTGGCGATCGAGGCCGGCGTCCATTGCCTGCGCTTGAACCCAGGCAATATCCCAGACCGCGACAAGGTGATCAAGGTGGTCACCGCTGCGAAGGAGCGCCAGATCCCGTTTCGAATCGGAGTCAACGCAGGATCGCTCCCCGAAGAGGTCCACAAGACAATGCGCGCAGAGCACCACATCGACCGAGACAATCGAGAGCAGACCGCCGATCGAATGGTCGAGGTGGCTCTCGGCCACTGCAGGATTCTCGAGGAGCTCGATTACGGCCCGGGATTTATCAAGGTATCGCTGAAGGCGACCGATGTCTGGACCAACGTGATGGCGAACCGGAAGTTCGCCGCGGCGCGCTCATATCCCATTCACCTCGGGGTCACCGAGTCCGGGCCGGTGGAAGCAGGCAGCATACGCAGCGCGGTGGGCATGGGCATCCTTCTGAGCGAGGGAATCGGCGACACAATTCGTGTCTCCCTGGCCACCGCTGATCCTCGCGAAGAGGTGCGTGTCGCGCACGAGATTCTGAAGACTCTGGCCATCCGTAACGAGAGCGCGACGCTGGTCGCGTGCCCTACATGCGGCCGGCTCGAGTACGACATGGTCCCGACGGTGAAGGCGGTCGAAGCCCATATCGCCAGGCTCAAGATCCCCATCACAGTTGCCGTCATGGGATGCGTGGTCAACGGTCCGGCGGAGGCACGCCACGCAGACATCGGCGTGACCGGCGGCCGCGGCAAGGGCGTCATCTTCAAGAAAGGTAAGCTCTACAAGACCGTGCCCCAGGAGGAGCTGCTGCCTGTGCTTTTGGCGGAGATCGACGCGATCGCGGCCGAGCGCGCCCCCGCCCCGACCCCGCTGCCTCTGTAGCCCGCGCGGCGGGTCGCGAGCGCGGGCATTCCGACCCATTTATCGATCCAGCACGCACAAATCGGGAAACGATGCGCATGAAAGTGATCAACGAGGACCAGGATTTCGTGAAGGACATCACGAAGATCTCCGACGATTTCGATCGCTGGTACACGGATGTCGTCCGCAAGGCTGAGCTGGCGGACTGGTCCGGCGTCCGCGGGATGATGGTCGTCCGTCCGTATGGCTGGGCGATGTGGGAGGCGATCCAGCGCACGTTCGACGACATGATCAAGGCCAGCGGTCACGAGAACTGGGCATTCCCATTGCTCATCCCCCGTGAGTACCTCATGAAGGAGGCGGAGCACATTGAGGGCTTCGCTCCTGAGGTCGCCTGGGTGACCAGGGCGGGGTCCGGCAACGAGGAACTCGAGGAGCCGCTGGCTGTCCGCCCAACCTCTGAGACGATCATCGGATCGCTGATCAGGCGCTACATCCAGAGCCATCGCGACCTGCCGAAGCTGACCAACCAGTGGAACAGCGTCGTGCGATGGGAGATGCGCTCCAGGCTGTTCCTGCGTTCGAGGGAGTTCTGGTGGCAGGAGGGCCACACCTTCCATGCCGAGCCCAAAGAGGCGATGGACGAGGTCGACATGATCCTCGGTTACTACCGGGAAATCGCCCAGGATTGGCTGGCCGTGCCTGTGCTCGGCGGCAAGAAATCGGCCGCGGAGACATTTGCCGGAGCCGTCTACACGCTCACTCTCGAAGGCTTGATGCGCGACGGAATGGCACTTCAGATGGGTACCTCTCACTACTTCGGCCAGAACTTCGCGCGCGCTTACGACATCTCCTTCTCGAACAAGGACAACGAGCGCGAGCTCTGCTACTCGACGTCGTGGGGCATAAGCACCCGCCTCATCGGTGCCCTGGTGATGGCCCACGGGGACGATTCGGGCCTGATCTTGCCTCCCATGGTGGCGCCGATCCAGGTGGTGGTCGTGCCGATCTTTCGTGATGCCGAGAGCCGGGCGAAGGTAGAGGCCTTCATCGGCGGTTGGATCGGTGAGCTGAAGGCGGCAGGGCTACGCAGCCACGTCGATTGGGGCGACGAAAGGCCCGGGGACAAGTACGCGCGCTGGGAGCTGAAGGGCGTCCCTCTGCGGCTCAACGTCGGCGGGCGTGACGCCGACGCCGGCCAGGTCGAGCTCGTCGACCGCCTTTCCCGGCAGCGGCGCTCGGTGCCTATCGCGGGGATCGGCGAGCGGCTCAAGGACGAGCTGACCTCGTTTCAGTCGGCGTTGTTCACTCGCGCCCAGGACTTTTTGCGCGAGAACACGTTCGAGCTGTCAACGCTGGCCGAGGTGGTGGCCCATTTCAAGGAGCGCTCTGGCTTCGTCTGGGTGCCGTGGTGCGGCGACGCCGAATGCGAGACTCGCATCAAGGCGGAGGCGGGTGGTGTGACGATTCGAACCACTGACGCCGATGAGAGAGCTTCAGGAAACTGCCTGGTCTGTGGCAAGGCGGCCAAGCACCGAGTCGCGTTGGCGAGGGCTTACTAGGCTTTCACAGGTCTGCGCGCAAGCGGCGTTAAGGATGGGCCTTGATCAGTTGGTCGGGTTCTCGAAGACGCCAACGCTCGGCGCATTCTCGAACATCGACTCCTGCGCGATCACCTTCAGGGTGCCGCTGCCGGCGGCGTCCAGCACCGCCTCGACCACGTCCGGGTGGAACTGTGCGCCGGCGCCGGCTCGGACCTGCTCGACAGCGACCTCGAGGGTAAGGGCTTTGCGATACGGCCGGTCCGACGTCATCGCATCGATCGCGTCCGCGGCGCTCACGATCCACGCGAATATCGGCAGCTCAGTGCCCTTCTTCCTGTCGGGGTAGCCCTTGCCGTCAAATCGCTCGTGATGCGAGCGGACGATGATCAGCTCGTCGGTGAGCATCTTCAGGCCGCTGAGAATGTTGAAGCCGGCGGCCGGGTGCTCCTTCATCTTCGCGAACTCTTCATCGGTGAGCTTGCCTGCCTTCTGCAGCACAGCGTCCGGGACGCCGATCTTGCCGATGTCGTGGAGGCGTCCGCCGCGCTCGAGCCTGACCCACGCCGCCTGGTCCGTGGGCGAGTACTTCATCTGGCGAGCGATCATCAAGGCGTACTGGGTGACCCGCTGGGAGTGGCCGGCTGTGTACGGGTCGCGCGCGTCCACGGCGTTGGCGAGGGCCTCGAGGGACGAGAGGATGACCTCCTCGCGGTCCTTGAAGAGGCGGGCGTTGTCGATCGCCACGGCCGCCTGCGCCGCGAGCTCTGTGACCAGGTTCCGATGGTCTGCGGTGAAGGCGTGGCCGATCTGGTAGTTCGCCAGGAACAGGACCCCCGTCTGCTTGCCGCGCAACGTGATCGGGACGCACAACACAGCCCGAGGGTTGAGGGGGCTTTCGTTCGTGCTGTCCCGTTCCATGGAATCCATGAACGCCTTGCCGGAAGCCATGACGTCGCGACAGATGTCACCGCCGACGCCCAGCGCAAGCTTCTCTGCAGTGATCGAGTCGGTGCCGAATCCACCTTTGAGGATCAGGGTGCCCGACTCATCAAGTGCGAGGCACCCAATCTGTGCGCTCGACGCCTTTGCGGCTCCCGCGAGCACCTGCTGAAGGACCTGGTTGAGGTCGAGGGTGGAGGTCGCGGCCTGCAGCGCCTCCTGCAGATTCTTCAGCTCCCAAATGCTGCGCTGGTTGTTGTCGTACAGCTCCGCGTTTCTGACTGCCACCACGCCCTGGTTGCCCAGGGTCGCCAGCACCCGCTGATCGTCGGTCGTCCATTCACGCCTCTTGACGTCGAAGACCGACAGGGTGCCCCAGAGACGTCCGTCCTCCAACATGGGCATGCAGATCGCGGATTTCAGGCCGTATTGAACAAGGTCGGGCGGAGATTGGAGCTCAGGGCTCTGGCTGAGGTCGGAGACCGCAGTCACCCTACCGCTCAACATGACGGCCCCGACGATGCCCTGGCCGTTTTGCACGACAAGGCGGTCGATGGCCGAAGGGAGTCCCATCGACATGATCGTGGCCTGCGTGCCGTCTGCCGTGGTGCGCATGAGAAGGCCGGCGCTGGCGTTGGTGACCCGCACGGCCGTCTCCAGGGTCTTGTGCTCGAGCACCTTTGAGCCCTGAGTCACAGTCGTCAGCGCCTGCGACACCTCACCGAGCGCGTCAAGCGTCGTGTCCAACTTCGATGCCTGGCCCGTGACGACCTGGAGGATGCGTGAGTTCTCGACGGCGACGCCGGTCATGGAGCCCAGCTCGTCCAGGGCGGAGACATCGCGCTGGGTGAACCCCGCGCTTCCATAGCGACCGAGGCAGATGGCGCCGAACACGCCGTCCCGGCCGCGGATGGGGGTGAGGGCTTCGTTGACAGTGCCACCGGGGACGCTGGGGGTGAGCCCGCTGTACAAACCCTCCTCGGCGGTGATCAAGCTGCGCAGAACGGTCTCCCCGTCGCGCACCTTGGCCATGGGCCCGGCTATCGGTACCGGCCCCCCAGACGCGCCCAGGACTATGTAAGTGCCATCCGGTTGGAAGAGGGCGACGGTTCCCGCCTCATAGCGGATCACCTGCTTGCCTTTGTCGAGGACGAGCTCCAGAACCTCGTTCATGGACTTGCCCGAAGCCTCCTTCAGGAGCTCATTCATCAGCGAATAGCGGGCAGAGTCCCTGCGGGACAGAGCCACCGCGTGCGCGCTTGCGAGCTGCGCTCCAGCTCGTAGAGTCAGCGTTCGCGCGAGCCTACGGTCGTCGTCGCTGAAACCTCCGGGCTTGTTGCCGAGGAGCACGAAGCCGCCGATGTGCTCTCCGATCGGCATCGGCACTGCCATCAGGCTGGTGATTTGCAGGTCGCCAGGAAGATAGCTCGCGACCTCGAGAAGCCCGCTCTCATCGGCTCCGACGAACTCCTTTCCCGACTCGATCGCGACCATCAACGGGCCCGGGGCCGTACCGCGGTTGAGGGCTCGCGGATGAAGACGCTCCAGGCCGATGCCTGGCGGCTGAGGCATGAACTGCTTGCCGTCGGGCGATGCGAGGTAGTAACAGGCAAATGCGCTTCCGATCTGGTTGGCGATGGTGGCCGTCAGAGCGGCGACGTCGCCCGGCTGGGATCCGCTGTCTGCGTCGGCGGTCGCCGCCATGAAGGCGCGGTGTTTCACATCGAGCTGCGCATTCAGCCTCGTCATGCCCTCCAGCTGGCGGTGCAGGGCATCTGTGAAGTCCCTGTACGCGATGCTGCCGGCCACCCCTCCAAGGCCGATCAGGAGAACTCCTGCGAGGGTCAACACGCCGAAGTGCGGCGTGACCACTGACAGGGCCAGGGCGACGATCCCAAGGGGAATCGCAACCTTCCACGTCCGGTGGAGGGCGCCGGCCACCACGGCCAGCAGCGCGGCGGTGGCGGCGAGGAGCGCTGCCTGGCCCCCACGACCGGTGACATTGAGGGTTGCGCCCGCAATGATCAGGATCGCGGTGGCGGCGGATAGTCCGATCCGGCGGGCGAGTGTCGCTCGATCAAAACTCATACAGCGGGCTAAGTCTAAAAGCCATCAGTAGCGTGGGCTCTCCCTAAACTCTTGTTCGAGTGAAGTGACGGTTTCAGACCTGCTGCGAATCGCCGACCACCTCGAGCCGAAGGGCCAGGAGATGGTCAAGCATGCGTACGAACGCGCTGCCAGCGCGCACACCGGGCAGCACCGCCTGTCCGGCGAGGATTACGTGAACCACCCGATGGAGGTCGCGGCCATCCTCGCAGACCTCCAGCTCGATGCGGAAACCATCGCAGCCGCGCTCCTGCACGACACGGTGGAGGACACCGCGCTCACCGCCGACGAGGTGGAGAAAGAGTTTGGTCCGGAAGTGGCACGCCTTGTCGAAGGGGTCACCAAGCTCGGCCGGATCTCGCTGCGTTCGGACCAGCAGCAGCAGGCGGAGAACATCCGAAAGATGATGGTCGCGATGGCGGAGGACCTGCGCGTGGTCCTGATCAAGCTCGCGGACCGGCTCCACAACATGCGAACGCTCGAGCCCTTGCCTGACCTGAAACGACGGAAGATCTCCCGAGAGACGCTCGACATCTATGCGCCCCTGGCGCATCGGCTCGGCATCGGGCAGGTGAAGTGGGAACTCGAAGACCTTGCCTTTCGATACCTCGAGCCGGAGGCCTACGAAGAGGTCGCAAAGCGAATCTTTCGCAAGCGCAACGAACGTGAGGCCTTGGTCTCGGACCTTCGCGAGATCCTTGGGCGTGAGCTCGAGGGCATGGGCATAGTGGCCGAGATTACGGGTCGGCCCAAGCACATCTACTCGGTCTGGCAAAAGATGACCAGGGAGAACAAGGACTTCACCGAGATCTACGACCTGTCCGCCATCCGGGTGCAGGTGGACGCGGTGAAGGACTGCTACGGAGTCCTCGGTGTGGTCCATTCGCTCTGGAAGCCGGTGCCTGGTCGCTTCAAGGACTACGTCGCGATGCCGAAGTCGAACGGCTACCAGTCGCTGCATACCACCGTCATCACGCATACCGGCGAGCCCATCGAGATCCAGATTCGTACCCATGAGATGCATCGCGTCGCCGAGTTCGGTGTAGCGGCGCACTGGGCGTACAAGGAGGGTGGAAAGGACGCGAGCTTCGACCAGAAGCTGTCGTGGCTGCGCAGCCTCCTCGAGTGGCAGAGCGAGGTCGGCGACGCGGAGTCGTTCCTCGACTCGGTCAAGGTCGACCTGTTCCAGGACGAGGTTTACGTCTTCACTCCGAAGGGCGATGTCCTGAACCTTCCCGCGGAATCCACCCCCGTCGACTTCGCCTACCGCATTCACACCGAGGTCGGGCATCGATGCATCGGCGCCAAGGCCAATGGGCGCATGGTCCCCCTGGACTACACGCTCAAGAACGGCGAGATCGTCGAGATCCTGACCTCGAAGGCGCCCCATGGGCCCAGCCGTGACTGGCTCAACTTCGTCAAGAGCGCTTCAGCCAAGGAGCGCATCCGCAAGTGGTTCAAGAGCCAGCGGCGCGAGGAGAACGTCGTCAAGGGGAGGGACCTGCTCGACAAAGAGCTGCAGCGCATGCACCGGGTGAATCTCGCCGACCTTCCGGACCCCAAGCTGCTGGAGATCTCGAATCTTCACAAGTTCAACACCGTCGACGACTTCCTGGCGGCGATCGGATACGGAGACCTCTCGCCTCATGCAGTGGTCATGCGCATGGCCCTCACCACCGACGGCGCGGGCGCCGACCTCCGGTCGATTCCGCTGATCCCCAACGTGCAGCCCACCCCTCGCGTGCTGGTGCGGGGCGAAAAGGGCGTGTTGACCAAGATCGCGCCGTGCTGCCAGCCTGTGCCAGGCGACGCCATTGCCGGCTACACGACCCGCGGCAGGGGCGTGACGGTGCACCGGGCGGACTGCATCAACGCAGTCAACGCGCAGGACCGCGCCCGCGTCGTGCCTGTGGATTGGGACGCGGAGGCGACCCACCTGTATCCCGTCGACATCAAGATCGAGGCGTGGGACCGCCAGGGCCTCCTGCGGGATATCGCCACCGTGGTGGCAGAGAACAGGGTGAACATGTCGGCCCTGGAAGTTCATGTCTACGACGACAAGACGGCGGTTGTGTCGGCCACCGTCGAGATCGACTCGCTGGCGCAGTTGTCGCGGGTGATGGAGAAGCTGGAGGGCGTCAAGGACGTCCACACGGTTGCGCGCGAGGCGTCGTGAACGGCGGGAACCGCTCGAAGCCTGGCACGACCTCGGCTTGAAAGTCCGCGTCGAAGCCACCGCCGACGGACGCTTTGGCACCAATTCGTACCTGGTCATCGACGAGGAGACCAATGACGCCGCCGTCGTCGACGCCAACTTTGAACCAGACCTCATCGTCGACCTCGTCCGAGAGACCGGCGCCAATGTGAAAGCAGTCCTGCTGACGCATACCGACATCGACCACATCGCAGGGCTGCCGGCGCTGCGCGAGGCGTTCGGCGCGGTCCCGGTGGCAGTCCACGACACCGAGCGGAAGGTCTTGACTGAAGGCAAGCCTCTTCGGCGCGAGTTCGCTGCCGATCTCCCTCCGGTCGACAACGTCTCCAGTCTCACCGAGAACGAGCACTACCAGGCGGGCTCGCTCGACTTCGAGGTCCTCCACACCCCAGGTCACAGCCCGGGCGGTGTGACCCTCAAGATCGGGAAATTGCTGTTCACGGGAGACGCCCTGTTCGCCGGCTCGATTGGAAGATCGGATTTTCAAAACTCGGACGGAGGGGCATTGATCGAGGGCATCAGGAGCCGGCTGCTGTCGCTGCCGGACGACTTCGTCGTCTACAGCGGCCATGGCCCGGCGACGACCATCGGCAGGGAGAGACGCCTGAACCCGTTCCTCCAGTCGGAGGGCAACCCGCGGTCTAGTGTTTGATCGCGAGAACGACCAGCAGGGCTGGGCCTAAAAGAATCAGCCACAATGTCGGGAAAACGCAGCCGACGGTGGGGAGCAGGATCTTCAGTGACGCTCGGGCTGCCTCGGACCGGATCAGGAGGCGCCGTTTGACCCGCATTTGAGCTGAATGTGCGGCAATGGTGCGGGCGATGGGAACTCCGGTGCGCTCCGCATGGATGATCGAGCGAACGAGGGCCACGAAGTCCTCGACGCCGGTTGCCTGGGCCATGTCCTCGAGCGCCTCAGCACGCGGCCGGCCGAGCTCGATCTCGCGAAGGGCCCGTGCCACGAGCAACGTGAGCGCTCCCTCCTGATGGCGGACGAGCTGCTCCAGAGCCCGATCGAGACCGAGGCCGGCTTCCATGCTGATCGCGACGACATCCAGCGCGTTGGGCAGGGCGCTCTCCAGCTCCGCTCGCCGCTGGCGGACAAGCTGGTCCAACCACATGACAGGCAGATAAAAGCCCAACACGGCACCTACCAGCAGCGCGATGGCGAGCGCGGCCGGCGACCCCATCAAGACGCCCAGCGCGACCCCGAGCGTCCCGAAGGCGGCAGCGCCGGCGATCCGAAGCGTTTGAATGCCGGCAGGGTCGAGACCCATTGGAGCCCCTACGAAGTCAAGGCTCCGGCGGAAGTTGGCGGCTTGCGTGGCCGGCGTGAGCCGGATCATCTGCCTGCTGAGCCAGCGGCGGAGGGGAATGAGGAGGCGCTCGCCCAGTGGCTTCTCCAGCTCGAGCGCGATCGCGTCCTGGCCGAGACCAATCTCCTGTCTGGCAAGCCGCTGCCTGGCGAGCGTCGCCGCATCGCCTGCGCCTGAGCTGCGGATGCCGGTGACCAGCAGCCAGACTCCCGCCGCCGCCATCAAGCCCACGACGACTGAGAGCGCGTTCATGCGATTTTCGTGATCCGGCGGATGATCACATTTCCGATTGCCAGCAGGCCAACCGAGATGCCGATCATCACCCACCCCAGCGGGTTGGAGAACATCGGGCGGAAATACTCCGGCACCAGGAAGAAGAGGAACACAGCCGCCGCCACCGGCAGGAGCGTGATGATCAGGCTGGAAGCTCGGGATTGTGCAGTCGCGGCGAGCACCTCCTCGCGCATCTCCGATCGCTGCCTCATAGTGTCGGCGAGCGTGGTCAGGATCGCCGGCAGGTCTCCGCCGACGGAATGCTGAATCGTGATCACCATGACCATGAGCCTCAGATCATCGCTCCCCATCCGCTTCACCATGTTGGTCAGCGCGCTGTCGACAGAGGCCCCGAGCTCGACCTCCCGACTCGCGAGGCCAAACTCCTCTGACACAGGCGGCCCCGCATTCTCGGTCACAGCATTCAACGCCTGGGCGACGGATTGCCCAGCCTTCATCGAGTTCGCGATGAGCTCCATTCCGCGCGGCAAGCCGGCCTCGAACTTTCGAAGGCGGCGCCCGCGGCGGTTGCGGAGGTAGATAGCAGGCAGGACATAGCCGATCACGGCCAGCACCGGAACGGCGATGCTGATCCCGAACCTGAGGAGGGCGACCAGCATGAAAGCGAGCGCAACCGCGATCTGGAGTAGGCGAAACTCGTACGGGCGAAGCTGGAGATCCGCGCTTGCCAGATCGGCCGCCAGGGGATTGGTGTTCTGGTTTGCGGCAATCCATACTGGCGTCCCTGTGGGTTCGAACCGGCGCCGCAGCTGCTCGCGAACGTCAGCCAGCGTGCGATAGGTCACCCTCGTGCTCTTGGTAGGGCCCACTGTCGCAGCTGCGCGATCCCGCCCGACAATCCCATACATCACGAGGGCCACTCCCAGGGCGGCGGCGGCGGCAACGAGAACGATGATGAACAGCATCGATCAGGGTGTCGTGAAGTGCCACCGCCCGTTGACCTCACGGGGTCCGACACCTCCAGCGGCTGCGACGTTCGGGCACGATGGATCGGCCTTGGTCGGGGTGGCCCCGTAGTCGGAGAATGATTCCAGCTCGTACTTGAGGACGGCGTTGTTGAGAAGCCAGAACAGATACTCCGCATCACAGCTGGTCACCAACGCGGTCAGGCTGCTCGTGACCTGCCCCGACCCCGACTGCGGCGCCGATATGGGGCCGACCCGGATGATGTTGAGATCCTTGAACACGGTCCGCACGACCGGCGCGCTGGGCCCGGAGACGAAGGCCGCAGTGCTGATGGTCGCCAGCACGTTGATCCGATCGCCGACCTGGACGTAACCCGCGACCCCAACCTGCTCGGAGGTGGGCACTGTGACTGCGACATACCCGGAAGGTATGGGCAGGAATGTCACATCGCTGCTGCTCAGCTGGTCAGAAGACTGCGTGATGAGGTTGGCGGTTACGGGCGCTCCGGCTGGGATGTCCACTCGCGCCCCCTTGCCGGCCACCGTGGCGAGGTCGGTGAATGACAGGGGCGGGGTTGGAGAAATGACCTTGAGCTCCAGGTCTGATGCCTGGATCCTGGTGCGCGCTGCGATGCTGTTCTTGGCGACGACCACTCTGGTGCCTGTCGGCCCGGACGACAGGAGCGGCAGGCTCGCGACGGCTGCAGCGGTGCCGAAAGCGAGCACAGCGAGGACCGCTCCAACGATTATGTAAATCCGGCTGCGACGAGGCCGGCCACGACTTGAGATCGCCATCTATCTCCTCACAGGCTCACACGGTGCGCCGAATACCGCAAATTCACTCGATCAGCACAGCTTCAACCAGCGCTGGGTTAATGCCTGCGTCGCTTCCGACCGTGATCCCGGCGCCTGCCACGGCCGACAGCGAAAGGGCGCCGCAAGAGATGGTCCCTGCCAGCGTGCTCGTCCCGTTGTCGGCGATCGTGCACGTGCCCGGCCACGCGATCGAGCCCAAGAGCCATGCATTCGCGACAGACCCTGTGATGGCGATCTGCCCGGTGTTGCCGGAGGGAGCCCAGATTAACTGTTCTGAGCAGGAGCGGTCGCCGGCCGTGCACCACGCAGACCCCGGGCAGCTCGCCGCGTCGGCTGCCGCCGGCGCCGCCGAGCACGGTGCCGCAAACCACGTGAGGTTGTTGGGGGAGTCTGCTGTGAGGTTGGGCGGGCAGACCAGCAGAGAGCAGGGCTGGGATCCGAACTGGCAGGCGCCCGTGCAGGCCACGCCGCCGCCTGGCGCACAGGTCCCCGAGGAAAAACCCGCCTGGTTGACGAACTCGAGGGTCACATCGCGCGCCAGCAAGGTCGCCCCGTTGAGGCAGATGCCGCCGCCGCCGGCGAAGCCAGATCCATTGAAGTAGTAGAACCCAGGGTCGAGCACGGCCCCTGTGCCCGGCTTGAACGCCGCGATGCCGGCCGACCACGTGGTCGCGTTGGTGACGGTCACCGTCTCGCTCGCAACTGCGGCCGGTAGATTGAGGCGGTACTCGGAGGCGAATCCGTTTGGCATGTCGCTGACCAGGCCTGTCCACCCGGCTCCGCGTGTGTAGGTCTGCGGCGATAGAACTGCCGGACCGAAGTCGGTGATCACGAGGTCGTTGGCCATTGTGGTCGCGGTGCTGGTGGAGACGGTGGTGGACGTCGACGTCCCGCTCGCGTCCAGCGGGTTCGTGGTAGCCACGTTCCTCCATTCCGTCATCTGGGCGACGCTGGCATTCGGCACGCCGAACGCGGCGCTGACGATCCCACCGGGGTTGTTGGGGTAGTACCAGATGTCGGTGTGGGACGCGCCGACCTGGTTGCGGGTGGTGGCGAGGACCCAGTTGGCGGGGGCGGTGAACGCGGTTACCGACGCGCCGGACCTGATGGTCGCCACCAGCAGAGTTCCCGCCTGGCTGGCCGCCGGAAGGCTGGCGGTCACCGTCGGGCTCGTCTTCGCGCTCTCGGCCCCGGTCTGGAGGTTCGATATGCCGGCCGTCACGGCATTCGCATTCAAGTAGCCATAACAGCTGGGCTTGAAGTGATAGAAGCCGGTGGTGATGTCCCTGACCGGAGCGGGGCCGAGGCCCGTGGCGACCGTAACGCCGCCGATGACGATGTTCGGCAGCAGCGCGCCTGCTGTGCACGCCGCTCCCCCCGTGCCCTGCAGAGTGGCCACGGCGACGGGGTCAAGGTTCGGCTCCGGCGGGAGCGACGTGCGCACCGGCGCGACCGGTTGCGGGCCAGTGCCCGCCGCGCACGGGTTGGGGTTGATCGCCTTGTCGCCGGCCGACAGGAATGAGGTGGCCGCAGCGCCGCAGGCTGGCGCGGTGTGGCCGGTGAGCTCGTGTCCGTCCGAGCAGATGGCGTTCGATGCCCCGCTATTCGAACCCGCGACGCACGTGCCGGCGGCGCTCCAACTCTGTCCGTCCGCGTATACGCTCACGTCGCCCAGATCGGAATAGCTCCCCGACGCGTCCAACCGCCCGTGCGCGTAAAGCGCGCAGGTGCCGGTTCGGACGATCAGGTTCTGCGCCACGACGCTGCCCGCCACGTTGACCTGCCCGCTCGCGCATGTGAGAGTGGTGGCCGAAATTGCTGGAACGGATCCCTCCAGCTGCTGGGCGACAGCGCGGCGCACCACTGTGGTGTTGGTCGTTCCGACGTTCGTGCCGAAGGAAATCGGCAGGGCGAGCGTTAGAATCACCTCGACCTGCTGCTCGTGGGCCCGATACGGGTAGTTGATGATGCTCGTGAGCCCGCCGGCGAACGTGTCCTGTCCTTTGTAGGGCGTCGCGCATGTGCCGGCGGTGATGGCGAGGGCGCCGGTGCGGGTCCGTCGCGTGGCCAGGAAGTTGTCGGCCTCCGTGATCACGGCATTGGCTTTGGCTGCGTTGCACCCGGCGCCGATCTTGAGTGCTGAGTCGAGGGCCGCTGAGTCGGTGAGCTCCTGCAGTTGGTTCTTCTGCCACTCGACCGAGCCGGCAAGGAGGATGAGTGCTACGGAGGCGATCATCGCCAGCAGCGCAACCGCAACCAGCACCATCACCTGCCCGGACTGGCGCTTCTGGCGGCCGACCGATCGCAGGCTTCTCAAAACTCCATCCGGTCCACGGTCTGCGAGTCGAAGGTGATAGCGGCCGGTATTCCCAGGAAGCTGGCCATCACCGGCCGCCACTTCAGCTTGAAATCGACGACAACCCTCTGGTTGCCGCCTGTGCGAACGGCCGCACCGTTGGCGGCTGCGCAGCTCGGGCAGCTCCAACGCGGGCTTGGGTTGCCGGCTGTGGAGTCGAGCTCATAGATGAAGACATACACAGTGTTGGCATTCGCCCCAGCCGACAGGGTGATGGTCCCCGGCTGCGTCGGGTCGGCATTCGGAACATACGTGCCGTAGGTCGGCGGCGACGAGATCGCGGTCGAATCGAGGTAAATGACCGAAGCCCCCAGTGCGTCCAGCAGGTGGGCCCCGGTGATGAGCGAGGTGAGCGAACAGGGCGTCGCCAGCGCTGTGCACGTCGGTGCCAGCGTGTTCGAACCGCTGTAGTACTCGAGCGTTGCCAGACGTGCGGTGTCCCTCGACGCCCCCGACAACAGCCCGTATAGAAGAAGGCCGCGACCCATGTCCACTGTGGCTCCGATGATGAGCAGCACCACAGGCGCCACGAGCGCAAACTCCACTAGCGCCTGCCCGCGTGAAAACGGGCGTGGCGAAGGTCTGATTCTCACCATGAGGTCGTCGTCCTGCTCGAGCCGGAGATCGTGATCCTTCCGCCAAAGAGGTTGAGGTCGTTGAACCCGTAATAGACGTAGACGTCGATCTCCGACTGAAAGCGCGGATTCGTTGCGCCCATGCAGTTCACGCTCGACCCGCAGTACACGGCGACAACCACCTGGCCGCCGGTCGGCGCGGTGAAATCGGTACCGCTCACGAATGGCGGCGCGTGGGCGACCACGGTCGGACAGCTGATGTTTGTCGATGTGGCGGCGAGGTCAGACGTGATGAGACTGCACATCGAGGTAAGGCCGGGGCCGTTGGTGAGGGCCGTCTTGCCTGCCACGTAGCGAGCCCCATCGCGCGCCGCGTCTGAGGTGGCGATGGCGTAGCCGTACCCCCGACCCAGCTCCAGCACGCCTGCAACGAGGAGGATCAGGATCGGAAGGGCAATCGCGAACTCGACCATCGCCTGACCTCCCCACCGGGCGGGGAGGTTGCGCTTATCAACCAAGCTTCAAGCTCGCCATGACGACGCGGGCCAGCTCGGTCGCGCCGCGCGACACCAGAGAGGAGGCGTCCCTCTGCAACACGAGGCTTCCCGCAAGGGCTGCGTCCTCGGGCCTGGAATCGTCGAAGCCGATAGCGACCGCCATTTTGTGCCCGAGGATCGACTCGATGGCAGCGCGGTCCAGAGGCGGGTGTGGCACCCGCTGGTTGAGCACCAGCTGGATACGGTTGTCAGGCACGTTCATGATGTCGCGGAACACGGCGAGGGCGCGGCGGGCATCAGTCATGGCTGCGATCTCCGGCGGGACCACGACAATAAGGCACTCAGCCCGCTCGATCGCCGCAAGAGCCGCCTCCGCCAGCGAGGTTCCGAGGTCGACCACGATGATCCGCTGCCAGCCGACCACGGCCTCCAGCACGCGGCCAGTGAGATCGCCAGTCAAAAGGTCTACCTCTTCTGGCCGCAGGGTCCCGGGCAGCACGCCCATACCTGACTTGTGGTAGACGATGTGCTGGCGCAGAACCTTGTCAAAGTCCGCCGGCGCGGCCTTGGAGGCGCTCGCGATCGATCCTGTTGCCACCAGGTCGGAGAACAGGGCAGCGTGCCCGAACGGAGCTGATAGGTCGACCAAGAGCACCTGGCGAGGATGAGTGCGTGCGAGAGCGGCCGCCGTGTTGACCGCAAGGGTGGTCACGCCGGACCCTCCCTTCGCGGAGAAAAAGGCCACGATCGGCGCCGCCGCCCGCGACTCGGCCTGCACCTCGGCGGCTTCGACCGCGGCAAGCTCCTGTGTCCAAAGCTGATCGAGGGCGGCTGCCACCCTTTCCACCTCGGGGCCCAAACCCTGAATGAGGCTGTCACGATCAAGCGTCAGGAGCACGGCGTTGGCGAGCCCGGCGATGCTGGTCACATAGCGGTCGCCGGCGCGGGCGACTGGAAGGATGACCAGGTCTCCAGGCAGGCGGTGTCGGGTCAAGATGACCCTTCCAGATGCATCGGCCAGCGACTGCTCAATGTGTCCGGAAGCCAGGAAGACCACCGCGTCGCCGCGTTCGGTTCCCAAGACGAGCTTGTTGGCTGCAGGGAGCCCGACCACCCGCATGTACCGCGCCAACGCGCGAAGCAGACCGTCGGGCAGTTCCCCGAACACTGGCGACATCTCCAGCATCCGCAAGCGCAGCTGGATCGCTGAAGGCGCCTGCCCGAGCTCGGATCCCGCGTTCGCGGATACCCGGTGTGCCCCTTCATCCCGCGGCTCTTGGCCTTCGCGGGCCTCGCGGGAACTCAAAACGAACGATAATGTACCAACGTCCCCCCAGTCCGACTCTCAACATCGCAGCAACGGCTCAGGTAACAGGCAAGTGTCCGACTTCGAATCAGGGCGCTCGATCAAGCGTTCGGGACGGGCGCGAGCAACCGCTTCGCGGTCGCGCCTGGGTGTCCGCGTGGACCGGGTGCTCAGCGCTGCGATCGCGGGTGAGCCGCACGTAGCCTTGAATGTCAAGGTTTCCGAGCTGCTGGCCGACGACACAGTTGCCTCAACGATCAGGAGCTTCCTCGAGCGGTCCGGCCCCGGGATCATGGCCCATTGGCGGGTGCTACAGGCTCTGCAGGCCACGGGCCTTGATAGCGACCTCCTGAACTCACTGGTCGATCCTGATCCGAAGGTTCGGATCGCGGCTGCCCGGCTTTGTGGGGCTTTCAGGCTGACTGATTCTGTGCCATGGCTGGCCGATCTGATGGGAGATACCAACCCAAAGGTGCGCGACGCTGCAGTCCGCGCTCTCGGGTCGTTGGGAGGGCGTCGGGCGGTGGATGCCCTGATGGCAGCCGTGGATCGGCTTCCACAGCACCGGCTGGCCATCGAGCTGTCCCACGCGGCTTCGGATATGGACATGGAGCTGCTGATGCGCGAGCCTGCAAGCGTGCAAGCTGCCGTAGTGACAGTCCTGGCCTGTGGATTGAGATACGACGCTCTCCGGGTGGGCGCCCTCACAGGCATCGCCCACGATCGGCGATGGCCGTCGCGGGTGAGGTCGGCCGCCTGCTGCGCATTGGCGATGATCGGCGAGCCCAGCACCGCGGACGGACTTCGCCGGCTGACCGGCGACCCTGAAGCGGGTGTGAGGTTTGCTGCAGCGAAGGCGCGACGGCGCTTCCACCCCGCACCCACCGCCGGTTCCGCATGAAGCTTTCGGAGCGATTTGACAGGCGTTACCAGCAGGCGCCCGCCGTCACGCCAGTGGTCCCTGCCGCCCCTCCGTCAAACGGACCGGTGGTCACCAGCGCGCCCACCCCGGTGACCGTTCCAGTCCCGATCCCAACGCTGACCGTCGCCACGCAGCCCGTGCCGGCGGCCCTCGTCACAGAGTCGTCAGCCAGGCTCAGCCCGCCACTGGCCACTGCCAAGGCTGAGATCCACTCTCAGCTGCTTGCTCACTTCACCGCGCAGATCGACATCTAGAACCCGGCCGGCATCAGACGCCTCCTGTTACAGCTGGCCGAGGAGCATTTCCGCACGAAGCCCCCCGCGTCCCTGATCACGGCGGGCGATCGGGAACGACTGGTGGAGATCCTGTTCGACGAGGTGGTGGGGCTGGGTCCCCTCGAAGCCCTGCTTCGCGACCCGGACATCAGCGAGATCATGGTCAACAGGCCGGAGCAGATCTTTGTCGAGCGCCGGGGCAAGATCGAGCTCACGAGCCTGGCTTTCGAGGATGAGGCCAGCCTTCGACGTGTTATCGACCGGATCGTCTCATCGATCGGGCGCAGGGTGGATGAGTCGGAACCGATGTGTGATGCGCGTCTGAAAGACGGCTCGCGGGTGAATGTGGTGAT
Organism: Candidatus Dormiibacterota bacterium; assembly: GCA_030948325.1. Next base: position 43,273 of record JALZAL010000307.1, read on the forward strand.
CCCTCCGGTCGCGATCTACGGCCCCTGCCTGACGATCCGAAAGTTCGGTCGCGAGGTGCTGAGCCCGGACCAGATCGTCAGCCTGGGCGGTGCGACGCCCGCGATCATGCACTACCTGGAAGCAGCCGTGAAGACGCGTCTCAACGTCATTGTCTCAGGCGGCACCGGGTCCGGCAAGACGACATTCCTCAACGTCCTGTCAGGGTTCATACCCGCGACGGAGCGAATCGTGACCTGCGAGGACGCAGCAGAGCTGAGACTGCGCCAGGTCCACGTCATCAGCCTGGAGTCGAAGCCTCAGAACGTCGAGGGCAGGGGCGCGATCTCCATCCGCGATCTCGTGCGCAACTGCCTCCGCATGCGGCCTGACCGGATCGTCGTCGGTGAGTGCCGGGGCCCTGAGGCCCTGGACATGCTGCAAGCGATGAACACTGGCCATGACGGTTCGATGAGCACTCTTCACGCCAACAACCCGCAGGATGCCCTGGGCCGGCTGGAGACGCTGGTGCTGCTTGCCGGCACCGAGCTGCCGTCGCGGGCGATCCGCAGCCAGATCGCATCGGCGGTCAACGTGATAGTTCAAACCGAACGGCTGCGAGGCGGCGCGCGCAAGGTGGTCAGCGTGGCCGAGGTCACGGGGATCGCCGAGGGCGAGATCACCATGCAGGAACTCTTTGTTTTCACACAAACAGGCGTGACCGAAGAAGGCGGCGCGGTCGGTTATCACACGGCAACCGGCGCGCGCTCCGCATTCCTCAAGCACTTTCGCTCCAACGGGGTGGATCTCCCGGATTCCATGTTCCAGCCGGCCACGGTGCCGCCGGCCAGTCGCCGGTCGTGAGGCTGGATTGATCGGAATGGATGACCAGAACACGAGCGCGGGCGCAGCCTCCGCCGGTCGAGCACCGAAAGCGGAGGTGCTGGACGCCGAGCTGCTGGCGGACTTCGGTCACCAGCTTCGCAACCAGCTGAACGCGGTCCTCGGGGCCGCCGGCCTACTGGCGATGACGGCAACGTCCACAGAGGAGCGAGAGCTGGCCTCGATCGTGGAGCTCGGCGCGGACCAGGTGGCCAGGCTCGTAGAGGACGTCCTCGATGCAGCGATGATCCGGGGCGGCGAATTTGAGCTGGCCCTCCACCCATTCGATGTGCGGTCGAGTGTCGAGAGCTGCTTGGGGCTCGTTGCCGAGATTGCGGGCACCAAGGCCGTCGACCTGTCGTTTCGCGCGGAGCTCGATGTCCCGAGCGTCATAGTCGGCGATTCGCGCAGGCTCGAGCAGATTCTGCTCACGCTCCTCCACGGCGCCCTGGAGAGAACGGGTCGCGGTGGCGTGGGCATCGAGCTGAGCTGCCATCCGCAGGGAGGGCTGATGGGACTCAGGTTCACAGTGCGTGATACGGGCAAGGGCGTACCCGCGCGCATCCTTCGGAGCGCGCTCGGGGATGCCGGCGGTGCACCGGTTGGGCTCGAGCCTGGCGACCGCCTTGCAGTCCTCAATCTCGCGACGTGCAAGCGGTTGGTGGAGATGATGGATGGGGAGCTGCGGGTCGAGCAGGGAGGCGTCGAGGCTGGGCCGGACGCGGGGACCCAGTTCGAGTTCACCATCCTGGCCGAGGCGATGCCGGCTCCAGATACTGCCGCGCCCGCAACCCTGGAGGCGATGAGGGTGCTGGTGGTGGCGGCCGACGCCACCGAGCGTCGCGTGATGGCTTTGCAGACTGAAACGTGGGGAGCGAACGCCACGGCTGCGACACCGGAGGAGGCCATCGGCCTCGTCGCGGCAGGTCAACCGTTCGACGTCGCGGTGGTCGAGCATAGGTTGCCCGCGATCGACGGCCTGACCGTGTCCGGGTCTCTGCGCGCGCTCCGCGGACCCGACCAGCTGCCCATCGTGCTCATAGCCGCGGTACCGCCAGGCGCGGAGGAGGCAGGCGCCGCCGACAGCGGCTTGGTGCAGGCCACCCTCACAAAGCCCGTGGCTTCGCGCAAGCTTCACGACGTCATGGCCCAGGTGGGTGCGCACCACGGCCCACCGCCGCCGGTCAGCGAGCAGGTGGCAGCCGGCGCCCTTCACGTGCTCGTGGCAGATGACAACTCGCTGAACCAGAACCTTCTGCGAAGGCTGGTGGCCAAACTTGGTCACAAGGTGGACGTCGTCTCCAACGGCCGCGAGGCTGTGGCTGCTGTGGCACAGTCGCCGTACGACGCGGTCTTGATGGATGTCCTCATGCCGGAGATGGACGGTCTTGAGGCCGCTGAGGCAATCTGCCGGCGGTGGCCGCGGGGCACGCGCCCGCGCCTGATCGCGCTGACCGCGATGGCGGGTCCGGGGGACAGGGATCGGTGCCTGAAGGCCGGCTTCGACGATTACATGATCAAGCCGGTTCATCTCGAGGAGCTGACCGCTGCCTTCAAGGTGGCGGCGGGCTGGCGTACCACCTAGCTTCAGAGGGCGCGAGGGTCGGCTCTAGGACGCGGACGGACCCTCGCGCTCGGTGCGGCGTGCAGCTCGGGCCTCGAGGAGGACGACCACGATGACGATGAGACCGCCGAGCACCATCAGTCCGCCGAGTATCTCGGCGGCCAGGCCGTGCGGCTGCAGGATGATCTGAACCATCGCCGAACCGAACACGAGGATGTAGCTCAGACCGAGCAGCCGGACACGAGGTGCGACGTGCTCGGCCTCACCCCCGCGCCATGGCCGCTTGCCGATGATCAACAGGTACGCACCTGTAAGCAAAGCGAGCGCGGCCAGGATGAGAGTGATGAGCTGGAGGAGGGCGATGGTCACCGGGTGGCAGCCACTGCCCGCATCATTTGCTCCGGTCGCATTGCGCCAGATACTAACCCGCCTAACCCGAACGACAGCTCCGGTCAAACCCTGTGCTTCTTACAATCGTCACTCCATGCCTCGCACCGTGCCGATCAAGGCCGTACGCGGTATGCGCGATCTCCTGCCCCAGGACCGCGCACTCTGGCGCACCGTCGAGACGGCGGCGGAGAGGGTGGCGCGGAGCTTCGGTTATCAGGAGATCGTCACGCCCATCCTCGAGCACACCGACCTCATCGAGCGCGTCGGCACCGACACGGATGCCGTCGCCAAGGAGCTCTATCGTTTCGAGGATCGCGGTGGACGCTCGCTCGCTCTGCGACCGGAGGCCACCGCGGGCATCGTGCGCGCTTACTTCGAGGGTGGTCTCAACCAGGGACCACAACCTTCGCGACTGTTCTT
>JALZAL010000309.1 GCA_030948325.1 Candidatus Dormiibacterota bacterium
AGGCGCGCGGGATCGACGCGAGCGAGGGTCGTTTGAGCTCCGAGGCGGAGGGCGAGGTCCACGTCGAGGACAAGGTCCTGGTCATCAAGCGAATCCACGTCCGCTACACGTTGACCGGCTGCCCCGACGACAAGCGCGACGCGGCCGAGCGATCACACGCATTTCACGCCAGCCGATGCCCGGTGGCGAAGAGCATCGGAGGCTCGATCGAGATCACGACCGAGCTCACATTCGCCTGACGGTAACGGCGCTGGTTTGGCTCTTTTGCTTGGGCCCTGGGCTTGGGGCTACTTTCGTTGGTCTAGTTTCGGTGCGTTCCGGTGTCGGTGACGAGGATCCTCTCCGATGGGGCTCGCGACCAGATCGTCCATCCGATCCGGATGTTCCGGAACACCTCCTCGCTGACGAGGAAACCGGCAAATATGAGGAGCACTCCCAGGAACTCCCCGAGGTAGAACGACCACGTGACGCCGAATCGATTTAGGCCGCTCGTCACCCCAGGTATGAAAGCGCCCGCCGCGATGAGTATCGTCGCGGGCACTCGTGAGTTGAGCTTGCCGGAGATCAGCGCGCCGGCCGCGGTGGGCGACGACGCCACCAGGTTAACCGCCACCGCGGCGCCACCATAGATCTGAGCGACGATCGGGATCTTCACCTTCGAGCGCAGCACCTTTCGTTTGGGCATGTAGATGTACGCCGAGTAGATGGCGCCGAACACCAGGCACAGCGCTCCGGCGATGTTGAACGGCCCTGTGAGGACGCGCGCGTAGCCGGGGAACGCGGAGCCGACCGGGACGTGAGTAACTGGGTCCACCGCCCAGCCGGGCGCCGCGAGGCTTGCAGTCAGCACCGTATAGGCAACCGCGACCGAGCCGATCAGCAGCACGCCCAGCGCGATGTGCGGCGCGAGGCGGGGGCGGACGGCGGTCGCGGCGATGATCGCCACGCCTCCGATCAGGGCGATGACGAAAGCGACGGTCGCCGAGGTGGCGGACCCCGGGTACAGAGGCACGTGGGTGCCCCTCGCGTTGAGGTGGCTGAACACAAGTGACAGCACGCCGCCGATGAGAACTGTGACTCCCGCGAAGTAGCCGAAGCGGGTCTTTGACAGCAGGTAGATGGTCCCGACGCCGAGGTACGAGGCGACGAAGAAAGCCCCAATCAGATACCAGACGCGGTAAAGAGGCTCGCTCCAGCCGAGCGCGCCGCCTATGAACTCGCAGGTCGCGCTGATGCCGTACCACAGAAGTCCGATCGCCCAGACGAGCTGGAAGGCCCGGCGCCGCTGCCACCACTGATCGAACACCATCGCCGCGAAGACAAAGCTCAGCACGGCAGAGCCGAGCGGCAGCACGACGTTGAGCGTGTTCACGTCCCCGTCGAAAGTTTAGGGAATGCTAGTTGGCGACGGCGCGGTCGCCGATCTCCAGCACGCCGTCGAGGATCTCGAAGCCCTCGTCCAGCTCCGCCTCGGTGATGCACAGGGGCGGGTTGGTCATGACCGTGTTCCAACGGATATAGGTATGCATGCCCGCGTCGAGCATGGCCTGCCCGATCGCCTTCATCTCAGGTGAGCTGCCGTTGAACGGCGCCATCGGCTCCATCGTCTTGCGATCGCGCACGAGCTCTATGGCGCCGAAAAGGCCGATCGATCGGACGGCACCGACGCAGGGGTGCCGTTCCTGCAGGCGGCGGTGATGGTTGGCCAGGACCTCGCCCATGCGCTGCGAGTTCCCGACCATGTCGTCCTCCTCGTACGCCTGGATCGCGCCCAGAGCCGCGGCGCAGCAGAGTGGGTGGCTGTTGTAGGTCAGCCCTCCCCAAAACACGTTTTCGTCGAAATACGCGGCCACGCTCGGCCGCATGCCGACGGCGCCGAGCGGGATGTAGCTGCTCGTCAGGCCTTTCGCCAGTGTGATGAGGTCGGGCACGACGCCCCAGTGGTCGACGGCGAACCACCGTCCCGTGCGCCCGAACCCTGTCATCACCTCATCGCAGATGAGCAGGATTCCGTGCCGATCGCATATCTCGCGCACGCCCTGGAGATAGCCGTCCGGCGGGATGAGGATCCCGTTCGTTCCCGTGACCGGCTCGAGGATGAACGCGGCGATGGACCGCGGTCCTTCGAGCATGATCGTCTCCTCGAGCAGAGTGAGCGCCACCTCCGCGCTGTCAGTGCCTCGCTGGATGCCGTGGTACGGGTCGAGCACGTGGACGATTCCGACCGCGTGCTCGTTCGACCAGCGGCGCGGGTCTCCGGTCGCCTGGATCGCCGTGCCGGTCGAGCCGTGGTACGAGCGGTACCGGGCCAGGATCTTCTGGCGACCGGTGACCGTGCGAGCGATCTTGATCGCGTTCTCGTTGGCGTCATTGCCCCCGAGCGTGAACAAGACTTTGTCGATGTCGCCGGGCAGCAGCTCCGCCAGCTTCCTACCCAGGCGGGCCCGAGGCTCGGTCGCCATGAACGGACCGATGTAGGCGAGCTCGTCCGCCTGGCGCTTGATCGCATCGATGATCCGGCGGTCGCCATAGCCGGCGTTGACGCACATGAGCTGGCTGTTGAAGTCGATATAGCGCCGGCCGTCGACGGTCTGGAAGTGGACGCCCTTGGCGCCGGCGATCGCCATCGGTTTCAGGCCCTTCTGGGCGGACCAGTCATACAGCGTGTGGCGCAGGCAGAGCTCGGTGATCTCGTCCGCGCTGAGCGCTTTGACCGCTTCGACGACCATGCGGGAAATCGTACGCGTGGAGGCGCTTACGTCAGGACTCGGAAGCCGCCTTCGAGCCGCCGGCCGGTTCAGCGAGCCCCTTGCTGTCGGACAGGTTGGTCAGCTCCAGCAGGCCCGGCCCATAGAGAGCCTCGAGCTCGCTCGGCAGATCGGAGTACACCGTCTGCACGTTAAGTAGTGCGCGACTTGCGGTCGGACGCTAACACGGCTTTGCTCTGGCCGAGGACGGATCAGCGCGCGACGATCTTTTTTCTGTCGCGCAGCTGAGTTGAGGCATTGACGGCGCTCGGTTCCAGGCTTCCTAGAAGCTTCCGGAGCACCTCGGTGAACGCCTCGATCTCGGCGGGGCTGAGGCCCACGAGGAGTTCGCCCTCGCTGTCGGTGTTTGCGGTGACCGCCTCGTCCAGGATCCTGGCGCCTTGATCGGTCAGCTCGACTAACACTCCGCGCCGATCATTGGGGTCGCGCGTTCGTCTGACCAGGCCCCGGATCTCCAGGCGATCGAGCCGGCTCGTGATACCTGCCGACGACAGCATCAGCCCCTTGAACAGCCGTGTGGGTGTAAGCCGTTTGTCGGGACCAGCGATACGCAGGGCGCTGAGGACGCCAACCTCGCCGCGGTTGAGCCCGAAACGGCCGAAGACCTCCTCCTGGTGGCGCGCCACGTGGAGCGCGATTCTCGAAAGTCGAGCCGTGACCTGGTAGGGCGCCATATCGAGCCCAGGCCGCAAGGACGCCCACTGCTCGAGAAGGTGATCGGTCCAGTCTCGCGGCACGTCCCCGAGTATATGGAATAGCTCTATCGCCTGCGAGATTCTCGCTTGCAAGTATCTCGCGAACGAGCGACGCCCGCTCGTCGCCCATAACAGGGGTGGAGACTATGAACCCGGAAATTCAGTACTGGCTGTGGAGATCCGAGCAGCGCCGGCGAGATGCCGACTTGGAACGCCGCAGGGCGTACCTGCAGGCGCACAGCCCCGACCCTCTGCGTGACCCAATCGTCGTCGCGTACGGAGCGCGACCGGAGCTGTCGGCGTGCGAGGAGTCGGGTTGCCATGAGCTGATGGTGGCGTCATGAGGGTGGCTCTCGACCAAGGTGTGGACGCGGCGTCCGAAGCCGCCCTCGACGTTGGCCTGCGCCAGTTCGATGGCATTTATACGTTCCTGTATTCGCGAGTCGCGAATCGGGCCGACGCGGAGGATCTGACCCAGCAGGTGGCGCTCAAGGCGCTGCCTAGGCTTCGCGACGGTTGGGCGGAACCTGAGGTGCGCGGCTACCTGTACACGACAGCCCGTTCGGTGCTCGCGTCTTTCTGGGCCGGCCGCGCCCGGATTCCGGAGCGCGAGCTGATCGACGACGTTTGGGACGAAGGTCGCGGCCGGGAGCTGCCGGTGCCGCCGGAGGCAGCGGAATGGGTGGAGCAGACGTTGGGAGCCCTGCCGGCCAATTACCGGCAGATCCTCGAACTACGGTTTCTTCGCGGGTACTCGTTGCGCGAGACAGCCGAGGAGATGGGAAAGACCGTCGGCTGCATAAAAGTGACGCAGCTCAGGGCGCTGCGAGCGGCCGCCATGGTTGGACGAGCCCGGTAGACCCTCGGGGTTTGCGCCAGAGCGACGCTGGTGCGCTCTGCACCTGGGCCTGGGCACGCGCTCAGGCGACGGGGAGCTGCGGCGTTCACCGCCTCGTTTGACAACGATCCTTGCCCCTGTTAGCTTCGCCGCGAGCCCCAAGTTGGGCGCGGGCGGTGGGCGCTGTTACGCGGCGCGGAGGGGGAAGGCATGAGTGTCCAGGCCCGGGATTCGGACGTAGAAACCCTCCATCGAATGGGGTATGCGCAGGAGCTGCGCCGCCGCATGTCCACGTTCTCCAACTTTGCGGTGTCCTTCACGATCATCTCGATCCTCTCCGGCTGCCTAACCGTCTATTACTTCGGCATGACCAACGGCGGGCCGTTGGTCATAACTCTCGGATGGCCGTTTGTCGGGATCATGGTCACGCTCGTCGGTCTCGCGATGGCCGAGGTCTGCTCGGCCTATCCGACCGCGGGCGGGTTGTACTACTGGGCGGCGAAGCTCGGGGGGACCAGCGGAGCGGTGTGGAGCTGGTTCACCGGCTGGTTCAACCTCCTCGGACAGGTCGCCGTCACCGCGGGAATTGATTTCGGGCTCGCCTCATTCGCGACCTTCCTCTTGAACCTGCTCTTCAACTATCCGATCGATCCGGGGCACATCATCATCATCTACGGCATCGCGCTCTTCATCCACGGGCTCCTCAACACCTTCGGCGTCGGCCTGGTCGCCCGACTCAACGACATCTCCGTGTGGTGGCACCTGGTCGGCGTCGTGATTATCGTCACCGTCCTCTTCTTCGTCCCGTCTCACCACCAATCGTTTTCATTCATCTTCACCAAGTTCGTCAACAGCACAGGATTCACCTTCGGCGGTGCCTCGATCTACGTGTTCTTGACCGGCCTCCTGATGTCCCAGTACACATTCACCGGCTACGACGCCTCCGCACACATGACCGAGGAGACCAGGGATGCCGCCGTCGCCGGGCCGCGCGGAATCGTGTGGTCGATCGTGATCTCTCTGCTCGCGGGGTGGGTGCTCTTGATCGGCGTCACCTCTGCCATCCAGAGCTACGACGCCGAGGCCGCCGGGGGCATAGCCGCCCCGGCTTTCATCTTCGTCGACGCACTGGGCAAGAACTGGGCGGCGGTGCTCGTGTTCATCGTCGTCGGCGCGCAGTTCTACTGCGGCATGTCTTCGGTCACTGCCAACTCACGCATGATCTACGCCTTTTCGCGTGACGGGGCAATGCCGGGCTCCCAGTTCTGGCACCGGATCAACCCGCGTACGCGCACTCCGACCAACTCGATCTGGTTCGCCGCCGTAGGCGCCTTCATCCTGGCGCTGCCCTACTTGTGGAACCCCGTCGCCTACAGCGCCGTCACATCGATCGCTGTGATCGGGCTTTACATCGCGTACGGCATCCCCATCCTGCTTCGCCGGTTGGCCGGCGACCGATTCCAGCCAGGTCCTTGGCAGCTTGGGCGATGGAGCGCTCCAATCGGCTGGATCGCGGTGATCTGGATCGTATTCATCTCGATCCTGTTCGTGCTGCCGCAGGCGGCGCCAGGCAACACGCTGACCACCTTCAACTACGCCCCCGTCGCGGTCGGGGTAGTGTTGATTTACGCGGGGGGCTATTGGTTGCTCTCAGCGAAGAACTGGTTCAGAGGACCAAAGGTCCAGGGGTCAGCCGATGAGCTTGCGAAGATCGAGGCCGAGCTCGCCGCGGTCGGCGGCTAACGGTCTGCCGGCGGAACCGAAAGCGCGGCCGAAGATCGGTGTCACAGTGAGCGCCAAGCGGGGTATGGCTTACTACAAGCCTTACCTCCGTGCTGTCGAGGCCGCGGGCGGAGAGCCGGTGGAACTGATGGCCGGGAGCGACGAGCTGCCGCAGCTGGACGGCCTTCTGCTACCTGGCGGCTGGGATGTCGATCCGGACCTCTACGGAGAGAAACCCCATCCGACGGTCAAGGAGATCGATCGGGAGCTTGACGACACCGAGCTGGCCATGTTCCGCCAGGCGCGCGAGGCCCAGATACCGGTCCTTGGCATCTGTCGCGGACAGCAGGTCATCAACGTGGCCATGGGCGGCGACCTGTTCCAGCATCTTGCCGACCACGACGTACGGGGTCTTGGCAGGAACCACATCGCTCATGCGGTCGAGGTCGACCCGACATCCGAGCTGGGTCGGGCGGCAGGTGGGAGCACTATCGAGGTCAACAGCTTCCACCATCAGGCAGTCCGTTCACTGGCGCCCGGGCTGAAGCAGACCGCGCGGGGCGACGACGGCATTATCGAAGGCGTCGAATCGGACGACGGCCTGGTCGTTGCGGTCCAGTGCCACCCCGAAGAGCTCACAGGGGATCTGCCGTGGGCGCGCTCGCTGTTCAAGCGCTTCGTCGAGCGAGCCAGGTCGAAGTCAAATGGATCGAAACCAAGATGAGCGGCTTGATGACCAAAGCCGAGCTTGGCGCCCTGGCGAAGAAGGGCGAGATCGACACTGTCGTCGTCGCCTTCACCGACATGCAGGGCCGCCTCATGGGCAAGCG
>JALZAL010000321.1 GCA_030948325.1 Candidatus Dormiibacterota bacterium
ATCTCGAACTGGGTGTTGATGTTGGCCTGCAGCGCGGCCCAAGGCACGATATTGATCGGCTTCGCGCTCGAGTATTCGGGCTCGTAGTTGAACGGGGTCCCGGTGCAGTCGGCGATCGACGTGGTCATAAAGCCATTGGCGGCAGAGGCGATCATGAAACCGCTCTGGCCGGTCGTCAGATCGTCAATCCGTGTCTCCAGGGCGTGCCCGCCCGGGATGGCCGCGTCGAAAATCCTCGCGCGAATTTTGTCGCCGGGATTCATCAGCAGCGTGTGCTTGTTGGGGGTGTTCGACGCGAGGTTGGACAGCTGAGGGCTGGGCGGTCCCGTGGGTACGCCGTCGGTCTGGATAAAGGCGAAGTTCGTCGGCTCGATGCAGTTGTTGTTGCAGGTTAGGAAGTTCACCGTGCATTCGAGGTCGTTGATGTGGAGGGAGGCGCACCAGTGGGTGTTGTCGCAGCTGATGTTGTCCACGAAGGGGGCGAATCCTGGCGGGTAGAACTGCATTTCCAGGAATGAGCTGCCGCCGCCTGGGAAAACTCCGGGCGGGCAGCTGGTCGTCATGTTGCATGGCGAAGCGTTGACATCACTGTTCGGCTGGCAGGGAGTCTGCGGGTAGGACTGCGGATTGCAGAGGGCCATCGAGAACCAGGGAGCTATGGTTAGCTCGAAGTAGTTGGTCACGTCCTTCCCTGGATGCCCAACTGTCGGCATGGCGGCCGGATCCTTCCCCAATGTCTCCGTCCAGGTCACATTGTTGCCCGAGCCCGGTGCGTTCGACATGAACTGAATCGTGGGTTCGTCGTGGCCGATGTAGCGCCCGTTGTCGTAGAAGCGGCCGCCGTCGTAACCGCGGGGGTCTGCGCAGACTCCAGTCACCTTTACGGACTTCTGGATGCGGCTCAGCCCGTTGCAGTCGAGCGCGCCAACCCGATTTGGTCGTATCCCGTGGGAGGCACTCGCCTGCGCTGACAGAAACGTCCCTGAGCTCAGGGCAAGAGCCACGGCAAGTGCTGCGGCGAACCGACGCGATACGGGAACCCAACGTGAACCGCCCATGGCACCCCTCCACAAGACACGGCCTCGCCAGGGGGTGAGAACCCCCATGGTTCTTCGAGAAGATTGAAGCACGGAGCGGGATCCCGGTCAATTAGGCGCGCAGTCGCTGCCGGGAGGTGACGTCAGCTGCCGGTGTTCACATACCACTGCGGTATTCTGGCCTGAGCACTGTGCTTGGCAGAGTGGGCAGCCGAGCGAAACGGCCGACGTTATGTGACGAAAGTCAGCCACATCAAAAAAAGACCGAGCTTAGCCGGCCCCTGCAAGCACATGGAGGGCTGTCGAGCAGGGATTGTTGAGCCCCCGCTCACTAGTCCGGGGCGTAGTGGTGGGCGGGCCAATCGGCCCCAAATCCAGCGTTCCACGAAAGGGTATCACTCCGAAACAAGCTCGTTCATGGTGTCGTCAACTCTGACCGCACCCACAAAGTACTCCCACTCAGCGAGTGGTTTGTAGTCTCCGTCAGGAACCTCGAGGTTGATCGAAGCCCATAGGTCGCGCTGAACTTGCAGCAACGACGCCTCGACCCGCGAGAGGTCTCGGAACAGGTCGTTGAGGCGCAGGTTGTCCAATGACGCGCCTTCGTCGATGCTCCACTTCCAGCCATCACCAGGCCACTTGAGATTGGGGTTGGCAGTCACGAAGTCCAACCCTGCTCGGGTCTTTTGACTCCCGGCACGGAACGTGTCTAGGTGTTCGTCCCAGTGCTCGTAAATGTTGCGGAGAACCTCCACCTGAGTCACGAAAGCAGGTTGAAGGTCGTATGTCCCCGGTGTTGAGCCGAGCTCCCTCTCCGCCTTTAGTAGCCAGCGCCTCGCCTGTTGAGCGAGGACCGCGACGAGGTATCCGTCCGACCGGTACAAGTCGTATGTCCGCTGTGCGTCCACGGGTGCAACGATCCCTTTCGGGAAGTCCCAAATAATGGTGGGCCGGGTGGCCAGGCCTTCGGTGAATCGATTGATCTGACGTTGGCAAGCCCACACGTTTCGGAGAGACATCTCGATCGGATAAACCCTGCGCTGAAAGGTTTCCTCGACCCACGGAAAGGACTGGGGCATGCCGATGGTCCTCCTAATGCATCGAGCGGCTGAACGGAAGCAGCTTCCCGGATCTGCCCGCAGGGACAGTCTCCGCCGCCGCATCACACTGGAGTGCGCCTGCGCGCCCGGCGAGGCAGGTTACGCCGCCGTTCGCCTCCAACTCATTGCGACTCGCGGCCCTAGGTCTGCTTGAAGACCTGCGTCCCGAACCGGCCAGTCTTGGCGTTCGTCCCGCCGAGACTATAGAGGTGGCCGGCGGCCGTCGCTAGCTTCCCGTAATTGGGCGGACCAGCCATCCGCGACCAGCTCGCGGTTGCGAAGTCGTACACCTCCATGACCGTGCTGCCCCAAATGTCGGCATACAACCGGCCGTCTGGCCCGATAGTTGCACTCTCCGGGCAAGTGTCCATTGGCGCTCCAGCCGTCCAGGAGTCGGTTATCGGGTGATAGGCGTACAACGCACAGCCCACGATATAGATATTGCCGTCTGGCCCAAGGACGGCTGGGCCTGCATCGTTCGGCGGAGTCGAGGCTAGGGTCGTCCAGGTATTCGCATATGGGTCGTACCGATAGTCCGCCTTGCCCGCATCGAAAACGTAGAGAAGCCCGTTCGCTCCGACTGCGCATGTCGGGTCGAAAACGAGCGCCGGCGGGTACGCCTCCATGATCCAGGTGCCCTTGGTCGGGGAGTAAGCGGCGATGAGGCTGCCGAGGGCGTGAATCTTGCCGGCGACTCCCGTGACCAGGCAGAACCCGCTGGCACTTAGCGGCGGGTGGGGCAGACCAGCCGACTTCCGCGTCGCCGGGTTGTACGCCTCGAAGTCGCTGCCCATCGAGTAGATCAAGCCGTCCTTCCCGGCCGTCGCGAGCGGGGCCGAATGAAATCCCGCGTATAGCAGGTGACCGGCCGGGACCCAGGTCCCAGGCGTCGCCGCGAGAGCCGAGACAGGCACGAAGGCGGCAAAAACAACCAGGCCGAGAAGCCGTTTAAACATCGGAAGCTCCCTTCCCTTTTCTCATGGAACGAACTTAAAGACTGAAGTCCCAGCCCCGCTGTACTTAAGGTTGTGGCCGCCGATGCTGTAGAGCGCGCCCGCTGCCGTCGCCAGGCTTCCCGCATTTGGGGAGGCTGGCAGGGTTGACCAACTCGAGGTCACAAACGAGTACGCACCCATGAACACGCCCGTATTCGTACCCGCCCAGCCGGCGTACAACCGGCCATCCGGTCCAATGGTCGCCGTTGAGGCTGCGCAAACGCTAGGGGTGGCCCCGGTGGTCCAGGAGTTGGTCGTCGGGTGGTAAAGGTCCATCCTGATGGTGCAGGCGTAAGGGCCGTTATTGCCGATCACATAGAGGTTCTGATCGGGTCCAAGGACCGCAACGCCTTCATATCCGTTGGCCGGAGCGGTCGCGCTCAGCGCTGTCCAAGAGTTAGCGTTCGGATCGTAGCGGTACACGGTCGTGCCCCGCCACGTGTCTATGACATAGATCATGCCGTCAGCTCCGGTGACGCAAGGCCCGCCGCCGCCAATGATGCTGGACGGCATCACCGCGTAGGACGACCAGGCGCTCTTGGTCGGGGAATACGCCGAGGTCATCGCCGTGTTGATGACCCAAATCTTGCCCGCCGCCCCAGTGACCACGCAGCCGCCTCCTGGCGGCGTAGCGATGTAGGTCGACTTCCTGGTCGCCGGGTTGTACGTCTGGGCAGCCAGTTTCCCCGTGTACTGGGTGGAGCCGACCGCATAGATCAGCCCGTCCTTACCAGTGGTCACGTTGACGACATAAGCTTCCTTTGGTGGGCTGAGAAGGTGACCGGCCGGGACCCAGGTCCCAGGTGTCGCCGCCAGAGCTGAGGACGGCGCGAACGCGGCAAAGACAACCAGGCCGAGAAGCCCTCGAAACACTGAATCTCCCTCCCAAAACCGGTCGTAGTCGCGACCACTAATTGGATAGAGCATAGGGCCGAAGTCTCATGTCGTAACTGGGACCGTCGGCCCAACCAGTTACCTCCCTGCCCATTACCGAATTAGCCTCGCAGGGCGCAGGCGCTCATTTCACGTCGAGATCGGCTCCAAGTCGAAGCCCGGACTGGTCACGATCTCGCTGTAGCCTGACCGGTCCCACTTAACGCGGAGGTCGTTGTCGTGAACCGCCCGGACGCAAGTCGTCAGCAGTCTTCAAATGGACCTCAGTGACGAGGAGATGGAGGAGCTCCTGCACTTCGCCGGCTACCTTCGTAGGAATCGGCAGAAAAAGACCTCTGCCGGGAAGTAGAAGGGTCGTGCGCGAGCGTCACGTGCGCTCCAGGCACAGAATGAAGGCAGGAAATTCGACGGTGAACGGCTGGCATCGACTTTCCGTTGGCTCGGTCATGCTGGTGTTGGTACTTGCCGCCTGCACGCCTCAGGGACCAACCTCGGCCGGAAAGTCCACACCGAGCGCAAGTCCGGCTGCCTTGCCGCGCTCTTCGGACTTGCCTACACCGACTGCGTACAGCGCAGTCTGCGACCTGGAGGCATCGGTATGTTCGTGTCCATCAAACGCGGACTCGACCTGCACGCAGTCACTCCCTGCCTCTGTCAGGCGGCCGCTGCACCTACCCGCCGTCGTGGCAGGCCAACCTTGCCCGTCAACGCCAAGGCACCAGGTCGAGACCGTCGACTTTGGCGGCTACGCCCTAGGCTCGGGTCCGGTTGAACCCATGTCTCTCGGGCCGCGCAGTTTATGGCCGAACGGGTGGTATGGGTACAAGACTTTGTGGTTCACATTGCCCAGCTATACGGACGCGGTCTTGATCCGCGGAGCCAGGATCGACGGGGACGGGCCTGTCGGCTTTGGCGAGGGACCCCGTATTGGACATCTGATCATCCCGCCCGGCCCTACGGTGAATGGGCACGACGGCTACCGAGAGGCGCCGGGGGGTACGTTCGTGAAGAGCCCGGGTTGCTACGCATTCCAAGTTGACGGACTCAGCTTCTCGTACACGATCGTTTTTGTCGCCGGCACAACCTAACCCGCAACTGAGGCACTTGGCGACGGCCTAATTGACGGACTAAGGCACCTGATCGGGTCGAAAAGCCACCGGTTATGTGTCCCGCTGACAGTCACAGGGCTCCATTTTCGCCAAATGCGGGTGCGGTGTGTCAACAGGAAGCACTGTGCTTACGGCGCGTGGCCAGTTATGTGAGCAAATTGATCTTGATTCGGATCAAATCAGCTAGCTGCCGGTGTTCACATACCACTGCGTGACGTACTGGAACCGATCGCCAGGTTCAATGACGTTGTTGAGCCGTACGCCGTGCACGCGCTGTGAGACCGCATAGTCGTAGTGAGGTGCGTATAGAAAGATCGCGGGCGCCGCATCCGCGATGAGCGTCTGGAAGTCGATGTAAGCGGCCAGACGCGCTGACTGATCGACTGCGGCGCGTCCGACCTCCAGGTCCTGGTCGATCACACCCCAGCCGCGCGCGTACGCGAAGTTGAGGCTATTCGGATCGGCCCCCGAGTGCCACAGCGAGTACTGGTCAGGATCAGGACCGACATCGAAGGCCACGAGCGCCATCTGGTAGTTCCGGCCCAGGAGATAGGTCTGGACCAAGGCCGAAGAAGTGACGGCCTTGACGTCCGCTTCTACCCCGATCTCCAGAAGCTGGGCCGACACCGCTTCTGCGATCTGCCGGTTCGGAAAGGAGCCGACGGTGACGAGCTCGATCCGGAACGCGACCCCGCCCCTTGTGCGCACCTTCGCTCCCGGTGCCAGCTTCCAGCCCGCAGTTTCCAACGCCTTTACCGCTGTCAGGCGATCGTACGGGTACTTGGCCGCCGCCGCCGCTGAGTAAGCCCAGTCGGCGGTGGGGATCGGGCCCGGATCCGGATCGCCCCTCCCGGCGATCACGTCGCTGATGATTTTCTGGCGGTCCACAGCCTGCGTCAGGGCGAGGCGCACCTTGACGTCGCTGAAAAACGCCTTGCCACGACCTTCAGCGTTCATCGATACGAAAGCGTTGGTGAAGGTGCGGACGTCCTGGACGGTCATGTCGCTCCTACGGAGAAGGGTGCCGACCTCCTGTGGCTCCAGCCCCCCGACGAGGTCCGCCGCGCCATGCACCACACCATTGATCGCAGCCTGCGCATCCGTGGCCGGGTTGGTCGAGTAGGTTCGAAAGATCAATCGATCCAGGTACGGCTGAGGATCCGCAAAACTGTTGCGGGTCAAGGTGATCGCAAGCGGGCTGATCGCCGAAACCTTGAAGGGCCCGGTGCCGATCGCCAGCACGCCACTGTACTGGCTTGCGGCGATCTGGGTCGGCGACATGCCATCGAAGAGGTGCTTGGCGATGATCCCGATTCGTAGCGCGAAAGGAAATGAGGCACTGGGCGAGCGCAACGTGAAGATCACGCGGCCCGGGCCGGCCGCAGCCACACCTACCTGACGCCATGACTCCGCCCCGGGCTGCTGGTATTCGACATCCTGCAGAACGTGAAATGTGAACAGCACGTCATCGGCTGTGAAGGGCTGGCCGTCGGCCCACTTGATGCCCTGGCGGATTTCGAACGTGTAGGAGAGATGGTTTGGAGAGATCGTCCAGGTGCTCGCGAGCAGGCCGATCACGTTCTGCTGGGGATCGATCGTCGTCAAGCCCTGGTAGATCACGCTGTTGATATCCCTCGTCGTCGCGTCTGACTCGAACAAGGGATTCAGGGCGCCGGGCGCCCCTACCAGTGCTTCCACGGCGGTGCCACCCCGGGCCGGTTTGGGCGCCGTGGCGACGGGCTGGCAGCCGATCAGCACCATCACCGCGAGAGCGGCGACAGCCGCTAGGCGGCTACCGGAAATGAGTCGACACCCATATGTTCGCGATCGAACACACCAAGAAGCCGACCACCAGGACCCACGTCGTCCAGTAGATCTGCCTCTCGAGCCCGCGGCGGGTCCGATACCCGCCGCCTGTCCCGCCATCCCCACCACCGATTGTGCCGCCGAGGCCTGAGGCCTTCGGTGTCTGCACCAGCACTCCCGCCGACAGCAGAACGGCGAGCACGACCTCGAGGATGACGAGCGTGTTCTTGACCTGGGTCATGAGTTCGTCAGCTGACCCACACCGATGCGAATCGCGCCTCGATCGCCTCCCAGTTCAGGGTGTTGAACCAGGCTGCGACGTAGTCAGCCCGCTTGTTCTGGTACTTCAGGTAGTAGGCGTGCTCCCAGACGTCGACGCCGAGGATCGGGGTCAGCCCCTCCATGTACGGGCTGTCCTGGTTTGGGTACGACTTGATCGTCAGCTTGCCCTTCTTATCCGCCAACAGCCAGGCCCATCCACTGCCGAACTGGGCGACGGCCGCCTTCTGGAGCAGCTCCTTGAATGCGTCGTAGCCGCCGAACTCGTTCTTGATGGTGTCGCCCAGCCGGCCGGGTGGGTTGCCACCGCCGCCGGGGCCCATGATGCTCCAGAAGATCGAGTGGTTCGAATGCCCGCCGGCGTTGTTCCGGATTACAGTCCGGATGTCTTGAGGCACCGTATCGATTCCCCAAAGCAGATCCTCGACCGACTTCGAGCCAAGCTCGGGGTGCTTCTCCAGGGCCGCGTTGGCGTTATTCACATAGGTCGCGTGATGCTTGTCGTGATGAATTTCCATCGTTTGGGCGTCGATGTGCGGCTCAAGCGCCTTGAAGTCATAAGGAAGCGGCGGAAGTTGAAATGCCATCTTGAGAACTCCCTTTCTAAAGAATTTCCTTGCGTTCTAGCGTGCTCAGTCTAAGCCGATTCGAGCTTTCAGCCGGCCGCCTGGGCGCGAACCGCGGCCGCACGCCGTTCGATCTCTTTGGCGTCACCCAGATACCGCGATGCCGTGGGCCGGAACGCCGAATCGAGCTCGTATACACGAGGCACGCCGGTCGGTATATCGAGATCCACGACCTGCTGGTCGGTGAGCCGGTCTAGGTGCTTGACCAACGCGCGAAGACTGTTGCCGTGGGCTGACACCAACACGCAGCCATGGTGGAGAAGATCAGGCACGATGGCATCGAACCAGTAAGGCAGCATCCGCTCCACCACGTCTTTGAGGCATTCCGCGCTTGGAAGGAGCTCGGGTGGCAGGTCCGCGTAACGCGGATCGTGAGACGGGTGGCGCTCGTCGGCGATGTCTAGGTCAGGCGGCCGCACGTCATAGCTCCTGCGCCAAAGCTTCACCTGGGCCTCCCCGTACTTCTGCGCCGTCTGCTGTTTGTTAAGACCCTGCAGCGACCCATAGTGGCGCTCGTTCAGCCGCCAGCTGCGACGTACGGGAATCCAGGTCAGCGCCATCTCTTCGAGAGCGATGTCAGCCGTCCTGATCGCGCGAACGAGCAGCGACGTGTGCACCACTTGCGGGACAAGGCCCGCCTGCTTTAACAGCCTCCCCGCCTCAAGAGCCTCGGTCTCACCCTGCGCGCTGAGCGGAACGTCATGCCATCCGGTGAACAGGTTCTCCAGATTCCAGGTGCTCTGACCATGCCGGAGCAGGACCAGGACGCCAGGCGACCTAGCGATGGCGATAGACCTCGGCGGTCACCTTGATCATCTCCGAAAACTCATCCGGCTTCAGGCTTGCCCCGCCGACGAGACAGCCGTCGCACAGGGGCAGCTCGACATACGACTCGACGTTGCTCGCGTTAACGCTGCCTCCGTAGAGCATGCGCACCTTGCGGGCAGCACCGGCGCCGATCACCTCCCCAACCACCCGACGGATCAACCTCATCGTCTTGTAGGCGTGCTCCGGATCGGCGCTCTTGCCGGTACCGATTGCCCACACCGGCTCGTACGCGATTACGAGGCGACCGGAGTCGTCGGCCGAGCAATTTGCAAGGCCGGCCTTCACCTGGCTGCTGACCACCTCGGGACCAATCCCTGCGACGTATTGCTCATCCAGCTCTCCGACGCACAGGATCACGCCGAGCTCGCTGCCCAGTGCGGCTGCAGCTTTGCGCGCGACCATGTCGTCAGTCTCGCCCAGGTGGCCTCTCCGCTCGGAGTGGCCGACGATCACCCAGTCGCACCAGCCTTTGAGCATCGCCGGCGAAACTTCGCCTGTGTATGCCCCGGACATCTCCCAGAAGCAGTCCTGGGCTCCCAGCTTGACGCCTGACTGATCCAGCACCTCCGCCACGCCAAGGAGCCACGGAAAGGGAGGAAAGAGTGCGACCTCAACCCGGTCGATGTGGGCGGTGGCGACCGGAAGGACTCCTTTCACCAGCTCGAGGGCGGCGCCTGCATCGACAGGGTTCATCTTCCAGTTGGCCGCGAGCAGGGGCTTTGTGTTGGCAGCCACTCAGGTGTCCACATCTCTAAGAATCGCAATCCCGGGCAGTTCCTTGCCCTCCATGTATTCGAGAGTTGCGCCGCCTCCCGTCGAGACGTGTGAGAAGCGCCCCGACAAACCCAATGAGTCGATCGCCGCCACCGTGTCGCCACCGCCGACCAGCGTATAGGCGCCTGAGGTTGCGATCGCTTCTCCGACCGCCTTCGTCCCCCCACTGAAGTCGGCGATCTCGGTGACCCCCATAGGGCCGTTCCAGACGATCGTCGACGCGCCGGCGAAGTGCTTGCCGAACTCGGCCACGGATTTGGGGCCGATGTCCAGGGCCATCCAGCCCGGCTCGACCCCGTTCGCAGGGAGGATCCGAACAGGCTGCTTTGCCTCCATGCGTTGCGCGCAGACAAGGTCCACGGGCAGGACCAGCTTCCTGCCGCCCTTTTCCGTGACCTTGTTCGCGTCCTCCAGAGCAGACTCCTCGATCAGCCCGTCGCCCGTCGGATATCCCCGTGCCCGAAAGAAGGTGTTCGCCATCGCTCCTCCAATGAGGAGCGCATCCACCTTTTCCAGCAGGTGGCGCAGCACGCCGACCTTGGTCGAAACTTTGGCGCCTCCGACCACCGCCACCAGAGGACGCTTTGGATTGTCCAGCGCCTGGTGCAGCGCTCGAAGCTCCGCCTCCATCAGCTCGCCGGCATACGCAGGCAGGTGAGCGGCGACGCCGACTACAGATGCGTGTGCGCGATGGGACGCGGCGAAGGCGTCATTGACGAACAGCTCGCCCAGCTCAGCCAGGCGGGCGGCGAAGCCGGGGTCGTTGGCCTCGTCCTCCGGATGGAACCGGACGTTTTCCAGCATCAGCACCTGGCCTGCCTGCAGCCGGTCAACAGCCGAGCGGGCAGCGTCGCCGACACAGTCCTCGGCAAAGAGCACTGCGAGGCCCAGGTGCCTTTCCAATGCGGTCGCCACCGGCTTCAGCGAAAGCTCTGGATCGACCCCCTTTGGGCGCCCGAGATGCGACATGACGATGACCTTCGCGCCCCTTTCGGCGAGATGCTTCAGCGTTGGTACCGCCGCACGAACCCGCGCGTCGTCGGTGATGGCGCCCTTTGAGATCGGAACGTTGAGATCCTCGCGCACGAGAACGCGTTTGCCCGCGACGTCGACGGAGGTGATCGAAGCCTTCAGAGCCGAGCCGCCATGTAGCTGATGAGATCGACCATCCGGCAGCTGAAGCCCCATTCGTTGTCGTACCAGCTGACAACCTTCGCCCACTCGGATCCGAGCATGAGAGTGAGAGGCGCGTCGACGATCGAAGAATGGGAGTTGCCCTTGAAGTCGGACGACACGAGCTCCTCATGGCTCACGGCAAGAACGCCCTTCAGCTCTCCCTTTGCAGCCTCCTCAAAGGCAGCGTTGATGTCCTTCACGGTGGTTGCTTTCTTGAGCTCCACGGTGAGGTCGACCACTGAGACGTCGAGAATCGGCACGCGGAATGCCATGCCGGCGAACTTGCCGGCAAGCTCCGGTAGGACCTCAGCCACCGCCCTGTTAGCACCGGTGGACGTTGGGATCACGTTGTCGGCCGCAGCTCGAGCGCGTCGCAAATCCTTGTGCGGCAGGTCCTGCAGGCGCTGATCCGCCGTGTAGGCGTGGATTGTCGTCATCATGCCTCGCTCGATCCCGAACGAATCGTTGAGGACCTTCGCCACGGGGACAAAGCAGTTGGTGGTGCAGGATGCGTTGGAGATGACGTTGTGCTTGGCGGATTCATAGCCCTTGTGGTTCACGCCCATCACGACCGTGTAGTCCTGGTTGGTGGCGGGGGCGGAGATGACCACCTTCTTCGCACCGCCCTTGTCAATATGGACGCGGGCCTTGGTCGCATCAGTGAAGAGGCCAGTGGACTCCACGACGACGTCCACCCCAAGGTCTCTCCAGGGCAGCTCGCCGGGATCCTTGACGCTGAGGAACTTTACTGTGCGGTCGTCGACCTTGAACGCGTCGCCACTGGCCGAAACCGCCGGGCCGAATGTCCCCAACGCGGTGTCGTGCTTGAGCAGATGGGCGAAGGTGGCGGCGTCGCCGAGGTCGTTGACCGCGACGATCTCGAAGTCCGCGTGCATCGCGTCTGCCGCACGATAGATGTTGCGACCAATACGTCCGAAACCGTTGATACCGACCTTAATGGTCATCTAGACACGCTCTCCTGTACGCCGTGGCGGCCCAGCACGGCTGAGTGGGTAGGCGGCGAGGTAAATGTTAGGCGGAGCGGCGTGCTGGTTTCGGTGCGCCGGCTTCGGCGAGAGTGTCCGCCACCTCTTGGAGGCGGCGTAAACGATGGTTGACCGCCGACTTGGAGAGTCTCATGCGGCCCGCCAGCTCTCCGAGGTTGAGGTCCGGGTTGGCGCTTCGCCACCGAGCCATCTCTTTCAGAGCGGGGGGCATCCTGTCGAGCTTTCCCGTGGATTCCAGCCGCTCGATCGCGGCCGCCTGCCGCAGGCCGGAGCCGATGGTCTTGCCGATGTTCGCGGTCTCGAAGTTCAAGCGCCGGTTGACCTTCCCGCTCACCTCGCGGACGACCCGCACGTTCTCAAACTCCATCACGGCCCTGCTGGCGCCCATGAAGGACAGCAGGCGGACGATTCCATCGCCCTCTTTGACGTAGACGACGTGCTGACCGCTGCGCTCCATGACGCCCGCACGGGCACCGGCTTCCTCTGCCACCTCTCCGATCGCTTTCGCCCATGCGGCGTTGGGGGCCACGAACTCGAGGTGGTAACGAGAGTTGGGCGCGTTGACCGAGCCACACCCCAGGAATAGTCCGCGAAGCATCGATTTGCGGTCGCACGCAGCATCCGGCACCGCGCGCATGGCGGCTTGCGTAAACGCCGGCGCGAGCCCCGGTGGCAGCGTCAGCTCGACGAAGAGGGACACGCGCTTGCGCGTCTTCACCACCTGGTACTTGGCGTCCATGCGGGCGATCGCTCGACCCAGCCTCACCACCTTCCGCGCCACCGGGTTGCGCAGCAGCGAGAAGTAGGCCGCGGGTCCTTCGCTCTGTCTTTTGATCAAACGACCACGCGAGCCGAAATAGATGCCCAGCAGCTCGCTGAGCTGGCAGCATGGCCGGGCCGGCAAATGGCCCGCCATCTCGTTCTTGACGTCGGCCGAGAACGAAATCCCCCGTACCTCCCAAGGATCTTGGCGCGTGCCCCTAGTCCGAGGTCCAGTCTACCCCTCCGCGGCCTCATTGCTTGACCGGAATCGCCCGGCGCGCAGGACAATGTCATCGGTGGCAGAGATGAGGATGATCGAAGCAGTGCGCACCGCCATCGGCGAGGAGATGGAGCGCGACGACCGGGTCCTGGTCCTGGGCGAGGATGTCGGCCGCAAGGGAGGCGTGTTCGGCGCCACCGACGGCCTCTACGCGCGGTTTGGCGAGGCCCGGGTCCTGGACACTCCACTCGCGGAGTCCGGCATCGTCGGCGTCGCCGTCGGCGCCGCCCTCAACGGGCTCATACCGATCGTCGAAATTCAATTCGCCGATTTCATCCATCCGGCGTTCGACCAGATCGTGAGCGAGGCTGCGCGTACCCGCTACCGCTCCAACGGCGACTGGGCGGTCCCCATGGTCATCCGGACACCGTTTGGAGGCGGCGTCCACGGCGGTCTCTACCACTCGCAATCGATCGAGGCCTTTTATGCTCACGTGCCCGGTCTGAAGGTCGTGGTCCCGAGCATGCCCGCAGACGCCAAAGGCCTGCTCAAATCGGCCATCCGGGACCCTGACCCGGTCCTCTTTCTCGAGCATAAGAAGGTGTACCGGTTGGTCGCCGAGGAGATACCGGACGGTGACCATCTGGTTCCGATCGGCCCTGCGGTTGTCAGGCGCGAGGGGACGAACATCAGCTGCTTTGCATGGGGCCTCATGACCCATTACTGCGTCGAAGTGGCTGAGCAGCTGTCGGCCGACGGGATCAGCGTCGAGGTCGTCGATCTTCGAACGCTTGCACCCCTCGACCGCGACGCCATCCTGGAATCGGTGCGCAAGACGGGAAAGGCGATGGTTGTCTACGAGGACAACCTCACAGGAGGTTTTGGTGCGGAGGTCTCGGCGATCATCTCCGAGCACGCCTTCGACGACCTCGACGGACCTGTGGTTCGCGTCGCGGGCCCGGACATCCCCGCGATGCCGTTCAACTCACCGCAGGAGGAGTTCTTCATGCCCAACCCGCGCAAGATCGCAGAGGCGGCAAGAAAGCTTGCCGCGTACTAAGAAACGTTCTGTGGCGGCTCAGCCGATGCACGCCGACACCCAGGGTGCCATGAGGTCGATCAGCGCGCATGAGTACGCCGACAGGAGGGACGCCGTCGCCGCCGGGATGGAGGCCGGCGGCCTCGACGCCTTATGTGTTTTCTATCCCGCCCGAATCGCCTACCTGACGGGATTTCATCACATTCCGACCGAGCGTCCCATCGTCTTGGTCCTCGGTCCCGACGGCCATACGACCCTCGTGGTGCCCGCGGTCGAGAAAGAGCACGCGGAGTCGACCACCTCCATCGACCGTGTGGACGTCTACTTCGAGTATCCCGGCGCCGAGCATCCTATGGAACGGGTGGGCATGGCGCTCGCGGATATCAATGCGCGGCCAAACCACACGGGCGCCGACCACGACGGCTGCATTCCTTATTGGGGCTACCGTGGACCGCGCCTCAGCGACCTCACCGGCGATCGGCCAATCGACGCGGAGATGCTCATCGAATCGCTGCGAAGGGTGAAATCGCCGGCCGAGATCTCTTGCATCCAGCTCAGCTGCGACTGGGCGGCTCGCGCTCACAAGCGCATGCAGGCCGCCATCGACACCGGCAAGACTGAGATGGAGTGCTACCTGCCCAGCGCGACCGAGACTCTGTTCGAGATGGTCCGCGAGATGCCTGGATGGCGACCTCGCGGCTTTAACGGAAGCGGCCTAACCGCAATGTTCGTGGGCGGACGCTCGACGGCGATGCCGCACGGCTTCGTCAAAGGGCACGGGATTCAGATGGGCGACGTCCTGGTGAGTGGTGCGGGTGCCGACATCGACGGGTATCACAGCGAGCTGGAGCGGACGATGATAGTGGGCGAGCCTACTGCGGAGCAGGAGCAAGCCTTCGCAGCCATGCTTGCCCTGCAGACGCGCGCCATCGAAGTCATGGCGCCCGGCCTGACCGCGGGCGAGGTCGAGCTGGCTACAGTCACGCTCGCCGAAGAGCTTGGGGTTCGCGAGCGGCTCCGGCATCACGTGGGGCACTCGATCGGCCTCGAGGGCCATGAGGCGCCGTTCCTGGATCGCGGAGACGAAGCGGTGCTCGAGCCGGGAATGGTGTTCACAGTCGAGCCGGGCGTGTACCTGAAAGAGCTGGGAGGCTTCCGCCATTCCGACACGGTCGTCATCACCGAGGACGGCCGCCGGGTGATGACGGACTACCCGCGTGAGCTGACTGACCTCATCATCAGGACCTGACCATCACGCCGTCGCCGCCTCGGGCAGCCCTCGCCCCTTGGCCGTGAACATGTGCAGGACGATGGTGCCGTCGGTGACGTGGCGGCGGACGCGGTCAACTGCCATCGGAGGCAGGATGTTCTGGTCTTCGCTCGCGACCACCGTCTCCAGCGGATAGATCGTGTTCCAGATGTCTCGCATCACCTCGCGAGGGAGGTTGCCGGGCACGTAGACGTACCTGCGATGAGGGACGTCTTTACGCGCAAGCCGCTCAGCTCTCGAGAAGGCGTCGAGAGCCACGAAATCCTTGAGGTAGGGGTCGGTCACCTCGAGAAGCTCGGAGTCATCGGCGGAAGGCGTGTTGCCGCGATACACGAAGACGACTCCGCGGCCCTTCGCAGCGCGTGCCGCCTCGCTGATGACCGCCTCCGCCGCCAGCTGCTCATGCGGCAGGATCGCCAGCACCTCGCCGGCCGACCGCCTGGAACCAAGCGCATGCGCGATGGACTCGGCAGCACGCTGCGGCCGGAACGGCACCGGGAAAACGACCGGGCGGTTGCGCCGGCTGTTGCGGTAAGTGGTGAGCCCGACCACCAGGCCGATGACCGTAAGCCCACCGCCAAACTCAGTCGCCAGCGGTTTCGCGACCAGGTTCACCGACCAGGCCACGACCACTAGCACCGTCGTGACGACCCCGATCCCGAACAGAGCCACCGCACGTGGGCTCCATCGGAGCCGTTCGCGCCATCGGACCACGTCGAGGCTCACACACGTGAGCACGAAAGTTCCGAGCAGGCCGAAGGCATACAGGTCACCGAGAAGGGCCACGCTGGCCTGGGCTCCAACCACGACGACGATTGGAAGCAGAACCGCCGCCAGAATCGCCCAGTGCGGGGTCCTCCGCCACCGGTTCCGGCGCTCCATCACGCGCGGTAAAAATCCCATGCGCGCCAGCGCGATGAAGACGTGGTACGCGCCGATGATCGCGGTGTTGCTCGCGAACACCAGCAGGAGCGAGCCGCTCACCGCCACGAAGTCCCCGAGGACCGGACCCGCAACGTGGGCGCCGAGGATGGAGATGAACTGGTTGGGATCTGACCCCTTGCCCAGCAGAGTCGTCGACCACAACGTGAGGAGCGGGCTGGTGATCGCGATCGATATGACCACGGCGATCATCGCCCGGTTGGCGACGATGCGGCGTGGCTCTCGCATCGCCGGCGCGAGCTGGGCAACGCTCTCCAGGCCGGAGAAGGCAAGGAACGCGGCAGCGTATCCGGTGATCAATCCAGTCAAAGGCAGAAAGGGGCCAGAAGTCAGCGCGCTGAAGCTGTGGATGATTCCTGACGGCCCGAGGCTGATGGCAACCGCCACCACCACCAGTAGCTGAGCCGCGGCGGCGATGGTTGCGAACAAGGCGGTGGTCCGCGCGCTCTCCTTGATGCCGAACGCGTTCAGAACACCGAGGATAACGAGAGCCGCCACTGTCACCGACAGCGTCACCGAGGGTGGCGCCAGGGCGGGCGCCACGATCGCGAGGTAAAGGACCCCTGACAGCGCGCTGAGGGCCGCTGTCAGGTAGTAATCCACCAGGATGAACAGGCCTCCAAGCAGCCCCAGGAACGGGTGGATGGCCTGCGATGACACGTTGATAACGCCACCGCCCTCCGGGTACCTCCACGCCACCTCCGCGTACTTGACGCACAGGAGGATGAATACGAAGAGCGTCAACAGCACGAAGATCGCGGAGCGCGCGCCGAACTGGCCGTGCAGGATGCCCGGGACGTAATAGACGGACGTGCCGATGTCGGCGAAGACCACCGCCCAGCAGAGAAAGGGACCCAGCTGACCTCCGCGACGCTTGATGCGCCTGCGAGCCGGGATCACAGCGCTGCTCATCCGCGGACCCTGGCGCGCTCCTCGCCCAGGTGACGCCGCAAGGCGCCCAGATCCGCTCGGACCTGGCGGAGCGCCCGCTCGACCGCGCGATCGTCCAGGTCCATGTGCACGACCGCCGCCACGTAGATGTCAGCGCGCTCGAGCTGGCGGATGGCCGCCCGGAGGACTTGTCGGTGCTCGCCGGAGGTTCGCCGCGCCGGCAGCTGAACGATCGCATTACGCATGTCTTCAACCTAGACAGCGAGGTGTGAGGAGACCGTTTGGTGGAAGTCGCCGGCCGTATGGATGTCGTATGGATGCGCACCGATCCATTAACCTCGGCACCGATGGGCCCGGATTCTGTCGCCCGGCGAGGCCGCCGACCAGGCGATCTGCGGGTTGTCGTCCGCCGCGCCACCAAGCTGCCCCGAACGCTTGGCGCCCCCTCTCTTTTCGCCGCGTGCTACGGCAACGTTGGCTCGAGCATCTACTACGCCCTGGGCGTCACTGCGGCGTTTGCCTTAGGGCTGACCCCCCTCGCTCTCATCCTCGCCGGTTTCATATTCGTGACCACAGCCCTCAACTACGCCGAAGGAACCGCTGCACTTCCACATGCGGGCGGTAGCTCGAGCTTCGCGCGCCGCGCTTTCAACGGGCCAATCGGTTTTCTGGTCGGCTGGGTCCAGCTGCTCAACTACACGGCGACGGTCTCCATTTCCGCGTACTTCGCGATCAGCTACCTCGGGATCTTTCGCCAGTACCTGCCGCTCCTGGGCGACCTCAAGAATGACAACCAGCTGCACGTCATCGCCACCGTCATCCTGATCTTTTCTCTGATCGCCCTCAACGTGATCGGCATACAGGAGTCAAGCATCCTCAACCTGGTGCTTGCGTTCACCGACCTGGTCACACAGTTCGTGCTCGTCATCTTGGGCGTCGTTCTTCTGCTCAACATTCGCACGGTCCTGGATAACATCCACCTTGGCGTCGCGCCGACCTGGGGCAACTTCCTGGCATCAGTGTCGATCGCGATGGTCAGCTATACCGGCATCGAAACCATCTCCAACCTATCCGAGGAGGCCAAAAACCCGGGCAGGTCCGTGCCGCGCGCCACCTTCTGGGTCATCGCCGCCGTTCTCTTCGTGTCAGCGTTTCTGCCCACAATCGGCGTGAGCGTCTTCCCGGTGCACCCCGACGGCCATGGTGGCTTCACCACCGCTTTGGGCACGATCTGGAAGGCGGACCCGGTCTCCGGGATCGTCACCGTCGGGTTTGCCAGGGTCTCGCAAACGCTGGCCTTCTGGGCCGGGCTCTGGGTTGGCTTCCTCGCCTTCACGATCCTGGTGATTGCCACCAACGCAGGGCTCATCGGCATCTCGCGGCTCGGCTACTCTCTTGCCGGCGCCGACGTCCTACCCCACGTGTTCGGCACGCTTCACCCGCGCTTCAAGACGCCCTGGGTCTCGATAGTGATTTTCGGGCTCGCCGCCGGGCTCCTGGTGCTGCCGGGGATCGTTCTGGGCGGCACGGAGATCGACCTCATGAGCGCCGTCTACTCGCTGGCCGCGACGTTTGCGTTCTGCTCGGCCCATCTGTCGGTGATGCGGCTGCGGTTCGTGGAGCCTGATCTTTACCGGCCGTATCGGATGCCCGGGAACATCAAGTTCGGGCGCGACAGCATTCCCATCCTGTCGGTGGTTGGCGCGATTGCGATCGGGACGGTGTTCACACAGCTCATGTTCCAGAACATCTCCAACTCGACATATATCTATCTCGGTTGGCTGGTGCTCGGGGTCATCACGTTTGTGCTCTACAAGAACCATCGCAAGCAACCGCTGTGGGAGCCGCTCGAGGAGCCGCCTCCGCCTGATCGAGAGGTCGAGCACCTTCCACCGGAGCCTCTGCCCACCGCAGCCCGGTACAAATACGGCCGGAGAGAGCGCATCGCAGGTCACGCTGCAGCCACCGCCAAAGGTCATCATCGCCCTCATCGCCGTCACTGGCGGCTGGGCTGGGAGCTGTATTTCGCGCGGCACGGCAACGTGCGGGGAATCCTGATCGTGGTGGCTTTCGCCGCGGTCAGCGGCCTGGCAGTGGGCATCGACCTATCGCCATACGACCCCTTCGGACCGGGCCTCGGGTGGTCACCCGGAATCGTGCTGACCACACTCATCGCCGCCTACCTGCTCAACCGGAGCCACAGCGAAACTTAAAGCGGGGCCGCTGCTCAACACATCCGCTCAGGCTTCGAGCCGGTAGCCCACCCCTGGCTCGTTGAAGATGTAGCGCGGATTCGAAGGGTCGTCGCCAAGCTTCTTGCGGATCTGCGCGACCACGTAACGCGTGTTGTACTTGTCTCCGACGGCGTATTCGCCCCACACCTGGCGCAGCAATGTGGTGTGTGTGACCGGCTTGCCTGCATGAAGCGCGAGGTAACGAAGCAGCTCGTACTCGGTTGGCGTCAGGTGCACTTGACGGCCGCTGACGGAGACTGAGCGCCGGCCCAGGTCGATCTCCAGGTCTCCCGTGCGGATCATGGGCTCGCCCGCGGAAACATCGGCCTGACGCCGCAGGACGGCCCGAATCCTGGCTACCAGCTCCTCGGTGCCGAAGGGCTTGACCAGGTAGTCGTCC
>JALZAL010000351.1 GCA_030948325.1 Candidatus Dormiibacterota bacterium
GTCCAGGTCCACGCCGCGCTCGACGGTCAGCCTGGTAACGGCTCGATACATGAGACCGCTGTCCACGAAAGGCAGGCCGAGGGACTCCGCTACGCGGCGCCCAACCGCCGACTTCCCGGTGGCGGCACCGCCGTCGATGGCGATGATCAATTCGGTGCGACGCCGACGGCACGATGCAATGCGGCCACCTCCGCCTCGCCGAGGACCCGCCAGCCGCCAGCCTTCAGCCGGCCGAGCTTCAGTGGTCCGAAGCCGGTGCGCCGCAACGACTGCACCTTGTGGCCGATCCCGTGGACCATGCGGCGGACCTGGCGATGGCGGCCCTCTCGAATCACGATCCGCAGCTCGGCCAGCACCGACTCGCGGCTCCCCGGCGTGATGGCGAGTGCTTCGACTTCCGCAGGAGCCGTGACTCCGTCTTCGAGCTTCACGCCAGTGCGCAAGGCCTCGAGGTCGCGCGCGCTCGGGCTTCCAATCACGATCGCGATGTATTCCTTCGAGACCTTGTAACGAGGATGTGTGAGACGAAACGCGAGCTCGCCGTCGTCCGTAAGAAGCAGCAGGCCCGACGTATCCGCATCAAGCCGTCCCACCGGAAAGAGCCTGTGCCCGCCCTGGCCCTCCTCGCCGACCACGTCGAGGACTGTCGTCCGTGCCGATTCATCTCTGGCCGTGGTGATCACTCCGAGTGGCTTGTTGAGGACCACGTAGCGATGCTTGGTCACAGGCTTGACAACGCGACCGTCGACGGTGACGCGGTCCTTGTTCGGATCGATCAGCACGCCTGAGGGCGGCGGGCGATCGCCGTTCACGCGTACGGCACCCGACGAGATCAGCTCGTCAGCAGCACGGCGGCTGGCCACTCCGGCGCGCGCGAGAAACCGATTCAGCCGCTCTTTAAGCGGGGGGACTCCCCCCGTGTGGGGCGGCCGGCTGGAGGCCTTCCCCCGGCGCACCCCCCCCATCAGCTGCTCTTGGGAAGAGGACTCGTCGGGGATTGCCCCACCTCCGCGCGGTCGAGCCGTGGCATGGGCAGGTGATCGAGCGACTCGAGACCCATCACCTGGAGGAACCGCATCGTGGTGCCGTACAGCTTGGGCAGGCCGGGGCCGTTGCCGCGCCCGACCTCGGTGATCAGGTCGCGGAGCTCCAGGTTGGTGAGCACGCTCTCACAGTTGACGCCGCGGACCTCTTCGATGCGCGAGCGCGGCACAGGTTGCTGGTACGCAACGATCGCCAGCGTTTCGTAAGCCGCCGGCGACAGCTTTCCAGACACCTCCGGGCGCAGGGCGCGACGCACGGCCGTCGCGTAAGCAGGGCGGGTGGCGAGGTTGAGCTCGTCGTGATGCCGCATCAGCATCACGCCGTGCCCCTCGAGAGCTACTTTCAATTCGTCAAGCGCCTGCTCGACGGCGGTGCGGTCGGTGCCCGCAGCCTGCTGCAGCTCTCGCAACTTCAACGGTCGATTGGAGCTGAAAAGGATCGCCTCGAGGGTCGCGGACAGGTCACTCAACTGGCATCGTTCCGGGACTCGATGTGGATGGGTCCGAAAAGTTCCTTCTGCCGGACGGTTATCACTGATCGCCTCAGGAGCTCGAGCACAGCGACGAAGGTGACCACCGCCTCGAGACGGTCCTCCGACTCGAGGATCAGCTCGAGGAGCTCAATCGGGCCGAGCCGCAGCCTCGCCCTGACGGCGTCAAGCTTCTCCTC
Source organism: Candidatus Dormiibacterota bacterium (assembly GCA_030948325.1). The sequence goes on from JALZAL010000351.1 coordinate 1,714, forward strand.
GAGCGTCCAGGTCCGGCCGGTGACGACGAGTGGGCGCGGCGGGATTCGACCGAGGACGCTGTTGAACGCAACCACCAGCAGCCCGACCTCGAGCGGCTCCTCCTGACCGGCCGCATCGACTTGCCTTGGGGGCGGAGGAAAGGCGAACGGCTCCTGCTCCGCACGCGTCATGAGCCCCTGGGCCATCTCTTTGTATGCGCGGTACTCCTCGAGGCGCTGGCGGACATCCTCTTCCCAGCCGAGGAGCTCTGTCTCCTCATCGGTCGGCGGCTCACCGGGCAGCAGGCGGATGGACTTCAGGAGCAGCAGCCGCGCAGCCATCCAAAGGAACTCCGCCATCTCGGTTGGGTCGGCGACCTCGCGCCCAGCGAGTTCGACGAGGTAGCTGTCGGTGACCTTGGCGAGCGAGACCTCGAACACATCGACCTCCTCACGCTCGACCAGCGCGAGCAGTAGTTCGAGCGGCCCCTCGAACACCGGTGTTTTGACGTCGAGGCGCGGCCCAGCCACTGGCGGTTCCACGAGGGGTAAGGATAGTGGCCGATGCGATTGTCTCGACTGCGGGCGTAGGGGGTTGTCACAATCGCGGCCGGGTTGGCCGGGGTTCCCCCGGCCATGACTTTGTCACCAGCCACGCCCAGGCGCGGCGTGGGGAGAACTTCAAACAGGGCCAATCCAATAGCCGGAAAGAGAGCGCCGGCCCTGCTGGATCGCATTGCCGATCCGGGAAGGATTGAGGGCCGGGTCGCCTGCGGCGATGCCGCACGCGCGATGCGAGGGAACCATCTCGGGGTTCCCTCTCATCCGTCTATCTCAGGTCCACCTGGTGAAACTTCTCGAGTGCGCCGATGGCTCGCCACCGATGCCTCAGTGCGCCAGGGCTTCCCGTTTGGCTCGAATGCGCCAGCCGAGCATCGATCTTAGTGTTCAGGACTTCGACGACGTCGATTTCCAACGTTGGATCCTGGCCCCCAAAGCACCACGCCTCCGCTGTTTCGTGTGGAGCACCCGCATCCGGAAAAGTGAGCGGATCCCTGGCGCTTGGCCACGCCGCATCCAGGGCGACGCGACCAACCACGCGGTGGTCCGGGTGGTAGCGGTATGCGACATTGGGATCGAAGGTCAGCAGCACGTCGGGCTTCGTGGCCCGGATCTCGCGGACGAATTCCTCGCGCAGCTCGAGGCTTTCAACCACCTCGGCATCCGGGTGGCGGAGGAAACGAAGGCGTTTGATTCCCAACATCCCTGCCGCCACCTCTTGCTCGCGCTCGCGAATCCGCGCCACTTTGGCGGGCGATTTCGTGGCATTTCGCGCCCCTTTATCTCCAGATGTCGCAAGCACCAGGTCGACTAAGACTCCACGGCGAGTCATCTTCAACACGGTGCCGCCGCAGTAGAACTCGACATCGTCGGGGTGCGCAGCGATGCACAGGGCGCGCCTGATGCGCCGGTCGTCTGGGCCCGTGAATGGCTTGACTCGCGGCATCTCAGCGCCGAGCCTCGTCGAGCAGCTCGCGCGCTCGCGCCAGCGCCTTCGGCGTGACCCCGCCGCTCATCATCCGCGCCAGCTCCCTGGCCCGTTCCTCATCAGAGCCGAGCTCGCGCACGGTGACGACATTGCGTCCGTCCGAGCCTGGGGACTTCTCGACCACCAGGTGGTGGTCCGCGAAGGACGCGATCTGCGCCAGGTGGGTGACGACAAGAACCTGGTGCCGCGCGCCAAGCGCTTTCAGGCGCAGGCCAACCTGGATCGCCGCCTCGCCGCCTATCCCGGCGTCAACCTCGTCGAAAACAAGCGTGGGAAGGCGGTCGGCGTCGGCCCCGACCGTCTTGATCGCCAGCATGAGCCGCGCTAGCTCGCCACCGGAGGCAACACGCGCCAGCGGCGCGATCGGCTCGCCGGGGTTGGCTGAGAACATCATCTCGGCCGCCTCGGCGCCGTCCGCGCCAATCTCGGAACGGGCGCGCAGCTCTATCTCGAAACGGGCTCCGTCGAGCCGCAGGCCTGCAAGCTCGGCGGCGACCGCCTTTTGCATCCGATGGGCCGCACCAAGTCGAGCCTTCGTCAAGCGAGCCGCCGCCGCTTCCAGCTCAGCCCGGCAACGATCCAGCTCTTTCTGCGCCGCGGCCACCGCGGCGTCGAGATCCTGCGTAGCACCGATCTGGCCCTCGAGGCGTTCCCGCTCCACGATCGCCGCATCCAGGCTCCCACCATACTTTCGCTTGATCCCATCGAGCACCGATAGGCGCGACTCGAGGATCTCGAGCCTGCCAGGGTCTGAGTCGAGCTGATCAGCGTACCGGCGTATCTCCGCGGCAACGTCCGCAGCCTCGCCCTCCAAAGCCGCCAGGCGAGCCGCCTGCTCCGCCAAGCGCGGGTCAAGCTCCGCCGCGGCTCCAAGCGCGGCTGCGGCGCGGG
>JALZAL010000022.1 GCA_030948325.1 Candidatus Dormiibacterota bacterium
GGTCGTGGCAAGAAGGGCGGAGGAGGCCGGCCACGACCCGCGCCTGCGAGAGGCGTTCGACGTTGCGGTCGCGCGGGCGCTGGCGCCGATGCCGGTACTGGCCGAGCTGTGCCTGGGTCTGGTTCGGTTGGGCGGCAGGCTGCTGGCGCAGAAGACAGGGAATGAGGACCACGAGCCTGCCCGCCACGCGATTGATGTCATGGGCGGAGCGCTGGTCGCCGTCCACGCATCGCGGTCCGCCGCGCGCCGGGCCGGCACAGTGGTCGTGATCGAGAAGATCCGCCCGACGCCGGCAGCCTACCCCAGGCGTCCAGGCGTCCCATCCCGCAGGCCTCTGTAGCCCCCGCAATCATAGGAACCGCAGGCCCTACCTCTCTACGGCCCCCTCCCCCGAGCCCATCGCCCCTGCCGCGCACACTATCGATCGCGCGCAACTACCGCAACCCAGCCTGTTAAGGGACCGCCGACCAAAACAAAAACGGCGCGGGCCTAACCCCACGCCGTTGAATCGCTGTCGCTGTGGTACTAAGTCAGAACGGCTTGGCCTCCAGCCTTGATCAGCTTGAGGTTCGACATCGCGAGGGTCTGAACACCGGTTGGAAGCGGTGCGTACTGAAGGTCCGCTCCGATGGTCTGACCTTCGGTTACCAGCCACTTGAGGAGGAACGCGATGGCCTTTCCCTTGTTGGTATCGCTGTTCGCGGTGTGAACGATGATCCAGCTGAACCCAGCGATCGGATACGTGGCGTCACCAGGCTCGTCGGTGATGGAGAAGTTGGTTGGGCTGACGCTTGTGTTTTGGGCCGCCGCCGCCGTCGCGCCCGCCACGCTTGCCTGCACGAACTGGCCGTTCTTGTTCTTGAGAAACGCCTGGGTCATGTGGGCCGAGACGACGAAAGCAAGCTCGACGTAACCGATCGCGCCTGCAGTCGAGGTCACACCCTGCGCCACGCCCGCGTTGCCGCTGCCGCCGATTCCGGCTGGCCAGCTGACCGATTTAGCGGTCCCGACCTTGGTCTTCCACTCGTCCGACACCTTGGCGAGGTAGTCCGTGAAGTGATACGTGGTGCCGCTCCCATCGGAGCGGTGAACAACCTGTATCGCGCTGCTCGGAAGCGTCACACCGACATTCAACGCAACGATCGCCGGGTCGTTCCACTTCTTGATGTGGCCGAGGTAGATGTTGGCCAACGTCGGGCCGTCGAGCTGCAGCTTGGTCACACCCGACAGGTTGTAGGCGATGGAGATCACGCCAAGCGTGGCCGGGATTTGCGTCAGAGTGTCAGGGCCGCCTGCCGCGACGATGTCGGTCGCCCCCATCGGCACGTCGCTGGCGCCGAAATCGACAGTGCCCTTGATGAAAGCCTGGATGCCGGCGCCCGAGCCGACCGACTGGTAGTTCACCGTCACCTGCGGATACTTCGCCGTGTAGGCAAAGAAGGCCTTGTTGTAGAACGGCGCTGGGAACGTCGCTCCCGCGCCGGTCAGCTTCCCGCTGCCGACGGGAGAGGCGGCCGTGCCTGTATCACCGCAAGCTGCGGCGAACGTGGCGGCTGCTAACCCCACCAGCAACACCCGCCCCAATGGTCTCACTGAATGCATCGAACCCCTCCCTAATTGACACGATTGATGACGCGCTCCACGTTAGGGGGCGCCGTTTAAACAGGGGTTAACTGCTTCTTAAGCCTTTGTGCAGCCGGAGCGCTCATATACTCCGGCCGTGATCTGGGATCGACGGCGTCGCTTCGACGACGAAAAACCCACCGTGCCACCCGTGAATTCGTTCGCGGATGTCTTGGAGGGCGCTCCAGTCATGGCGCTTCTGATCGACGCCGGGAGAGGCGTAATCGATGCCAACGACGCCGCGCGCACATTCTTCGAGATCGACCCGGATCGCCTTCCGGCCAGCCTGGTGGAGGTCACGCTGGAGAGCCGGTTGGTTGAGGTGCTTGCCGCGGCCGAAACGCATGCGGAAGCACACCTGGTCCACCACCGGCGCATCGTGCAATGCACCTTGATCTCGGGCCCGCTCCCGAGCGAAACCCTTATGTTCCTCACCGACATCACGGAGCTGCGCCACCTGTCGACCGTGCGCCAGGAGTTCGTCGCCAACCTCGTCCACGAGCTGAAGACGCCGCTCACGTCATTGCGCCTGGCCGCCGAAAGTCTGCTGGGTGATCCTGCTCCGAAAGACCGCCACCGTTTCGCAGAGAGGGTGGTCAAAGAGGCCGACCTCCTGACGAAGATCATCGACAACCTTCGCCAGCTTGCGGACATCGAGGCCAAGTCCATGGGGGTTGAGGCGACGCAGTTCGACCTCGCGGAGCTGGTGCGTGAGAGCGTCGCGAGGCTCGGCATCGATCGGCCCGTAAACACCGACATCCCGATCCCGCTGACCATCACGACGGACCGGCCGAAGCTGGTCCAAGCGCTCGACAACCTGCTTGACAACGCCGCCAAGTTCTCGCCGCCGGGCACACCGATCGACGTCCACGCCGAGGTGGCGGGCGACGAGCTCCGCATCAGCGTTCGCGATCATGGTCCGGGCATCTCGCCAGAGCACTGGAGCCGGGTGTTCGAGCGCTTCTACAAGGTGGATCGCGCCCGCCCTCGAGAGGCAGGCGGTTTCGGGCTGGGGCTTGCCATTACCAAGCACCTGGTGCAGGTGCTCGGGGGTCGCATTTGGACCGAGACGGCCCGGGACGGCGGCCAGGTGTTCACAATTGCGCTCCCGCGCAACTCTTAACGAGCCGATAAACGGCCCTTAACCCACCCGTGGATATCCTTGAGTCGGGGTGGCGGACCACAGGCCCATGATTCAACCGATGGCCCAGATAGGCAGGCCGGAGTTCAGGACCGTGCCCGGCGCGGCGCCTACCAAGTTCAAGGTGGACAGCCTCTCGTTCTTCTATGCCAAGACTCAGGCACTCAAGGACGTCACGTTCGACATCCCGGAGAAGCGCATCACGGCCATCATCGGGCCGTCCGGGTGCGGCAAGACCACCCTGCTGCGAGTCTTCAATCGCATGTACGACCTGGTGCCGACCGCCCGAGCGCAGGGATCTGTGCTCCTTGACGGCGAAGACATACTAACGACCAGCAAGCTGCTCCCGCTTCGGCAGAAGGTCGGCATGATCTTCCAACGACCGAGCCCGTTCCCGATGTCGATTCGGGACAATGTCGCGTTCGCGCCACGTCTGCTCGGGTGGAGCTCGACAAAGATCGCCGAAACCGTCCGCCGCAGCCTTGAGAGCGCCGCACTTTGGGATGAGGTCTCAGACCGGCTCGACGAGCCGGCCACCTCGCTGTCGGGTGGTCAGCAGCAGCGGCTTGTCATCGCCCGATGCCTGGCCGTCAGCCCGGAGGTGATCCTGATGGACGAGCCGTGCTCCGCCCTGGACCCCGTGGCGACCTTGAAGATCGAGGACCTGATGGTGGAGCTGGCGCACGAGTACACGATTGTCATCGTCACGCACAACATGCAGCAGGCGGCGCGGGTGTCGAACTTCACGGCGTTCATGCTGATGAACACCGATCACCGCTACGGCGAGCTCATCGAGTTCGCACCCACAGCGGACCTTTTCAACCAACCCAAGGACGGTCGCACAGAGGCATACATCACCGGCCGGTTCGGATAGGGTCGCGTGCCCCGACTGACCTTCGAAAAAGAGCTCGCGAGCCTTCGGGAGTCCCTGGTGAGAATGGGAACGCTGGTCGAATCGCAGATCGAAGGCGCCCTCGATGCTCTTCGCCGGCGTGATGGGGGAGCGGCGGAAAAGGTCCGCACGCAGGACCAATACCTCAATGAGCTCTTCCGCCAGATCCGCGAGCAGGTCTTCATGGTTATCTCGACCCAGCAGCCGGTGGCCCGCGACCTCCGCCACCTGATGGGCATCCAGTACATCGCAACCGAGCTCGAGCGGATGGGGGACTACGCGGTCCGAATCTCGCGAATGACAGGTACGCTGGTCGGACTCCCTGACCGGCCGCTTCGCGCCGAGTTCGGCCTCATGGGCGAGCTCGCCATCGGACAGGTGCACGACATCCTCGAGGCGCTAATCGAGGAGAACGAGATTCATGCTCGTGAGGTCGCCGGTCGGGACAATGAGATCGACCGCCTGTATCACCGAGTGTTCGAGGAGCTTGTCGCGGAGATGGGCACAGGCAGAACCGACTCGGACGGCGCGCTGCGGTCTGTCACGCTGCTGCTCGTCGCGCACAACCTCGAACGCATCGCGGACCGCGTCACCAACGTCGCCGAGGACATCGTCTTTCTCGAGACCGGGCAGGTCGTGGAGCTGGGATGAGTCGCGGATCCCACAACGGCACGTCCGGGCGCGTGCTGGTGGTCGAGGACGACGAGGGGATCCGTGAGATGCTCAAGTACAACCTCGTCACCGCCGGGTTCTCCGTCCAGGAGGCCAGCGACGGGGCCGCCGGCCTTCGCACCGCGCGCACCTCGCGCCCCGACCTGATCCTCCTCGACCTGATGCTGCCCGGGATGAGCGGTTTCGATTTCTGTCGCGCCCTCCGTAAGAGCAGCCGCGTCCCGATCATCATGATCACCGCCAAGGACGCCGAGGTGGACAAGATCGTCGGGCTCGAGCTCGGCGCCGACGACTACATCACAAAGCCCTTTTCAATCCGAGAGGTGCTGGCACGAGTCAATGCGGTTCTCCGGCGCGCCCAGCCCGAGGCAAACGAGCCCAAGTCCATCCCGGAGCAGGATTCGATCGGCATCTTCGCCATCGACCGTGCGGCGCGGCGCGTGATGCTCGACGGCGTGGAAGTCAAGCACACCGCGCGTGAGTTCGATCTCCTCTCATATCTGCTCGCCTTTCCCGGCCGCGTCCACACGCGAGACGTCCTTCTCGAAAACGTGTGGGGGCGTGAGTTTAACGGTGACCGCAAGACTGTTGACGTACACATCCGCTGGCTGCGCGAGAAGTTCGAGGAGCGGGCGCCGTTTGAGATCGTCACAGTGCGCGGCATCGGTTACCGGATGGATCGTAAGGCGCCTGCCGACTCACTCTCGCCGCGCCAAGAGGTCTAAGCAGTGGCCGCGGCGATAGACACCGGCCTTACCGCCCCGGCCGCGCCGAAGACGCCCGACAGATACCGCAATCTCACCGCGTTCGTCAGCTGTGCCGCGCCCGCAGCCCTGGTCGTGATCGTACTCACGTTGTTGCAGCAGGCGGCGCCCGCCATCACCAAGTACGGCCCCGCATTCCTGGTGCGCTCCGTCTGGAATCCGGTCACCCTCGACTTCGGGGCGCTTCCCTACATCTATGGCACAGTCGTTACGAGCGCATTCGCCATCGCCATCGCGCTCCCCGTCGGCCTGGCTGTGTCTTTGTTTCTCGCCGAGCAGGGAGCGCAAGGCATCCGCGCAGCGATTGGAACCGGCATCGAGCTGCTTGCGGCAATCCCGAGCGTTGTGTACGGAATCTGGGCGCTTTTCGTGGTGGCCCCGTTCTCATTGCGCTACCTCGAAACGCCGGTGACCGAACACCTTGGCTTCATCGGGTTCCTGTCCGGACCACCGCGCCAGTACAGCTTCTTCACGGCGTCGCTTGTCCTGGCGATCATGATCCTGCCCACTCTTGCGGCGGTCTCCCGCGATGTGATCAAGGCTGTGCCTCGAGGGCTGCGCGAGTCGTCTGTGGCACTCGGCGCGACCTGGTGGGAGACGACCTGGCGCGTGGTGCTGCCGACCGCACGCGCCGGAATCTTCGGGGCCACCGTGCTTGCGCTCGGCCGCGCGCTCGGCGAAACCATCGCTGTGACCATGGTGATCGGCAACCGCGACGAGATCCCACCGTCCATCTTTTCGCCGGGCTACACGCTCGCGAGCAAGATCGCCAACGAATTCTCAGAAGCTACCGGCAGCATCCTTTACCCGTCGGCGTTGGTCGAGCTCGGCCTGGTTTTGATCCTGGTCACGCTGACCGTCAACCTGATCGCACTTCTGCTGGTTCGGTCGACACAGGCACGAATGTCCGCATGAATCGCAACTTCTGGAGACGCTTCAGGAACAACGTGGCGCTGAGCGCCATCTATGCGCTCACCGGCATCGCTCTTGTGCCGCTGGGACTGGTGCTGTGGTACACGATCGTCAAAGGCCTGCCTGCAGCCAGCCATCCCGAGTTCTTTCTCAATGTCGAGCGACCGATCGGAATCCCCGGCTCGGGAATCTCTCATGCCATCGCCGGGACCGCGATCATGGTGGGGATGGCATCGCTAATCGCCATCCCGGTCGGCGTGATCAGCGGCGTCTACCTTGCCGAGTACGGCCACGCCAGATGGGCGAGCTGGGTGAGGCTGGCAAGCGACGTCCTCGTCGGAGCGCCGTCGATCGCGCTGGGTCTCTTTGGCTACGCGATCCTTGTGGTCCCGCTTCATCACTACTCCGCAATCTCCGCGTCGGCCGCCCTGTCGATTCTCATGCTGCCGGTTGTGATTCGCACCACAGAGAGCGCGGTCGGCCTCATCCCCGCGGGTCTGCGCGAGTCCGGCCTGGCTCTCGGCCTGCCCCGATGGCGCGTTTCGCTCCAGCTGATCGTGCCCGCGGCGGCTCCCGGGGTCATCACTGGAGCGCTGCTTGCGGTTGCGCGCGCCGCCGGCGAGACGGCGCCCCTTCTATTCACCGCCTTCGGCAACAATCTCTTGCAGCTGGACCCGACGCGTGAGATGTCAGCCCTGCCGATCATCGTCTTCAGGGACGCACTGACCCCGTTCAAGGAATTGCAAGACCAGGCTTGGGGCGCAGCCCTGGTACTCGTGACAATGGTGCTCGTGATCAATCTCGCAAGCCGCCGGGTACTGCGACGGCAGATCCGACTGGCGGGCCAGCTCTAGAGAGTTCCTTCCGGCAAGCCCCGTTGAGTCCCGTCGGCGCCCTAAAGCGCAGGTCCACGGCCTGCCTTACTGTTTACTTCCGGGTGGTGAGGAACCCTTGAAGCTGAGCCTGATTCCGCGTGAGCACCGGTTCTACGATCTGTTCAAGCGGCAGGGCGGCCTGGTTAGCGAAACGCTGACCGAGCTAAGCAAATCCCTGCTCGAAGGACGCAGCCGGCATCCTCGTCTTCGGGATCTCGAGCATATATGCGATGACGTAACTCACGAGATCTATAACCTGACGAACCGCACCTTCAGCGCTCCGATGGAACAGGAGGACATCCTCATGCTGGCGCACTCCTTGGACGAGGTAGTCGACCTTGCCGAAGAGGTAGCGGACAAGATCGAGCTCTACGGCATAGGCACGATCACCGACTCTGCCAAGGAGTTCGGTGAGTGTCTCGCCAAGGCAGGGATCGAGCTGGCCAAGGCGGTTGCCTTGCTCGAGGACTTCAAAGGTCTCGACCCGGTGCTAAAAAATGTTCACCGGCTCGAGAACGAGGGTGACCAGATCACGCGAGTTGCCCTGCAGAAACTGTTCGCCGGCAATCACCAGATGCCGGCGGACCTGATCAAGTGGAAGGATATCTACGCCCTGCTCGAGTCGACCCTTGATGAGTGCGAATCAGTCGCCGAAATAATGGAGACGATTTCCATAAAGAACGCCTGACAGCTCAGATTTCCAGGTTCGACACCAATGAACGGACACGGCGGTCGATGTCATCGCGAATCTCTCTCACCGCTTCGAGCGGTTGACCGGCCGGATCTGGAAGGCCCCAGTCCTCCATCGGAGCGCTCAGGACGGGGCACTCGTCGCCGCAGCCCATCGTGATGACTCGGAGGGCGCCAGCGGCTAGCTCACCGGTGAGCAGTCGCGGCTTCGCCGCACCAAGGTCGATTCCGACCTCACGCATCGCCTCGACGACTTCGGGGTGAACATGGGTCGCGGGCCGCGTCCCCGCTGAATCGGCCCAGGCGAGCCCTCGAGCGTGTCGGTTGAACAGCGCCGCGGCCATCTGGCTACGGCCCGCGTTGTGGACGCACACGAATAGGACATGCGGCACGGCGTCAGTCATTCACAGAATGTTAGGGGCAGCGTCGACAACGCCCCAACCCAGGCCTGTTTAGGCTTTCATGCCGGAGGATCTAGATGAAACTGACATTGATACCCCAGGGCGGGCGGCGGTTCTACGACCTTTTCCGCAAACAGGGGGAGCTCGTCAGCGAAACGCTTACCGAGCTGAGCAAATCACTTCTCGAAGGCAACAGCCGCCACGCGCGGTTGCGTGACCTCGAGCACCAGTGCGACGAGGTGACTCACCAGATTCACAACCTGGTCAATAGCACGTTTGTCACCCCGATCGACCAGGAAGACATCCTGCTGCTCGCCTCGAGCCTGGACGACGTCGTCGATCTGGCGGAGGAGACCGGTGACAAGATCGACCTGTACGAGATTCGCGTGATCTCAGACGCTGCCAAGGCGATGGGTGAGCACCTCGCCAAGGCCGGCACGGAGGTCGAAGGCGCCCTCGAAAGGTTGGAGGGCTTCGCTGAGCTGAAGCCCCACCGTCTGGAGATCCACCGACTGGAAAACGAAGGTGACCGCATCACCCGCGAGGCAATCGGAAGCCTGTTCTCGAAGGTCAGCGACGCCGCAGAGCTGGTCAAGTGGAAGGACATCTACGATCTGTTGGAAGCCACCATGGACGCATGTGAACACGCGGCCAACGTCATGGAAACGATCTCGATTAAAAATGCGTGAGACCGCGATTCTCCTCTGGGTGACCATCGGCGTCGCAATCGTGTTCGACTTCACCAATGGCTTCCACGACACCGCCAACGCGATCGCCACCTCCATTTCGACTCGAGCGCTGTCTCCGCAAACCGCGGTCGCGCTTGCGGCTGTCTTCAACTTGATTGGGGCGATTGTCACGGTCGCGTTCTTCCAGGCCAAGGTTTCGAACACGATCGCAAGCACCCTGGCCATCAAGCCCGGGCTGGTTGTCGTCATGGCGGCGCTGTTGGGTGCGATTGCCTGGAACCTGATCACGTGGTACCTGGGTCTACCGAGTAGTTCCACCCATGCGCTGATAGGTGGGCTGTGCGGGTCCGGCATTGCGGCTGCCGGCGGTTTAAACGGAGTCCAGTGGTCGGCCCTTGCCAAGCAGGTGACCAGCCTTGTCATCTCCCCGCCCGTGGGATTCTTCGCGGCTGCCATTTTTTCGATTGTCGTCGTGCTGGTCGTGTACCGGTTTGGCTTGCGACCAGCTCCGGTCAACCGCACGTTCCGCAGCCTGCAGGTTCTCACCGCTGCATTCCTTTCTTATTCGCATGGCGCGAACGATGCACAGAAGACCATGGCGGCGATCACGCTCGCCTTGGTTGCCTCAGGCGATCTCACGCACTTTCAGGTTCCGCTGTGGGTCGTGGTTCTGTCGGCCGTGACGATCGCCTTCGGCACCTACGCAGGCGGTTGGCGGATCATTCGCACGCTGGGCTGGAGCATCCTCAAGCTGGAGCCGGCGACCGGCATGGCGGCCCAACTGATGGGCGCGAGCGTGATCCAGGGCGCGACCTTCTTTGGTCTACCCGTCAGCACGACTCATGTGATCACCGGCGCCGTAATGGGAGCCGGCGCCAGTCGAAAGCTCACGGCTGTGCGTTGGGGGCTCGGTGCAAATATCGCTGCCGCGTGGGTCGTCACAATCCCAGCTGCGGCTCTTATCGCGTGGGTTGCCTTCGCGATTCTCC
>JALZAL010000175.1 GCA_030948325.1 Candidatus Dormiibacterota bacterium
ATGGGACCGTCTACTTCGGGACCACGGTCTACGGGGGAAAGTCAGCCTTCCGCCCGGCCATCGCGAACTGGCGAACGACCGAGCGCGATATCGACATCATCCTTGGCGTGGTTCGAGGACTGGCTGAGCCGTGAACCTGTTCCGGGGCCGTGGGCGTCGCTTTAACGATTTCGCGGGTACGAGCCTCGACCGCCTCGCCGGACTTTCGGACGGCATCTTCGCGGTCGGCATGACCCTGCTGGTACTGGGCCTGTCGCTGCCAACCTTGCGCGCGGGCGCCAGCGAGGGAGATCTCTGGAAAGCGCTGCTTCAGCTTGCGCCGAATGTTCTGGTTTACACGATGAGCTTCATGACGCTGGGCATCTTCTGGGTCGGTCAGGGAACACAGCTCAGCCTGCTGGCGAGGAGCAATCGCCACTACTCCTGGCTGCAGCTGCTATTTCTCTTTGGGGTGACCCTCGTGCCCTTCTCCACGGCGTTGCTGGCGCACTTTCCCACCTTTCGCGTGGCTCTCGTGGAGTACTGGCTCAACATTGTGCTTCTCGGTATGACGCTGTTCGCGGGACTTCAATACGGGCTACGGGCGGGTTTGTTCAGGCAGACGGAAATGTCTGAGGCGGCGCCACTGATGCGCGGCCGGATCTTGATCGCCCAGTCGCTTTATGTGATCGCGACGGCCACCTGCATCGTCTTTCCAACTTGGGTCAGCATCACCCTGATCTTCCTGGTCCAGCTCAACTATGTGATCGCGCCGCGCCTCCCGATTCTGCACCGCTTCTGAGGCCCGCACTATTTCGGGTACTTGCCTGGGACCTTCATCGTCGAAATGTGACTCTGCTCCGGCTCGTTGCGGATTTTCGTCCAGTACTCGAGCCGCACGTCCTCGTCGATCTCAACCGTCGTTGAATACAGGGCATCCTTACCATCCTTATGGCAACCCGAAATCCAGTATTGGTCACCGGTTGCAGGGTCGACATAGTTGGCCTTGAGCGCCTCTTCGCTCTTTCGCTCGATCCACATGATCTCGGTGGGATGGGCCATTAGGCGGGTTGCTTGCGCTGCCGCTGCTGATGGAACAGGTCGGTGATCTCTTTGACGGTCGTCGCGTCTTCGGGCCGCTTGTCCGCCCCTCGGAAGGAAACGATTCGAGGGAAACGCAGCGCGAAGCCGGGCTCATCTCCGACCCTGCCCGCCGTGTGCCTCGGGCTCGGCGTGATCTCGTCGGCCATCACCTCGACCACCACCTCGGGCTTGAGCCAGACGTCCGGCACCAGCATCGAATCAACCCGTGCCGGCCGCTGTTCGACCTGCAGTTTGTCCGCGCGCTCGTGGATCTGGCGCCACTCCGCATCGGATAACCCGGTCCCGAGCTTGGTGATGCTGGCAAAGCGGTCGTTTTCCGCGTCGTAGACGCCCCCCAGCAGCGCACCCACGCCAAAGTCCGCCCGCTTGCCCTTTCCGAAGTAGTAGCCCAGTAGGACCAGGTCGACGGTGTCACTCAGCTGTCCGCTCGTGTGGCGCTTGAGCTTGACCCAGTTGAAGTTGCGGGCGCCGGCCTGGTATTTCGAGTCCGGTCGCTTGACGACGACTCCCTCGAGGCCCTGGCTGATGGCGTCCAGGAGCGTCTTGGTGAGGACCTCGACCGAGTCCGTCTTGATGATCGGTGCCGGGAGCAGCACGGTCGAGCCGGCGATGACCTCGTCGACCAGCGCCAGCCGCTCCTCGTAGGGCAGTTCGGTGAGGTCGCGGCCGTTGCGGTAAAGGATGTCGAAAACAAAGGCGACGAGGGGTAAGTCCTGCGCGGCCTGCTCGATCCCGTGCTGCCGCCGACGGCTCGCCGTCAGCTGGAACGGCAGGTACTCCTCCAATTCCTTGCTGTACGCGATCGCTTCGCCGTCCAGGATGAGCGTGTCGTCTTTCAGCTGCTGGGCGGCCGCGGTGAGCTCGGAGAACATGAGGGTGTAGTCCTCGAGATTGCGCGAGAAGACCCGCACCGCTGTGCCGCTCTTGTGGATCTGCACGCGGATGCCGTCGTACTTCGGCTGGACGGCGACCAGTCCAAGCTTTTTGATCACGGCCTCCGGGTTGGGGAGGCGCTCGGCGAGCTGGCTCCGGATCGGCCGTCCGACCGTAATCTTCAGCTCGTTGACCTCGCTTTCCCCACCGGACCAGAAGGTCTTCGCGATCAGGCCCAGGTCGGACACTCGGTTATACGCGCCCTCCAGCAGCGGTCGTAGCGAGCGGTCGCCCTTCCTTGCAAACGACAGCGCATCGAGCACGGTGGGATCCCCGATTCCGAGCCGAAGGCGACCAAGGGCGATGCGTACCAGGTGCTTGGTTGAGGCGGGGTCGACCTGTTTGAGCAAAGCCGCAAAGAGCGATCGCTTCTTCTCGACGGATCCGG
>JALZAL010000058.1 GCA_030948325.1 Candidatus Dormiibacterota bacterium
CTCATGGAGCGGCTCGATCGCAATCCCGACCTGCATGTCTACCACTACGCCGCCTACGAGCCGAATGCGCTCAAGGCCCTGTCAGGCACCTACGCGACGCGCGAGCAGGAGGTCGACCGGCTTCTGCGCGGCCGGATCCTGGTCGACCTGTATCGCGTGGTCCGGCAGTCCGTCCAGGTCGGGACCGAATCGTATTCCCTCAAGGAGCTTGAGGCGCTCTACCGCGAAGGCAAGCGCACCACAGAGATCGTCGACGCAGCATCCAGCATCGTGGCCTACGAGGAGTGGCTGGACTCACACGAGCAACAAACGCTCGACCAGATCCTTGCCTACAACGCGGACGACTGCCTCTCGACGGCCCAGCTGCGCGACTGGCTAGAGGCGCGGCGTATGGAAGCGCTCGCAAAATACGGCGACATCGCCCGACCGGGGCCCGAGAAGACCGAGCCCAGCGAGAACCTGCGGGACATTGACCAGCGGACGGCAGCCGTCCTGGACAAGCTGCTGGCCGGCGTCCCGGAAGAAGAGGAGAAGCGAACGCCGGAGCAGCAGGCTCGCTACCTGCTCGCCCACAGCCTCAACTGGCACCGGCGCGAGGCGAAGTCTGAGTGGTGGGAGTACTACCGCAAGGGAACGCTGACGGATGAGCAGCTGATGGCCGACCCCGACTCAATTGGAGGTCTCGAGTTCCGCGGCGAGGTTCGCGAGGAAAAACGCTCAAATATCTTCCGCTACTACTTTGACCCGACCCAGGAGTACAAGGTCGCAGTCGGCGACTCACCGCACGACCCTCGGCGACTCGAGGGGGCTGGCACCGTCGTCGATCTCGACGGTGTCGCCGGCTGGATCGAATTAAGCCGCAGTAAGCAGTCGCAGTCACCTCATCCGACATCACTGATACCGGCGAGTCCCATACCAACCAACGACCAACGGGACGCTTTGCTTCGCCTCGGGCAGCAAGTGGCGGATCATGGATTTAGCGGACCGGGCCAGTTCCAGGCAGCGCGCGATCTGCTGCGGCTCGAGCCTCCGCGCATCGACGGAGCGATTGAGGGAGCGCCGCTTGTTCAGGCCGGCGAACGAGCCCGGGACGTCGCGGTTCTGATCGCGCCCCGACTCGACAGCACCTACCTTGCCATCCAGGGCCCGCCCGGCTCAGGAAAGACCACCATCGGAGCCGAAATCATCCTCGAGCTAGTCAAAGCGGGGAAGCGTGTCGGGGTGACCGCCAACAGCCACAAGGTCATCGGCAACCTGCTGGACAAGATGATGGAGGTGGCGAGGCTACGCGGCCAGCCGGTCCGCGCCATCCAGAAAGCGGACGACCGCGACCGCTGCGCGTCCAAAGAGGTCCAGTGCTCAGGGAACTCAACGACCGTTGAGATGGCGCTCAACGACGGCGAGGTCGACATTGTCGCCGGAACGACGTGGCTATTCGCGCGCCCGACCTTTCCGGCGAAGCTCGACTACCTCGTCGTGGACGAGGCCGGCCAGATGGCGCTGGCAAACGTCCTGGCGATTGCCGGCGTCACGCAGAACTTGATCTTCCTGGGCGACCCGAACCAGCTTAGTCAGCCCAGCCATGGCATCCACCCGCCGGGAGTCAACCTCTCGGTGCTGGACCACATTATCCAGGACGAGCCCACCATGCCTGTGCACTACGGGTTGTTTCTCGAGACGACCTACCGTCTGCACCCGTCGGTTTGTTCCTTCATCTCGGAAGCCTTCTACGATGGCAAGCTCCAGCCCGACGAGTCCACGAAGCGCCAGGCACTCGCCACCAGCAATGGCAGCGGGGGACTGGGCCTACGATACTTTCCCGTCGACCACTCGGGGAATAGAACGCTTTCTTCTGAAGAGTCTGACCAGGTGAACGCGCTGTTCCGATCGCTGGTTGGCCTTCCGTGGACTGATCGCATTGGTATGACGCGCCCGATCGCGATTGATGACATTCTCGTTGTCGCTCCCTACAACGCTCAGGTCCGCCGCCTGATTGAAGCCTTACCGGACAAAGCTCGAGTTGGAACGGTAGACAAGTTCCAGGGCCAGGAGGCGCCGATCGTGATCTATTCGATGGCAACCTCGTCAGTTGACGACGCCCCGCGAGGTATGGACTTTCTTTTTAGCCTGAACCGCCTTAACGTCGCCGGCTCCCGTGCTGAAGGCCTGGTCGAGCTGGTCTGCAGCCCAGAGCTTCTCAGAGCCCGTTGTCACACCCCCGAGCAGATGCGCCTCGCAAGCGCTCTTTGCAGGTTGGTGGAATTGACAGCATCCCGCGCTTAAAAGCCGCCTGGGCTGTGGTCGCACCTAGCCTGGATCAACTCCGGTAGCAAGTTAGCGACGTCGTCGCGACACTGCTGCGCGGTCCCCAAACGGGGAAACCGCATTCGCCAGATCAAGCACCATTTCAACGAATCCGAAGCGTTCTAATGGCCTAGGTCAAAGCCGGAATAGTTGCGAAGCTAACGGTTCGCCGAGGCCGTTGCGACTTTAACTCGACCGTTCTGCTCTTAATGGCACAATCCGGTAGGTGGGCTGGCTGTTGGAATATCGCGCTCAGATTTCGGTGGTCGATACAGCAGCTCCTGCATTGTCGGCGGCTTTCTTCAACATGTCCACTGTTTCGGGAGCGACTGTAACCTCAACGCTAAGACGCATATGGCTCGCACTGGTATCAACCGCGTTGGCGATCTGCGTGATCAGAAGACGCAATGCGTTCCGCTTTGCAGGGTCTGCAATGCTGGTGATGGTCGACAACTTTACTTGGTACTCACTGGGAACTTTTTCACCACCGCCCCCGGCAGTGACCGCGACAGTGGTCCCGGTATCTACCTGAGTCCCGGCGGCCGGCTTCTGACCAGTGACCATGCCATCCCCGGTCACCGCTATCACCAACCCCACCGCTGTTACTGCATAGCGCGCCGCAGCCGCGCTCAGGCCCGATAAGGCTGGCACATTCACCCTCGACTGTGCCCCCGCCTTGACCAGTCGGATCGAGGTCGATTGGAGGTTGATTTCAGCCTCCGAATGGGCTGCGTAAGGGTTGCCCAAGCCGTCACTGAGCGCTACTTCGCCGGCCCTTACCGCACCGAAAATCGCCGCGCGGAGCTCGGTTTCGCCCGAATGTAGCAGGGGGAGTCGGGGAGCGTTCCAGAAAGAGTCGCGGATCTCTGACAGTGGCTTGCCGAAGTCCGCATCCCGGAGTTGGTGCATTAGCGCTTGAGTATTGAACTCGCCCTGCCCAAACGCCTTGTCCTTGGCGTGGAGCGCCGCCCAAACCAGGTCGCCGTGGAGCGCGGTCTCATTTTCGGCATCTAGCCTGATCGTGTCCTCGACGCGATTGCCGTCGCTGTCCTCGCGCAAGTAGATGATGTGTTGGAACGCAAACCGGATCCCTTTGTCGAGCCGATCCCTCGCCTCCTTGACTTCTGCGTCCGCCTTTTCCTTCAAGTCTGGGTCGGTCTTCACTGCCTCAAGCGCAGCAACGCGGCGACGCGCTTCGTACTCACTTGCCAGGTTGCGAGCCTGGGCCCGGCGCTGGGTGTTGATGCATACAAACACTGCTGATGAAGCCCATGCCGTTGGGAGCTTGTTGTCGCCGATGCCAAGGGCAGCCCTGACGGCGAGGCGGGTCTCCTGGTCCGAGCCGTTCAGAAGGCTGAACCGGCGTGGGTCAAGAACGACCAGACGCGTTTTCCGGGCGTCGTCGATACCTGCTGACGCAAGGATGGCCAGGGGGCTCTGCCCATCGGTTGCCCGCGAAGTCTCTACCCGAATTGTGCTGTTGAACGGACCAGACTTCACGAGCTCCCATGCCCGATCAGCAAGCACAGCATCGCGGTCAGCGTCAGCCACCATCGCACGCTGTGCCTTGATCAGCATGTTGATCGTTTGACGAGTCGAGAAAAAGTGCCGTCCGGGTTGGCCGCCACGGCCCGGAAGGCTGTCGAGGGTGACGAATCCGGTCGTCGCGTCCTGCAGTTCCGCAAGAACCACGTCGGCGTCACTCGGCTGGTACCTGTGGTCGGGTACAAACGTGGCAGCTTTCAACTCGGCTTCGGTGGCACCCTGTTGACCCCTCGGCCTGGGGCTTACTGAATACAGGAATAGCGCAGTCCCCAGCCGCTCGGACGCTCTCGGGTTTACGTCACGGAAGGCTGCGTTGCGGCTAAGGTCCTTCTCCCGAGCCGTGCCACGCGCATCCGTCGTGTCTACCACCTCGGTGCCGGCGATCTCGCGATACGAGGACACGATCCGGTCGTCCTCGAGCAGACCGGATGTCAGAACGGCATTAACGACATCAGGGTTCGACAGCGGAAGGTCGCCTGGCCCGATCAGTGCTGGGACCCATTCGCCCGCTTGCGACCGCTTGAGATGCGCACACACCGTAGTCGCGAAGATCTGGATCGTCGAGCGGACACGCTGAAAACCGGTGTGAGTCGACCACTCGTGCTCCGCGAGCTCTATCAGCGAAGGGTGAAATGGATAGCAACGCTCGACCGCTTTCCTGAATTGATCCGACTTCGCCCAGTCAAATTTGGCCAGAAGGTCACTTTTCCAATGACCACTCATCGCTTGTAAGAACTCGGCCGCCGTCTCCGAAACAACCCTCGGATCAGGCTCGTTGGCGAAGAGACGGCGCCGGATGATGTCCGCGAAAT
>JALZAL010000066.1 GCA_030948325.1 Candidatus Dormiibacterota bacterium
TCGAAGTACAGGTCCGAGTTTTGTGATCGCGCACGTACTCTTTGCGAACGTGGTGCTCGTGACATCGACCTGGCCGCGGCTTTTGGGGTAAATGTATCAACAATCTACGTTTGGAAGAACGAGTTTCCAGAGTTTCGCGAGGCCTTAAACCGGGCAAAGGACATAGCTGACGACATGGTGGAGGTCGCTCTCTTCCGCCGCGCTACGGGTTATTCGTATGATACAGTGAAACTCAACATCATTGATGGCAAGGTCGTTGAGACGCCTGTTGTCGACCAGTTCGCGCCCGATACGACGGCGTGCATCTTCTGGCTGAAGAACCGACGCCAAAAAGAATGGCGGGACAAACAGGAATTGACAACTGAGGTGAAGATGGAGCGGCCTTATGATCTGGCCCTCTTGAGCCAGGAGGAGCGTGACACGATGCGTGCAATGCTAGTGAAAGCAGGCGAGAAGCGGACCACGGAAGCCGGTTGAAGACGCTCGCAGCAGCGCCTAATACCAACTCGCATTGACCGGGACTCGTTGGGGCTATGCGAATCGGCTGGAGGCTGAATCAATGCGGCGGACCAGGAGTGTCCGTGATGAGCATGCCGATCCCGTTGCGAGCCGATTTCGATGCGTCAGCTTTGAGGCGTGCTGCGAAAACCACCAAGGACGCGGCTCAGGGACGCCGGCTTGCGGCGCTGGCGGAGATCTACGATGGAGGCACTCGCACGGACGCCGCGCGCATCGGCGGGGTCGGATTGCAGACGGTGCGGGATTGGGTCCTGGCCTTCAACGCCGAGGGTCCCGAAGGTCTGATCGACGGCAAGGCCCCTGGCAGTCCTTCCAAGCTGAGCCACGAGCAGCGCCGATCCCTGGCTCGGGTCGTGGAAAGCGGGCCGATCCCGGCGATCCACGGCGTGGTGCGCTGGCGGCTGAAGGATCTGGCCTGGTGGGTGTTCGAGGAGTTCCGCATCAGCCTGGACGAGACCACCATCAGCCGCGAGTTGCGCAAGCTCGGCTTCCGCAAGCTGTCGGCCCGGCCGCAGCACTATGCCCAAAACGAGGCCGCTATCGAGGATTTTAAAAAACCTGTCGCCGGCCGTCGCCCGCCTGTGGCGGTAGAAACGGTGGTGCTATCCTGATCGTTGGAGGGGAGCGGCCGGTAGATTTCTGGTGGTAGCAAACCCCGTCAAAAAACGTGGTCCATGAGCTGTTGCGCACTTGAGAGTGGTGACGCCTTCGCGGTGATCCCGGTCAGGAAGTTGATCTGTTTGCACAGCCCAGCCCCTCCGCTCGAACTGAGAGGAGGATATCATGGCCAAATCGAAGCGGTCGCGCCCCGAGCGAGACGTCACTCCCACCCACCCGAATGCCGCGGCAATCGATATCGGATCCAGGATGCATGTCGCAGCGGTTCCGCCGGACCGGGACATTGAGCCGGTGCGCACCTTCGGGACCTGCACCGGTGATTTGCAGCGATTGGCCGATTGGTTCGAGCGCTGCGGCGTGAGAACGGTCGCCATGGAGTCCACCGGCGTTTACTGGATCCCTGCCTACGAACTCCTCGATCAGCGTGGATTCGAGGTGATGCTGGTCAACGCCCGGGATGCCAAGCACGTGCCGGGCCGCAAGACCGATGTCAGCGACGCCCAGTGGCTGCGGCGGCTGCACGAATATGGGCTTCTGCGTGCCAGCTTCCGGCCCAAAGGCGAGTTGGCTGCGTTGCGCGCCTATTCCCGCCAGCGCGAGCGCCTGCTGGACTACACTGCCTCACACATCCAGCATATGCAGAAGTCGTTGATGCAGATGAATGTCCAATTGCACCACGTCGTGACCGACATGACAGGCGCAACCGGGATGCGCATCATTCGCGCTATTGTCGCAGGTGAGCGAGATCCCGCGGTGCTGGCCACCAATCGTGATCGGCGCTGCCATGCCTCGGCGGAGGACATCGTTGCGGCACTGGTCGGAAACTGGCGCGAGGAGCACGTCTTTGCTCTTGGGCAGGCACTGGAACTTTACGACGTCTATCAAGCCAAGGTCACGGACTGTGATTCGCGGATCGAGGCGGTATTGGGTCGGTTGAGAGACACAGCTGGCAAGCCTGTGAGCCGGTTGTCGCCGGCGCGTCATCGCGACAAGACGGCCAATGCACCGGCCTTCGACGCCAGGGCCGCCCTGCATGCGGTCCTCGGAGTCGACCTGACGCAAATTCACGGTCTGGGTCCTTCACTGGCGCTGAAACTCGTTGGCGAGTGCGGCACAGACCTCTCCGCTTGGCCGGATGCCAAGCATTTCACCTCCTGGCTCTGCCTGGCGCCCGGCAATAAGATATCGGGCGGCAAGGTTCTCTCGACCCGAACGCGGCGGTCCGGCAACAGGGCGGCGGCGCTGCTGAGGCTCGCCGCCGTGACCGTCGGCCGCACACAGACGGCGCTGGGTGCCTTCTATCGGCGGCTATCCGCACGTGTCGGCAAGGCCAAAGCAGTGACCGCAACGGCCCGCAAGATCGCCACGCTGTTCTACAACACGTTGCGTCATGGGATGGACTATGCGGACCCCGGTGCCTCTTACTACGAGGAAAGATATCGCGGCCGCGTTCTGGCCAACCTTCAACGACGTGCGAAGTCCCTCGGCTACATACTGCAGCAGGCGCCAGCGCCAGGGTAGTTTCTCAGGAACTTTTCCGGCCAAACTGGAGGCGATCAAGGCGAAGCTTCCGGCTGGCACCCCTATAGAATTGTGGTTCCAGATGCTATGGGGGCGGACAGCGCCTGGGCTGAAGGTCAGACTGGCGGCATCCGCAATCAACCGGGAGCCTGCCGCATGCCGTCCGAGACCACCGTCCACGTCGCCATCGAACTGAGCTCATCGTCCTGGCTCGTCGCAATCCGTCTGCCCGGCGCCGAGAAGTCCCGCGTGCGCCGCATCGAGGGCGGCGACACGACGGGGCTGCTGGCGCTGCTGGCGGACGTCCGCCGGCAGGCATCGACCAAGCTGGGCGCTGGCGTTAATGTGGCTTGCTGCTTCGAAGCGGGGCGGGATGGCTTTTGGCTGCACCGGCTGCTGACAGCGCAGGGCTTTGCGTCCTACGTGCTGGAGCCGACCAGTATCCTGGTGAACCGGCGCGCGCGTCGAGCCAAGACCGATCGGCTCGACGCCGAAGGCATGCTGCGCGTCCTCGCGGCCTGGCTGAGCGGCGACCGGCAGGTGTGCAGCATGGTGCAAGTCCCCACACCTGAGGACGAGGATGCCAAGCGGCCTCACCGCGAGCGCGAGCATCTCGTGCAGGAAAAGCTTCGCATCGAGAACCGGATCGAGGCGTTGTTGTTCACGCAAGGCATAAGGAGAAGGCCGTCGCTGCGGTCATGGGAGCGTGACTTGGCGGACCTACGCACGGGCGACGGGAGACCCTTGCCGTCGCTGTTGCGCGCCGAACTTGATCGCCTGCGACGCCGGCTTGTGCTGGCATTGGAGCTGATCCGAGAACTGGAAGCCGAACGCGCGGCAGCGTTGACGGCGGCGACCGAAACGGCAGCGGCCGACAACGCGATGGCGAGGAAGATCACAGCACTCCAGCGCATCCGCGGCATCGGCGAGAACTTCTCCGCCGTGCTGGTGCGTGAGGTGCTGTACCGCTCGTTCGCCAACCGCCGCCAACTGGCGAGCTATGTCGGCATTGCGCCAATGCCTTACCAGAGCGGAGGCCTGGACCGCGATCGAAGCATCAGCCGCGCGGGCAACCCACGGGCCCGAACAACGCTGATCCAGCTCGCCTGGCTCTGGCTGCGCTACCAGCCCGGGAGCGCGCTGGCCGGCTGGTTCCGCGAACGTGTCGGCGCCTTGCAGGGGCGCACGCGGCGGATCGCCATCGTGGCCATGGCCAGGAAGCTGCTCATCGCGCTGTGGCGCTATGTCGAGACCGGCGTGCTGCCTGAAGGCATCGAGATCAGGGCCGACGCCGTCGGCGCAGCTTAAGCTGACAGAAGGATTGCCGGAGGCGG
The DNA here is from genome assembly GCA_030948325.1 of Candidatus Dormiibacterota bacterium. The sequence continues at coordinate 3,993 of JALZAL010000066.1, forward strand.
CCTCACCGCTGACGGTGATACGGGGAACCGCGACCGTCTTCTTCTTTGGTGGCAATCGAGTTGCCGCGTTTCAGGTTGGTCGCGTTTCACTGGGGTAACGCCTCGTGCATGAGGCATTATGGTTCGGGAACAAGCCAATGGCCCGACCGCATGTAAGGTGACGCAGCCGTTGCTGTGATGCAGGACCGCCCCGGACCCGACTGCCTCGATAAAACGCTCATCCCAACAGAGGATCACATGCAAAAACATCGTTGACAGTCGAACCCTCATGTAAGGACGAGGCGCGGGTCGGCCAGAAGAACACCATCACGCGGCGCTGGGCGCGGCGGGGCACGCGTCCTCGGGCGCCGCACGATCAGCGCACGAAGTCGGCCTATATCTTCGGGGCGATCTGTCCTGCCAAAGGGAAAGGCGCCGGTCTCGTTTTGCCCCGCTGCAACACCCAGGCTATGACCGAGCACCTCAGGGAGATCAGCACGGTGATCGACCCGGGCTGCCACGCCGTCCTGATGCTCGATCAGGCCGGCTGGCACAGATCGGCCCAGCTCGACATTCCGGCCAACATCACGCTCCTGCCGCTGCCGCCCCGCGCGCCGGAACTGAACCCCGCGGAAAATGTGTGGCAGTTCATGCGCGACAACTGGCTGTCCAACCGGGTGTTTGCCTCATACGACGACATCGTCGACCATTGCTGCCACGCCTGGAACAAGCTCGTCGAGCAACCCTGGAAAATCATGTCCATCGGCCTACGCCAATGGGCTCACAGGTTTTGATCAATGCAAGTCGGTATAAGACCGCAGCCAAGAGCGTTTCCGCATCGTCGAGCGCCTGATCGAGCACGCGCAGGAACCATGAAAGGCGCGGCGTGATGTCGAGGTCGCCCTTCTGGGCCTCTTGGAGTGTTTCGTAGTTGGCGTTGCGCTCGATGCGGAGG